>JADFNM010000001.1:335750-671501 GCA_022563395.1 Patescibacteria group bacterium
CGGGACCGCCAGAACCTGGCCAAAGACGGTATGTTCGTAATTATTGTTGTGGTGGACCGCCAGAAAGGAACCGTGCGGGGCTCCCCCGACATTATCTCACGCGGTTTCATTTACCTGAGGGAATCCAAAGATCTCCTGCGGGACGTAAGGCGCAGAGTGGTGGGAGTCGTAAATAAGGCATCTCAAACCGGTGGAGCTGTCAACTGGGTGCATGTAAGAGACCAGGTGAAAAAAGAGGTTTCTGATTTTCTCCAAAAGAAACTGGACCGTCACCCCATGGTATTACCCGTCATCATTGAGGTATGATGGTGCAATGAGGATATTCTCTGGCATACAACCAACAGGACAGCTCCATATTGGAAACTACCTGGGAGCTACCAAAAACTGGGCCGAACTCCAAGCCAAACACGACTGCTTTTTTATGGTAGCTGACTTGCATGCGCTCACTGCTTTGCAAGACCCAAAACAATTCTCCAAGACCACTCTCGCAAAGTTTGTAGAGCTTCTTTCTGTAGGGCTCAATCCTGAAAAGTGCATTATCTTTATACAGTCCCACATCAAAGAACACACCGAGTTAGCTTGGATTTTCAGCACCCTCACCCCTCTTGGGGAGTTGGAACGCATGACCCAGTTTAAAGACAAGGTAAAAAAGCAACACGGAAATATCAACGCAGGGCTTTTAACCTACCCTGCCTTAATGGCAGCTGACATCCTCTTGTACAAAACACAAGGGGTCCCTGTGGGAAAAGACCAAACGCAACATCTGGAACTTGCCCGCAGCATTGCAAAGAAGTTTAACTTAACCTATGGAAAAACATTCCCAGAGCCAGAAACTATTTTGGTGAAAGAAGGCTCAAAAATCATGTCGCTGAAAGAACCAAAGAAAAAAATGTCAAAATCTGATGCGAAAGAATCCTTTATTAGCATTTTTGAAGAACCAGAAAGCATCTTAAAAAAGATTCGGGGGGCCATTACCGATACTGGCAAAGAAATCAAATATAATCCCACAAAAAAGCCGGGGATTTCAAATCTTTTGACCATATACGCTCTTTTTTCTGGTGAATCAATCCTAGAAATAGAAAAAAGGTTCAAGGGAAAAGGATATGCCACCTTTAAAAAATCACTGGCAGATCTTCTCGCAAAAAAGCTGGAACCATTGCGTAAAAGGCAAAAAGAGCTGGACTCACGCGAACTCTACGTAAAGGAAATCCTCCGCCAAGGGGAAAATAGGGCGCGTTCCATTGCCAAAAACACCATGGAGGAAGTTCGCGAGAAGGTTGGACTTCTAGAGGCCTAGCTAAGCCCGAGCTTCAGATAGTGCTCTTTTGTAACGGGCACGCCGAGCTTAGAAAACAAGTCAAGAAAATCCCGTTCTATCCTTTCCAGATCTTCTTTCGTTTCTCCTTCAAATCTACACTTCACGTGTGGACTTGTATTGGCTGCTCTCACTAAAGCCCACCCCTTTTCAAGCTGAATCCTTGCTCCATCAACATCAATAAGCGAATATCCCTCTTTCTTGAAATACTCTAACAACTTGCTGACAAGTCCAAACTTTGTTTTGTCTGGAACGTCGATAAACAGCTCGGGGCTCGCTTCATAATGCGGGAGGGTATCAATGTATGCTGCAAAGTCTTGCTGTGAAGAAGCAATTTCAGCCAACTTCAGAGAGGCGAACAAAGCATCATCTACAGGATAGTACTCCTGGGGAAAAATGAAATGCAGGGTAATCTCTCCGCCGAATACGGCTCCAGTCTCCTCAATTTTCTTTATCACCGCATTGTGGTGAGAAACAGAAAAGTGCGTAGGAACTCCCAACTTTCTCATTTCGTCTAAAAAAGCTTTGGACACTCGAACGTCATGCACCACGGGTCCCTTCTGCTTTTTTACTGCCTGCAAGGCCAACATGAGCATTGCAAAATCTCCCGACACCACCCTACCTTTATTATCTACAATGCCAACCCGATCTCCGTCGGCATCATACGCTAAACCAATGTCAGCTCCATCTTTGAGCACTGCTTCTTTTAAGTCTTTTAAGTTCTCCTCTTGGTAAGGATCGGGCGGATGATTCGGGAACGTGCCGTCATATTCTCCATACAGTGTTCTCACCGTACACCCCAGCTTTTGGAACACCTTTTCTGGAAGAAACCCCATGGCCCCGTTTCCAGAATCAACAACCAAGGAGAGCCGACGCTTCAAACGAATGCGAGAAGAAACATATTCTGTGTACTCCTCAACAGAATCTCTGGTCTCTACTTTCCCAGGAACGTCAGCTGAAATCAACCTTTCTTCTTCTGCAAGATCACGAATGCTGCTCAGTTCCTCTCCAACAACGTCATAGGGAACATCCTCTCCTTCGCGCTTCACGCTCATGCTCAAACCGTTAAAGGAGCCCAAGCTGTGGGATCCGGAAACTACAATTCCCCCGTCGTATCCGTGGTGAAACAGGGTAAAGTAGAACAGGGGGTCGGGTGCCAAGCCCAAATCAACAACGTTCTTTCCAGAGGCCAAAAAAACCTCTCTTACTGCCTCAGCAAGCAGAGGAGAACTCAGTCTCGTATCATGAGCCAACACCAAGGTTTTCACATGGGGATAGAGCCTGAGATATGCCTTTGCAATGCGAGATACCACCTCTTCTGAAAGCTCTTCTGGATACCTTCCCCGAATGTCATATGTCCGAAATATACTGGGATTTACGTTCATCCACCTTAGTATACCATACTGTGCTCTTGCTTAAATTTCATTTAGTTATCCACACCTAAACGAGATTTAAGCAGAGGTTGACCATGCAACTCAAATAGGATATGCTACCTGCGTATGAGAAACTATGAGCTTACTCTACTCCTCAAGGTAGGCCTGATGGAATCTGAACTCCAGGAACTTTTGGGTGGAATAGCATCCATGCTCCAAGACGAGGGAGCTTTGATTATAAGCCAAGACAGTAAAGGAAGGCGCGCCCTTCCAGCTCTCGTAAAAAAACACTCAGAGGCAGAGCTTACGGTTGTGAAGTTTGCCTTAGACCCCCAAAAGCTTAAAGGTGTGGAAAAGAGCCTAAGGGCCAAAGAAAGCATCCTAAGATTCGCCCTGCTCTCCTATATCCCCCAAAAAGCAAAAGAGCGCACCATTGCAAAAACTGTTGCAACTTCCATAACCCACGAACCAACAGAAGAGGAAAAGGTGGAAATTGGAGATATTGATAAAAAGCTGGAAGAAATCTTTAAAGACGACAATCTATGAATTTAAATAAAGTTTACATTGTAGGAAATTGTGTGGACGCACCAGAAATGCGCACCACCCAATCTGGTCAGCAGGTGGCAAGCTTGAGGGTTGCCACTAATAGAATGTGGAAAGATGCCCAAGGCCAACGCCAAAAGGCAACCGAGTTTCACAGTGTAGTTTTGTGGGGTAGGTTAGCAGAAATTGCCTCCCAATACCTTCAAAAGGGCTCTTTGGTCTTAATTGAAGGAAGATTGCAAACTAGATCCTGGGAAGACAGTTCTGGTCAAAAAAAGTACCGCACCGAGATCGTTGCAGAAACAATGCAGCTAGGCCCACGAGGAACAGGCGGGACAGCACAAACTTCCCAACCCTCCTCCGCTGACTCGGCCTCCGTAGCCACTTCGGCGGAGGGGGCAGCTTCGGAGGGCAAGGAAGAAATCCCAGTCATTGAAGAAAACGAAGATATTGACGTTAAAGACATACCCTTTTAGCTATGGAGTGCTATTTGTGCAAAAAGAACATTAAAGACATTGATTTTAAGAATACTCAACTCTTTCGAAACTACATTTCAGGATTGGGAAAGATACGCCCCAAAACAAAAACAGGGCTTTGTTCCACCCATCAAAGACGCATAGCCAAGGCAATCAAGCGAGCGCGGCACTTGGGTCTGCTCTCTGCCTCAGCTAAGTAGCTTTTCTCGAATCTCCTTTGCAAGCTTGGGGTTCTCTTGTAAGAACTTTTTTGAGGCCTCCATGCCCTGCCCCAGTTTTGTTGTTTCGTACTGCAGCCAGGAACCTGCCTTCTTGACCACTCCTTCTTTTAAACCTGCGTTCAAAAGGTCCGCTGCAGCAGAAATGCCTTCGTTGTAATAGATGTCAAACTCGGCTATCTTGAAGGGAGGTGCCACCTTATTTTTCACAATCTTTGCTCGAAGACGGTTCCCGATAATCTGGTCTCCGGATTTTAACTGTGCAATGCGGCGCAGCTCAATGCGAACCGAGGAGTAGAACTTAAGGGCCAATCCTCCCGGTGTGGTTTCTGGGTTTCCGAACATAACCCCAATCTTCATTCGAATCTGATTTATGAAGATAACGGTTGTCTTTGTTCTAGAAACAATCCCAGAGAGTTTTCGCAAGGCAGAAGACATTAACCGGGCTTGCAGGCCAATCGGAAACTCCCCCATCTCCCCTGCAATCTCACTTTTGGGAGTGAGGGCTGCAACCGAGTCAATAACAATGACGGCTACCTCGCCTGACCTTGCCAGGGTTTCTAAAATCTGCAGGGCCTGCTCGCCGGAATCTGGTTGGGAAATCAACAGATCATCCACGTTCACTCCAATCTTCTTTGCATAATCAGGATCCAAAGCGTGTTCTGCATCAATAAAAGCTCCAACCCCCCCCTTCTTTTGCGCTTCAGCTATAATATGCAGTGAGAGAGAGGTTTTCCCGGTTGCTTCGGGCCCATAGATTTCAATAACTCTTCCTTTGGGGACTCCTCCAACTCCCAAAGCAAGGTCAATGGAAACTGATCCGGTGGAGATAACCTCAACATCCATGGCCTTGGCTTCAGACAGGCGCATGATAGCTCCCTCTCCAAACCTCTGCTTTATCTCATCTATGGCTTCCTGGAGGTCTGCTAATTCTTTTTTTTCTTGTTTCTTTTTTGCCATGTTCTTGTATTCTAGTAAAAATTACGGAGAAAACCAGTCAGAGGCGCCAGCACCCTCTCCTTGAGGGACACCATACACCTCTCTGGGTTTCGCTCCTTCTCCTGGACCAATAACTCCTCTCTGCTCTAAAATATCCAGCAAACGGGCAGCCCTGGCATATCCAACCCTCAAGCGCCTTTGCAATAAGGAAGCTGATGCCTTCTTGGATTCCACAACTACCCTCTTTGCCTCCTCATACATAGGATCCTCGTCGTCTCCCCTGTTTTCTATGGCTTCCATGCCGCTTGCTGCTGCCTTGGCAAGCTCATCTTCTGCAATCTCTTCTCTGACATAGTCTTTGGTGTTCTTTTGAATCCACTCCACCACGTGCTTTACATCCTTGTCTGAGACATAAGAACCCTGAATTCTTTTTGGTCGGGAAAACTCAGAAGAAATGAACAGCATGTCTCCCCTTCCCAAGAGCTTTTCTGCGCCAGCCGCGTCTAGGATGGTACGTGAATCCACTTGTGAAGCAACCTGGAATGCGATGCGGGCAGTAATATTGGCCTTAATTAACCCGGTGATGACCTCCACAGAAGGGCGCTGGGTTGCCAAGACCAGGTGAATGCCAACGGCTCTCGCCATCTGGGCTAATCTCACCACCAAGGCCTCAACCTCTTTTCCTCGAGAAGCCATTAAGTCAGCTAACTCGTCAATAATGACGACAATGTAGGGCATTTGTTCTACCTCCTCACTCCTTTCCTTTCTCTTCTTTTGTTGTTCTTGCTGCCAGAGCGCATGGTAGCTTGCAATGTCTTTTGTCCTTGCAGCAGACAACACCTGAAACCTCCGTTCCATCTCTTTTATCAGCCATTTTAAGGCGTTGAGGGCGTGCTGGGTATCCAAGATAACAGGGGTTAGGAGGTGGGGAAGGTCGTTGTACACCAGAAACTCCACTCGCTTTGGGTCAACCAAGACAAACCTGAGGTTGGAGGGTGGGTTGCGGTAAATCAGGCTTAAGATAATGTTGTTTAAGGCAATGGTTTTTCCGGTTCCCGTAGCTCCTGCAACCATAAGGTGGGGCATTCGAGCCAAATCCGTGAAGATGGGACTTCCTGCAACATCCCTTCCCAAAGACATTAACAATGGATCAGTAGAGTTCTTGAATCTGGAGTTTTCAACTAAGGTGCGCAGGCGGACTGTGGTTCGTGCCTTGTTGGGAATCTCAATTCCCACCAAAGACCTCCCTGGGATGGGGGCCTCAATACGAATGGGATGCGCTGCCAAGGCTAAGGCCAAGTCACTGGAAAGCGCAGTAATTCTTGAGAGCTTTACGCCCTCGGCCGGTTTAAACGCATACTGCGTGACTGCGGGCCCAATATTCACCTCGGAGATCTCCACTGGAATGTCAAAGTTTGCCATCGTCTTTTTAATAATTGCAGAATATATCTTAATGTCCCCCGCATTGGGAACACCGCTCTCTGTTTCCAGAAGCGAAGAAGGCGGGAACTGGTAGTTTCCGGCCAAAGGCAAGGTTTGAAAACCTCTATCCTTTTCTTCTTTCCCGCCTCCGTGGCGAGGTACCGCTGAGGCGACTTCTTGCTCTTCTGGTTTTAAGTCCTCATCTTTGGGCCCTGGCTCTACTGCCTCTACTTCAAATTTGGGTTCAAAGATTTTCTTTACCTTTTCCTTTGCTCCTTGCGCAAAGGAAGACTCCTTGATCCTTTCGTGGTCCAAAAGCTGCCAAAAGATAATACCCGAAACTAAAACCACGCCGCCAAAGATAATCTCTGAAACCCAGAATCCAAAAGCAGAAAACGCGGGCCAGGAAACCAAGAGTCCAAGCCAACCTGAAACTTCTTGAATGTTTAACTCTTGAAAGCGAGCCACAGTTCCCACAATCCCCCCTGTTCCTAAAAAGAGCAACGCTAAAGCGAGCAGTACCTGCCATAAACCCCAGTAGCGCATACCAAAAAACACCAACCCTGCAATCACCAAGAACAAGGGAATGAGAAATACCGCTTTCCCGAGCACAAGAACTGCACCAGAAAAGAGAAGGGTTCCGGCAAATCCTGCCTTTTGAAAGAAAGCAAAGGCAAAGATGAGCGCCAGAACAAACATCAAAACGCCAGCTATCTTTCGCTTGGCGTCGTCTGGCACCTGAATACTCAGCCCTCTTTTGTTTCCCTTATTCTTATTCTGTTTCTTTCTTGCCACGTAAAATTTACTGTGTGATTGTTTCTGTATTATACCAAGAATCCCTTATCTATCCAAACTAACATTGTGGAAATCCGTCTTCATAAAAAATCGCCTCCTTGGCGATTTTTTGTTTTGAGATAAACGCATATCTCCTAAATCTCGTTTAAGCATGATTGATTCTATTGAATAATGCTATTTTTTCTTAAATCCGGTGCCGGCTGGAATGAGTTTTCCAATAATTACATTTTCCTTTAAGCCTCGCAGCCGGTCCTCCTTCCCTTCTAAAGCTGCCTTAATTAAAACGCGGGAGGTCTCCTGAAAGGAAGCC
This sequence comes from Patescibacteria group bacterium, assembly GCA_022563395.1. Taxonomy (NCBI): domain Bacteria; species Patescibacteria group bacterium. The sequence goes on from JADFNM010000001.1 coordinate 343,142, forward strand.
GAAGACAGAAAACTGTCTGTGGTTAGGGCAACTTTGGAAATGCCCAGGAGAAGCTGCGCGGCGCTCGCTCTTTTCTTTGTGAGTTTCTTCACCCTGGCATTCTCTTCTAAGAACACGGTCCGTTCTATTACCTCCCCCTCCGTGAATTTGGTGTCTCCTACATTTTTGATGCGAACCCGAGAAAACATCTGACGTGCAATGATCTCAATGTGTTTGTCATGAATAGAAGCACCCTGGGAGGTATAAATGCCCTGCACCTCTCTTACGATATAATTTGCAGTATTTTCTTTCCCGGTTAAGGAGAATACCTCTTGTAAGTCTAGGTGTCCTTCGCAGAGCTGCTGGCCTTGTGTGATCAGGTCTCCAACTTTCACCCACAAAGCTCTCTTTGCTGGAATCTGGTATTCCATAACTCCCGAATCCTGAGATTTGGAACCTGAAACCTGCATGCCAGATTTTTTGGTTTCATGTTTCAGGTTACGCGTTTTATGTTGCTTGTCGTTAATCACTTTAATCCTTACTATTCCTTCTGGAGTCACTTCTTGTACCTGCCCGTCCACTTCAGAGACTACTGCCTTCCCCGAAGGAGTCCTTCCTTCAAAGATTTCCTCCACACGGGGAAGACCCTGGGTAATGTCACCTCCTCCAGCAACTCCTCCTGTGTGAAAGGTTCTCATGGTAAGCTGTGTTCCGGGTTCTCCAATGGATTGCGCGGCCACAATGCCGACTGCAGCTCCAAGTTCAACCTCCTGGTTTCTTCCCAGGTCCCACCCATAGCACTTTTGACATACTCCACGCACTGCCCTGCAAGACAGGGGGGAGCGAACCTGAACTTCAGATACCTTCTCATCTTCCCCTATTTGTTGCGCCATATCCCAATCAATGTATTGCCCCTTTTTAACAATCCCCTTCAGGTCTGTCAAAAACATCCTGCCAGCAAGTTTTAAAGCAATATTCTGCCCAAGTTCTTCTGCTGCAGCTTTTGTAATGGTAATGCCCTCGGTATCCTTACAGTCGCTTAAGGTCACCAACACATCATGAGCAACATCAATCAAGCGCCGAGTCAAATATCCTGCAGTAGATGTTCTCAAGGCGGTGTCTGCGGTTCCCTTTCTTGCACCATGCGTAGAAATAAAGTATTCCAAAACGTTAAACCCTTCCTTAAAGGAACTGATCACGGGCAACTCAATGATACGCCCGGCCGGGTTAATCACCAACCCTTTCATTCCTGCCATCTGAACTGGTTGTGACCAAGACCCCCTTGCCCCAGAGTCAATAATGGAGAACACCGAGCCGCCTTCTGGCAACGCTTTTGGCACGAGTTTCTCTATGCTGGACTTTACCCGCTGCCAGATTTCAATAACCTTGGCAGATCTCTCCTCTTTAGAAAGGAATCCTTTTGCAAAGTGGGAGTCAATGACCTCAACCTCTTTTCTTGCGACGCTAAGCAGTTGTTTTTTCTCTGGCGGCACCAAAAGGTCATCCATACCCCAGGTAACGCCGGACTTGGTTGCATATTTAAATCCCAGCTCCTTTATCTTGTCCAACATCCCGGGAGCTTCTTTGGCAGGATAGTGCTTGATGATGTCTGCTACCAGGCGTTCCATTTTCTTTGCCGTAATCTGCTCGTTCATAAAGGGGAACCCCAAAGGCAGGGACTCATTGAAAATAATCCGTCCCGCTGTGGTTTCAACAAGAGAAATTGCATCGCCTCCCCAGTTTTCTGAGAGCCGGACCTTTATCATCTCTCGCAATTTAACAACCCCGGCTTCCATGGCAAGCATTGCTTCTTCGGGAAACGCAAAATTCTTTTGCTGCCTTACTTGTCCTGAGCTTGTTGGAGGATCCACGCCTGTAAGATAATAACACCCAAGCACCATGTCCTGCCTTGGGCTTGTCACCGGAATGCCTGTGGCGGGCTTGAGCAGATTCCTGTGAGACAGCATAAGGTCTCGTGCCTCTTCTTGCGCTTCCTTGGAAAGCGGGACGTGAACTGCCATCTGGTCTCCATCAAAGTCAGCATTGTAGGCAGAACACACTAAGGGATGTAGGCGGATTGCCGCCCCCTCCACAAGCAGGGGGTAAAAAGCCTGAATTCCCAAACGGTGAAGCGTGGGCGCGCGGTTTAAAAGCACAAGTTTTTCTGAAACAACCTCTTCCAAGATCGCCCATATGTCATCGGTTTCTTGCTCAATCAAACGGTTTGCCCCTCGGACATTAAAAGCAAACTCCCGTTCCAAGATCTTGTGAATGACAAAGGGTTTAAAAAGTTCCAAGGCCATACGCTTTGGCAACCCTACGTTATCAAGATTCATGGTGGGGCCAACTACAATTACCGATCTCCCAGAGTAATCCACGCGCTTTCCCAAAAGGTTCTGACGAAACCTTCCCTGCTTTCCCTTGAGCATATCAGCTAAGGATTTCAACAGGCGTTTTCCCCCGGTGGTAGCCTGGGTCATTTGCCCCTTTCTCATGGAGTTGTCAATTAAGGCGTCCACTGCTTCTTGCAGCATTCGCTTTTCGTTGCGCACAATAACGTCTGGGGCTCCAATATCCAAAAGATACTTTAACCGGTTGTTTCGGTTAATAACCCTGCGGTACAGGTCATTTAAGTCAGAGGAAGCATACCTTCCACCATCCAACTGCACCATGGGACGAAGATCAGGGGGCAGAATAGGCAGGTGCGTTAAAAACATCCACTCGGGTCGAATAGATGACTCAATCATGCCTTGGATGAATCGAAGGCGAAGCAAAAGCTTTCGCTTAGCTTGTATACTTGCCTTTTCTAGGTTCTTTTTTACCTGGCTGAGCAACTTTTTCAAATCCACCTCCTCAAAGATCTTACGCAAAGCTTCCCCTCCAGTTCCCGCCTCAAAGACCTGCCCATATTTTAAAGAAAGGTTCTGGTATTCTAATTCAGAAAGAATTTTCATTGGCTGAAGTCCTCGAAGCTCCTCTTTTGCCCTATCCCGCGCTCCCTTTAGGTCCTGCTTTTCTTTTTCTGTCTGTCCTTTTACCTTTTGTTTGAATTCCGCGTCAATCTCATCAGCAGCTTTTTGTTTCGTTTCTTCATGAACATTGGTAACAATGTAGGAGGCAAAATAGATGACTCGCTCTAAAGACGAGGCCGGAATGTCCAAAACCAAGCCCATGCGGGACGGCAGTCCCCGCAAGAACCAAATATGAGAACAGGGTACGGCAAGCTTGATGTGCCCCATACGCTCTCGCCGAACCGAGGATTTGGTTACCTCAACCCCACACCGGTCGCACACCACGCCTTTGTATCGGATCTTTCGATATTTCCCACAGTAACATTCATAGTCCTTTTCCGGGCCAAAGATGCGCTCGTCAAACAACCCATCCTTTTCCGCCTTCTGGGTTCGGTAATTGATGGTTTCGGGCTTCGTAACCTCCCCAAAAGACCAGGAAAGAATATTATCGGGAGAGGCCAGCTTAATCCGAATCGATTCTAAATCAGTTACCCTCATGGTTCTCTTGGTTATTTCTTGCTTCTCTTTTTTGCTGGGTTTCCTTTAGCTCAATGTTTAGACCTAAAGATCTCAGCTCAGCGACCAACAAGCTAAAGGAAGCAGGGAGGTTTGGGGTCTGAATGGGACTTCCCCGCAAGATACTCTCATAGGTTGAAGCTCTTCCCGGCACATCGTCTGACTTGATGGTAAGCATTTCTTGCAAGGTGTGTGAGGCTCCATATCCTTCCAAGGCCCATACCTCCATTTCCCCGAACCGCTGCCCTCCAAATTGTGCCTTTCCTCCCAGGGGCTGCTGAGTAATCAAAGAATAGGGACCAATGGAACGCATGTGAATCTTGTCTTCCACCATGTGAATTAACTTCATCATGTAAATGTACCCAACCGTAATCTTTTGGGGGAAGGACTCCCCGTCTCGCCCGTCAAACAAGGTCACCTTTCCATCTTCCGGGAGTCCTTGCGTCTTAAGCTCACTTTTAATGTCCTCTTCGGTGGCCCCTGCCAGCCCAGGAGTTATAGCATAGTATCCGCCTTCTTTTGCTGCCCAGCCAAGGTGGGTTTCCAGAATCTGGCCAATGTTCATTCGAGATGCCACGCCAAGAGGGTTTAAAACAATATCCACGGGGGTTCCATCTTCCATGAATGGCATATCCTCTTCTGGCAACACAAAGGAAATAACTCCTTTGTTTCCGTGACGTCCTGCCAGTTTGTCTCCTGGCTGCACCTTTCTTAACTCCGCTACCTCAACATGGATACGCTTTATAATGCCGGGTTCCAGTTTGTGACCCTGGGCCCTTTCAAATATCTTTACATTAACCACTTTTCCTCGTTTTCCATGCGGCATTAACAAAGAACTATCTTTCACGTCACGGGCCTTTTCCCCAAAGATGGCGCGCAACAATCGCTCTTCTGCGGTAAGGTCAGCTTCTCCCTTCGGAGAGATTTTCCCTACCAAAATGTCGTTGGGGCCTACTTCGGCTCCAATGCGAATCACTCCTTCCTCGTCCAAATCTTTGAGTTTCTCCTCTCCAACATTGGGAATGTCTGAAGTGATGACTTCGGGCCCCAGCTTGGTTTCCCTGATGTCAGCTACAAAATCCTCAATGTGAATTGAGGTGAACCGGTCGTCTCGTGCGAGCCGCTCTGAGATGATAATGGCATCCTCGTAGTTCCCTCCATGCCAAGAAATAAAGGCAACCAACAGGTTGGTTCCCAAGGCCAGACGCCCTTGGTCAATGGCGCCTCCGTCTGCAATAACCTGTCCCTTCTTTACTTTGTCTCCAATGTTTACAATAGGACGCTGATGAAAAGAGGTGTACTGGTTAGTCCTGACAAAATTCTTTAAGTTATGAGTTGTAACACGACCATTTTTTGGTTTTAAAGCTATGTGTTTTGCATCAACTTCAACGACCGTGCCATCCTCTTTTGCCATTATGGCAAGCCCTGAATCCTCTGCCACCTTTTCTTCAAGGCCGGTTCCCACCAAAGGGCTTTGAGGACGAAGCAGAGGAACTGCCTGGCGTTGCATGTTGGAACCCATGAGGGCACGGTTTGCATCATCATTTCTCAAAAAAGGAATTAAGCCAGTTGCGATAGAAATGGACTGCTCTGCAGCAACATCAAAAAGGGTGACGGTATCTCTTGCGGCAATGCTGGGCTCCCCCTTTACCCTGGCCTCCACCTTACTTGGGATAATCTTACCATTTTTGTCCAAAGGAGTTCCCGCATGCGCTATAATCTCCTGCTCTTCTTCAAAAGCATTGAGGTATCTTACATCTTTTGTTACCCTTCCTTTCTCTACTAAAAAGTACGGGGTTTCCAAGAACCCATAGGAGTTGAGGCGAGCATAGCTTGCCAGATGCCCCACCAAACCAATGTTGGGACCTTCTGGAGTTTGAATGGGGCAAATTCTTCCATAGTGGGAGGGCTGTACATCTCTGACCTCAAATCCAGCCCTCTCTCTTGTTAATCCGCCAGGCCCGGTTGCTGACACCCTTCTCTTGTGTTCCAGCTCCGCCAAGGGATTTTCGTTGTCCATGAACTGGGTAATCTGAGAAGAAGTGAAAAACTCCTTGATTATAGCCATGACCGGCCTGGGGTTCACCAACTGGACAGGGGTCAGCGTGGCAGAATCCAAGGTAGACATCCGGTCTTTTATAATTCGTTCCATTCTCATAAATCCAACCCGCAACCTATTCTGCAAAAACTCAGCAAAGGTCCTCACCCTTCTGTTCCCCAGGTGGTCAATCTGATCTGGCTGTACCCCTGGTGTATTATTGAGCCGGATGATTTCGCGGAGCACTTCTATCACATCTTCTAACTTCAAAACGCGATCTTCAATGGTAATCTCCTCTCCTGAAACCTGGAGCTTGGAACGTGAAACACTTTTTGTGTTTTGGGTTTCATGTCTCACGCTTTGTGTTTTATGCTTCAACGCTGGCAGACGCTGCAAAGTTTTCCATCTTCCAACCCGGGAAAGATCATATCTCTCAAAATTAAAGAACATATTCCAGATGAGCTCTTTTGCCGTGTCTGGAGTCACGTAGTCACCGGGGCGCAACCTTCGGTAGATTTCCACTAAGGCCTCGCCCTGTCCTTTGCTGGTATCTTTTTTCAGAGTTTCCGTAATGAAACTCACCTCTCCCGTGTCCACGTCTTGAAATGCACTCCGTATGGCCTCTTCGGTCTCCAAGCCAAATGCCTTCAAAAGCGTGGTAACAGGCGCCTTTCTCTTTCTATCAATGCGAACACCAATAAAGCCTGATTTTTCGGTCTCAAACTCCAACCAAGCACCACGATTGGGGATAATTTTTGCACCAAAGATTTTTCTTGTTGCAGTAACGTTCTGCCCGGTAAAGAAAGCTCCAGGGGAGCGGATGAGTTGCGAAATGGCAACCCGCTCCACGCCATTGATAATGAACGTGCCGCGTTCTGTCATTAAAGGAAAGTCAGCTAAAAAAACCTCCTGCTCTTTTTGTTCTTTGGTTTTCAGATTCACCAGGCGAACCTTTACTCGCAAGGAAGCCTCAAAGGAATCATCATTTTCTTTTGCATCTAGGTCTGAGGCGTAGTTTGGCTCTCCTATCTTGAAATCTAAAAACCATAGCTCAAACTCTTTTTTCGTGTGGTCACGAATGGGAGAGATTTCTTGGAGCAGTGCTTTAAAATCTGCAGCCCAAAACTGGTTCCAGCTGTCGTGCTGTACCTGCAAAAGATAGGGCAGTGGGAGGTGAACGCCGGTCTTTGAGAAGTTTTTGAAAGAAGATTGCAGAGCGGGCATGAAAAACAAAGGTCCCTTTTCCCATGCAAAAAAGGGCCTTGCTATAGCTTACTGCTTATATAAAGAAAGGATTCAAGGTTGAGATATTTTTGAAAATATTTAACTAGAAAATATACTACAAGGTATTGCCAAAAATGTCAACCCTTCCTGTCAAGGGGGTCTTTTCCCCAGGTTTTCAACAGGGACTATTGCTCCCCTTCAGGGATTGTTTATTCTTGGATTTCAGGCGGGGTTTCTTGGATGGGGGGCTCTGAAACCTGAATGCCTTCAAGAGCCGGAAGCCCCTGCTCCAGGTTTGCCAAAATCTTCTTTATCTCCTCATTGCTCGGGTTCAATCTTTCCACCTCAGAAAACTCCAGCTTTGCTGCACCTTTATCCCCTTTTGCATCATGCACCAGTCCCAAAATGTATCGTGCGTTGGAGTAATCAGGATTAATCACAATTGCTCGCTCCAGTTCAGATTGGGCTTTGTCCAATTCTTTGCGCTGCCAGTATAAGACTCCCAGCTGAAAGGCCAAACCAATGTCGTTGGGCGAGGCAATGAGTTTTGTTTCCTCCAGCTTTGCCACGGCTTCGTCCGACTTTCCCTGCTGGTCATACACTACGGCAGTCAAAAAGTGGGCAGGGGCATAGTCATTCTTTAACTCCAAGGCCTTTGTAAGATTCTCCAAGGCTTCCTCTAGTACTTTTGCTCTTGTCGCCTCAGCTTCTCCAAGAGCAAGGGTTTGGGCCTGTACAACCTTAGAACGCGCCAACTCAGTCCATGGGAAAGGAGAGGTTGGTTCCAGTTCTGCTGCTTTAAGATAGGATTCCTGTGCCAAGGCTTCTGCTCCCTGAATACCAATAAGGTTCCGGTACACAAATCCCTGTACGTTCCAGTTTGCAACGTTTGCTGGAGCTACCTTAGTCGCAGCCCGCGCAGCTGCTACCGCATTGGATACTGCAACCTGCGTTTGTTGCTGGCGTTCTTCTTGCGTAAGCTCCTGATTGACTGCAATCTGGTTCACCCGTGTAAGGTAGAGCTGGGAAAGATCTCGCCAGTACAAATCCACCGCAGGATTAAGGTTTGCTGCCGACAGAATCTTGCTAATGGCGCCGTCCAGGTCTCCTGTTACAGATGCTCTTGCACCCTTGAGGTACTGAGCTTCTGCCGCATACTTTTGTCCTCCGATAAACAAAAGCCCGAGACCAAAGATTAGAATAATCAAGAATACAAAAGAGGAGCCCAGGGCAAGGAATGGATAGGTGGTAACGCTAAAATGCAAAACTTTTCCCGCTCCCGTAAAGGCGAGGGCGCCAAGCAAGGTCCAGAATAGAAACCACAGCATAAAAGAAGAAGGATAGAAGAATGTAGAAACAATAAGGGCAACCAAAGAAGCAAAGGTTCCCAGACCCAGCATCCACACAAAGTTTTCTTTTTCAAAACGCACTAATGCTTTTGCTCCCATAACTTTTATCGTTCCAAACAGCGCCAATAGTAAAAGTAAGCCAACGGCTCCCTTGGTTACCAGCCAGTTTTGAACCTCAGAGGCACCCGAAGCAAATCGCGTTCCAAAGAACACGGTTTGGTTCAATTCTGCTGGCCGGTACTGAGTATACTGCAAGACAAAGGTTCCGGGTCCCCCACCAAAGAGCGCTCGCTGCTGCAGCGTGCTTTTTGCAACGTTCCAGGTTGCCCCCTGGTTTAGCGAAACCTCAAGCGGCAAGGTTCTTGGGGCTAGAGGAAGCGCCACCTGAAATACCATAAAGAACACGGCCACAATAATTAAGGCCATGGGCAAGGAAACCCACCCAAACTCAGCTTTCTTTCGCATGTTCCACATGCCAAAGGCTAAAAGCACCAAGAGGCCGGCTGTCAGGACTACCCAGGCTGTCTGAAAGTTTAGCAACACAAGCGAGACAAACAGTACGACTGCCACTGCCCAAAGAATCCAGCGCAAGAGCATGTTTGAAGCAAAGGCCAGGACCAGGGCCAAAGGCAAGAGTACTGCTGAAAAAATCGCAACCCCATTCATACTCCCCAAGGTGTTAAAGGTTGCAATCTTTGCAAAGTCAAAGGGAAGAAGATACAGCTGGTAGGCCTGCAGCAAGGTATATAAGACTGCAATGCCAGAAGAAACCAGTAGAGTCAACAGCAAACGAAAGAGATGCTTTGGATCTTCAACTACCTGAAAAACCAGAAAAGAGAACAAAGCAAAGACCGCAAAGGTCAAGAAGTTATCGCTTAAGTTCAAAGGCCAGCCCCAGAAAGAAGCTGCGACCCATCGGGACAGCAAAGTGGAAATGCCAATGCCGAGAAGCAACAGGGCAACGGGGATATACAGAAAGGATACCCTCAGACGAATCTCTCCTTGGCTCACTACCTTAGCTAACCAGGCAACCAAACCAACAAATACCAGCATCACCAGCAAAGCCTGCTTTTGATACACAAGAACATTTTGAGTCAGGGGCAAAAACCACAAAGGCAGCAAGAACACCGTTGCATACAAACTTCCTTTTGCGACCTTATCTAATATTGAAATGGACTGCATCATAGATATGAAATAAAGAAACTAGTTAATTGTTATTTATACCTTGCTTTCCCAACCCTTGCAACTTTTGTAAAACTTGCCTGGCTGTCGGGGTTTAACTCAAAGACCCTTTCAAACTGCAAAATTGCCTCTTGCGCTTCAACTACATTATAACAACAGCCGTCCTAGTTGAAAAGAGCTCCCCACATGTACGGGATAATGAAGTCTAGTAACTCTCCCATAATTTCCTAGTCTTCAACAATATTCTCATAGTGGTCTATGCGCCGCAATCCTTCATTTTCATCTATCACTAAGCACATAGCATCTATACGATAAGGGCCGTTATGTTTTTTTCGATGAATGTATGCTGCCGCGTTTCGCTTTAATCTCATGCGTTTTTTATAATCAATAGTTTCTTCTGGGGTTCCATAATGCTCGCGGCGTTTGGTGCGTACTTCCACGAATACGAGGGTACTTTTGCTGCGTCCGCAAAGGCCCCGGCGAAGGTGGGCAATGATATCAATTTCTGCCCTCTTTGTCCTGTAATTTTGTTCAATAATCTTATATCCCTTGTTCTCTAAATACTTTCTTGCAATCTCCTCCCCTTCCTTTCCTATAGTATTGTGTTTTGCCATGAGTCTTTGTCTTAATCTCGTTTAGTTATCCACACCTAAACGAGATTTAAGCAAACTCAACTTAATAGATTTCGTAGGACTTGGGACGGTACTGCAAAGCTTCTGCCATATGACCTTTCTCAATCTGTTCTGTTCCCGCCAGGTCTGCTATACTGCGAGCAATTTTTATCATTTTCATGTATGATCTGGCCGAAAGCTGATACTGAAGCGCTGCTCTTGCTAACACTTGTTCTGCTTCTTTTGTAAAGTTGGCATATTTTTTAATATGTGTATTTTTCATCTCGGCGTTGGCATAGATAGGTTCTTTAAAGAATCTCCTTTCTTGCAGTCTTCTTACCTTTGTGATGCGCTCACGAACACTCCCTGAATCCTCTGTAGTGCTTAAAGCTCGTTGATTATCACCAAACTCTTTCACATCAACCTCTGGCACCTCAACATGCAAATCAATGCGGTCCAAAAGAGGCCCGGAAACTCGTTTTCTATATTTCTTTACCTCTCTTGGAGTACACACACAGGGCTTTTGGGGATGGTTGAGGTATCCGCACGGGCAAGGATTGCAAGATGCCACCAACATAAAGCGGCAAGGGTAGGTTACCCGCTCACGAGATCGTGAAATCGTAAGCATGCCGTCTTCCACGGGCTGGCGAAGTCCTTCCAATACAGATCGGGGAAACTCGTTAAACTCGTCTAAGAATAAAACTCCTCGATGTGCCAAGCTTACCTCGCCTGGCTGGGGTTTTTGACCACCTCCAATTAAGCCAACTTGAGAAACGCTGTGATGAGGAGAACGAAAAGGTCGTGTGGTAATAAGCGATCCTCGGGGAGGAATAGACCCCGCAATAGAATAGATTTTTGTGACCTCAAGAGACTCTTCTTCGTTCAATTTTGGCAGAATCCCTGGCAGGGCCCGTGCCAGCATGGTTTTCCCCGAACCAGGGCTTCCTATCATTAATATATTGTGGCCACCCGCTGCAGCTATCTCAATGGCGCGTTTTGCGGTTTCCTGCCCAAGAATTTCTGCCATGTCAAACTCAATATCTTCCTTAAAATTCTCTTCTTTCTCTTCATACGAAACCGGCTTTAAAAAAGATTTCCCTAAAAGAAGTGCAGCTATCTCGGTAAGACTTTCTATCCCGTATACGTTTACGCCTCGAATAATGGCGGCCTCGTTTGCAGATTCTGCTGGCACAAAAACATTTTGGAGCCCGTGCTCTTTTGCAAAAAGTGCCATAAGTACAGCCCCTTTTGTATGGCGCAGTTTTCCATCTAAAGAAAGTTCTCCTAAAAATAGACTATCCTTGGGAACCTCATACTGCAGAACTGAGGCCATAATACCCACAGCTATTGGCAGGTCATACAAAGAACCTTCTTTGGGAATGTCGGCTGGCGCCAAATTCACCGTAATCTTTCTTTGAGGAAACTCAATTCTTGAATTGCCAATGGCAGCCCTCACCCTTTCCTTGCTCTCTTGAACCGCCTTGTCTGGCAGCCCCACAATGTCAAAACCCGGCAATCCTCTGTTAGAAACACTCACCTCAATATCAACCCCGAGAGCCTCCAGACCAGAATTTGCCGCAGATTGTACTTTAAATAACATGAAACTTGCCCTGCTCTTTTGTAATATGTCCTTTTAGTTGCAGCATCGAAATTGCAGCCCCCAGCTGTGCAGCCGGTATCTCAAGCTTTCTGGTAAGTGTGTCAATCTCCATCGCCTCCTTTTTAAGTTGTTCAACAATCTTTTGTTCCAATTCTCCTTCTACTTCTTCTAAGCGAGGTTTGCCCAAACGAGATTTAGGAGCTCCTAAATCTCGTTTAGGCAAACCATAATACTGCAGAATATCTTGTGCACTACTCACCAAAGTTGCACCTTCTTTGAGAAGCTGCGTCACTCCTTGAGAAACAGCACTCGTAAGTGGATTTGGCACGGCAAATACCTTTCTTCCATACTTTTTTGCAAGGTTTGCGGTAATTAAGGCACCGCTGTCCTCACCTGCCTCCACCACAAGCGTTGCTTTTGATAACCCGGCAACAATGCGGTTCCGTCTAGGAAACGTCCAAGAAATTGCAGGGTGAGTGTCTTCGTACTCTGAGATTATCAAACCTCCTGTATCTAGAATTTCTTGATATAAATCTGCCTGGTACTCCGGATATACCACATCAATACCGCAAGGCATCACGGCAATGGTTTTGCCTTCGGCCTTCACCGCTGCCTTGTGAGCCTCAGCATCAATGCCATACATAAACCCAGAAACAATGGTTACTCCTGCCGCCGCCACTTCTCCCACAATCTGTTCTGTCATGTGCCTTCCGTAGCCTGTCATTCTGCGCGTCCCAACCACCGCTAAGCACCTGTCAAAAATCTCGGGGTCCCAGTTTCCCTTGTAATACAGCTGCTTTGGCGCATCCCCAATACTTTTGAGTACCTTTGGATACTTGGAATTTCCCTTTTCAATTACACCTCCCATGTTTTTAAAACTCGCATACCTCCTTAATGAAATTAAGGATTCCTTAATTTCATTAAGTTTTATGGGGTGCGGGCTATAGTAAAGCCCCACACTTCTTTTACGCCTGCTTTTTTCAAAGCCCTGCAGCACTCTTTCATTGTGGCTCCCGTGGTCCACACGTCATCTATCAAAACCACCCTCTCAATCCCAGTTCCACTAGGACTGGCTATTAATTCAAACGTACCCTTTACGCTATGGAGCCGCTCTTCTTTGGTAAGATCTACCTGGGGCTTTGTGTCTTGTATTTTTTCTAACGTCCCGCGCACCTCTTTTTGTGCCAACTTTGCAACCTCTCTTGCGAATACTGCTGCTTGATTAAATCCGCGCTTCCTCTCCTTTTTTCTGTACATGGGCACGTATGTTACAAAAACGTTTTCTGAGAACAAAAATGAGAGAAATGCCCCAAATCGCTTCTCGTCTTTTATCATTGTTTCAAAGGCGTGCCTTGTAGTCTCCTCCACAGCATGGGTAACGCCAGCATACTTCACATAATGCAGCAAACTTTTCATGAGCCCTTCGTATTCCCACACACTTGCCAATCCCTCCAACCCATACATGGCTCTGCAGGCATGATGCCGCTCTCCTCCAAAGCTTGACTGCTGGCACGCCGGGCAAATCAACGCAACCTCACCCACAAAACCCTCGCACCTGGCACACATATATTTCCCTTCCTTCCCGCAACCCATGCAGGTTGCGGGAAATAATGCATCCAGCATACCACTCTTCACTTTTTCTAGAATTGTCATCATATTCCTTCCTTCGTATATCTCCTTAATGAAATTACTCTAAAAACAGCTCATTCATCGCTCCCAGCCCCTTCTTTCCAAGAAGAATATCGCGCGCAAAGTCACGATATTGCTTTGGGCTGGAAAACAAATCTTCTGCAATTCCTTTCTCCACAATAATAGAATCCCGCTTCCCCAAGTATTCTTGGTGAGTACTCCAGGGATATTCTTTCGCAAATTTCAATATCCCCTCTACATCCTGGGTACCCTGTTCTTTCAACATCGGCTCAATCTCCTGCCCGGGATTAATTACATTTATATATACAAGCAAATACTGAAGCTGCGTGTCTCTGTCTACCATCACTGCCTTAAACACACCTTGGAACAATGAACCTACTCGTTCGTATTTTGTATTGAAATATTTTGTATATCCCACTCCAAGTTTCTGCATAAATTTTGAAATGCCGTCTTCTTGTATCTCCTCTAAAAGAAGGTGGAAATGGTTTGGCTTTAAGCAATCGGCCATAATACGCACTAGGGGTCTTCGTTCTACCCCCTCTTGTTTCATGTAGTCGCGTAAAATACCAAAGTGCATTTTGCCTTTTTCTTGCTCGAGTCGATACAGCAAATTGAGCGAACCGCCCTCATCGTTAAAAAGATAGAGTCCCTGAAGAAATCTCTAGCGATCTCCATCGCTCAGAAAGATTTCACGCTTTTCAACGCCTCTATTGTATACATGATAAATTTTCCCTTTTTCAAATTTTACTCTTGCCATTTTCTTATGCTTAAACGTTTCTTATGCTTAAACGAGATTTAGGAAGTATCTCTAATTATAACCCCACACGCAAAAATTTTACTATTGCTTAAATCTCGTTTAGGTGTGGATAACTAAATTCCATCTGGGGGATACTCGGTGTGCTTAAATCTCGTTTAAGCAACCTTGGTTTATCTGAAGTATTTATCTGAAGGAGGGATCTACATCATCTATTGCTGTAGCTCCTGCATCTATAGTAGAAAGTTCCCTGCTCAATCTCCACCAAACTTAGTCCGACTAACGCCCCCACTATACCCGCTCGTTACTTTCACGCCGGTGTTATCACCAGTAAGACGGTCGACATATCCAAGAGTGGAGGAAAGAGAAACCTTAAACTTACCGGCATCACTCTGGTCAACGCCAATCGCCCAAGTCCTGGAAACTGTCTGCAAGTTCACGGCCCAACTCATACCAGGTGTCCTTGCCAAAAGCCATTCCAAAAGACAAGAGAAGCACAATTGCTATTACTGCAATACCAAATCGAAAAGCAGCAAACGGACTCGGGGGGTGATAAACATCCCCCGCCCCGTGTTCATCACGGGGTGAGCCCGTCAACTCTTCTCCGGAAAATAGTTCTGCTGGAAGATTTTCTGGGGGTTCAGGCAAACTGCTTTGCCTAGGGCTTTTATCCCTGCCATTTTGATACAGGTCAGCATTATCCACATATTCATCAAGCCAGTGTTTGGTAGTAACCCAGTTTCTTCCCAGCTTTATCGCTTTCAGTTTTCCCTGCCGAGCACGCAAGCTTAAATACTCTTGCGAATAGCTGCAGAGTTCTGATGCCTTTTGCAAAGAAAGGTATTCAATTTGTGTGTCTTTTCTGTGCATAACCTGTGGGCTAGCTTGGGGGAAAAAGGTGTACAAAATGTTGTCTTGACAAACATGGAGAAACTATCGGGGGCTTTTCTATTTTCCTGCCTGTTTAAAGCCAGTGACAAAGAACATCTTGAATATGTTATTACATTATCCGCGAAACAAAAACTTCCGTCAAGAGAAGATATGTGGATAACCGATATAGCCCCACTCACCCTATCGGGTAAACGATAATTTCTAAACTTGGTCATTGGGTATTGGGATTTAGCTAGACATTCAGACTAGTGGCGTTTGATGCTCAAAAGGATCCCCAACCCCACATACAGAGCCAGCAGAGAAGACCCTCCATAGCTCACCAAAGGCAAGGGAAGACCAATAATTGGCAGTAGACCCAGGTTCATGCCTATATTCACAAAGAACTGAAGGATGAAAAGAGTAGCAAATCCAGCCACAAATAGGCGTGGAAAGTTGCTTTTAGCGCTTAACCCAATTTTAAACATCTTGTAAAGTAAGAGTAAGAACAAAACTACAAGCAAAAACACTCCTAAAAACCCAAATTCTTCTGCGATGGCAGCAAAAATGAAGTCAGTTTGGGGTTCTGAAAGAAACCCATACTGAGTTTGGGTTCCCTGGCCTATGCCCTGCCCCAAAATCCCCCCACTGCCAATGGCAATCTTAGATTGAGCCTGGCTCCATCCAATACCCAATGGATCCAGTTCTGGCTCCAGAAAGCTGATTATCCTACTTTTTTGGTAATCATGAAGCACAACACCCCAACCAAATGAGAACAAAACAGTACCAATAATAAGTAAAGTAACAAAGTGACGAAGTTTAATACCGGAAATTAGGAGTAAAACTACCCACAATACGGCCAACAAGACAGCTGAGCCAAGGTCTGGCTGAAGAAATATTAGAAGTATGGGTATGCCAAAATAGATTCCAGATAGCAATATATGTCGTATTCGGTACATTTCAATATGCCTTAATGAGAAGTATTTTGCCATAAGCACAAGGAGTACAATCTTCACGTATTCAATGGGATCAATTGAAATATTTCCAATCCTATACCAGCTTTTCACGCCGCGTATTTCTGGGGCTAAAACAAAGAGTCCAATCAAGGCAAAAACCCCTATAATCCATAAAATAAAGAGGAAATAGGGGTCATTTCGCAAGAGCCGCCAATCAAAATAAGAGATGCCCAGCATAAGCAATATTCCCATGAACAGAAAGATTAACTGCTTTTGAAAGTTGCCAAAATCTTCAAGCCCAATTGAGGAACTATATAGAGAAACGAGTCCAAAAATGGATAAAAGTATTGCGATTCCGGCAATACTCCAGTCAATACTACGAAGATGAGTAAGAAATTTGCGCATATAACATTGATTGCCTAAACGAGATTTAGGAGTCCCTAAATCTCGTTTAGGAACACACCCAAAATATGTTTGAAACTAGGATATAATGGTGATACAAAACCTACTTTTTAAACATTGTGCAGCTATCCTAGTTTTAAACAGATTATGCCAGAGATTAAACGTTTAAAACTAGGAATACTGACTGGTTGCTTAAATGAGATTTAAGAGCTCTTAAATCTCATTTAAGCAGTGTCAAAAAACAGTTTTCTTCCCTCATTCTGTAAATCCTCTATATACGAGGTATAATCTTGTCTATCAGCAAAGAACTCCCCACCCAGAATCTTTAAAAGATTTGCTCTGCCCTCTGGGGAAAGCAAATGAGAGGTTCTGGTTCCAAAAAGGTCAGGAAAGCTTGAATAAGGATACTGCAAAAGAGCGTCTTGGCTGTAGTGGTCAAGTATCTTTTTTATATTAATGTATTTCACCACGCTTGCCAGCTGCTTTGAGTTTACAATGGGGGCAGCTTTAAATCGCCCTTCAAATAAAGTGCCGGTTCTCTTGTTTTTAAGGTTGTAGTATTTAGCAAAGCCCAAGTTAAGCTTTTGCATGTATAAAGGGATTCCCTCTTTTTTTGCCGGGACTATGCCTAAGTGGTAGCGGTCTTTACCAAGAGCAAAGCTAAAGAGGTGCACTAAGGGATCGTGCTCATTTTGCACAAAACCCTTGGGGATCGGCTCACCCTGCAAAATGGCGTTTGATATCTGAAAAATGTCTTTTCGGTACAGGTTAATAACGGGCTTTCCAATGTTTGCAGCATACATTTGAAACACAAACCGGGCCCGATCCTCTTTGGCCGCAAAAATCTCCCTGCCCTCTACCGCCTTTCCTAAAATATGGTAGGGGCGTATTTTCTCAGTGAGCTGTTCTTTTCTTTTTGGCATAGGCTAAGGATATTTTAGCAGGAAAATAAAAAAGCACCAAGAGGCGCAATCCACAGCGTATAATCCCCCATGTTGCTTAAATGAGATTTAGGAACTCCTAAATCTCATTTAAGCAGAATCATCTGCTTCATAGAGTTAGGTTTTAAGGAGGTGGAGGAACTCTTTTTCAGTAAGGGTCTGTATACCCAATTTTTTGGCTTGCTTAAGTTTAGAACCCGGGTTTGCACCCACCACCACATAATCGGTATTCTTTGAAACCGACTCTGAAATATTGCCCCCAAGCTGGCGTATTTTCTCTTTTGTCTCGTCTCTGGTTAAAGTAGAGAGGGTTCCAGTGAGAACAAAGGTCTTGCCCGATATTAAACTTGCCTGGCTGTTTAAGCTGGGTTTAGGATTCTGAATCTTTACCCCCACCTTGAAGAGTTTCTCAAGAAGCTCTTGATTTGCCTTGTTATGGAACCAATCTGCAATACTTTGGGCTACAACACTTCCAACATCTGGAATCTTTTCAAGCTCTTCTTTGCTTGAATTTTTAAGCTTATTTAAACTTAAAAAATAATTGGCCAAAGCTATGGCAGTTTCCTCCCCAACATGGCGTATGCCCAAAGCATACAGGAACCGAGACAGAAACACCTTTTTTGCATCTTTGATAGCCGATACGGTGTTTTGCGCAGCCTTTTCCGCAAACTTTTCAAGAGGTATGAGGTCACCTTCGGTAAGCTCAAAAATGTCGGAAGGTTCCGACAAAAGGTGCTCCTCTACCAGTTTATCAATGATCTTGGGGCCAAGACCAACAATGTTAAAGGCCTTTTTTGACGCAAAGTGGTAGAGATTCTCTCGCTTTTGGGCTAAACAACCCTTATTTGGGCACCTCCAGATTGCCTCTCCTTTTGGACGTACCAGTCTGACACCGCATACCGGGCAACGAGTAGGCATATGAATTACCTTTTCTGAGCCATTTCTCAACTCGGGGAGCGCCTTTACCACAGTTGGGATAACGTCACCGGCTCGCTGTACAACCACGGTATCCCCGATTTTAACCCGCAAACGCTTAATCTCGTCTGCGTTGTGAAGGGTTGCGCGGGAAACCGTGACTCCTGTCAATTGAATAGGCTCAAGCTGCGCCACCGGGGTTACGGCTCCCGTTCTTCCAACCTGAAATTTTACATCTACAATCTTGGTGGTTGCCTGCTTTCCTGCAAACTTTAAGGCACGGATTCCGCGTGGGCTTTTTCCCGCGACCCCAAGATCCTGAAATTCTGCGTTATCATTTACGCTTACAACTATTCCATCAATATGAAAAGGAAGGGAATCACGCTTTTTTTCCATCACTTTCCAATAAGAGAAAACTTCTTTTTTGTTCTTATATACTCTTGCTGTGGGGTCGGTTCGAAATCCTAACAAAGAAAGTATTTGGTGGTCTTGCTCATGTGTTTTCTGTCCAATGTCTGAAACCAAGTCATATGCCATGAACTTTAATGGACGAGCAGCAGCAAGCCTTGGATCAAGCTGGCGAATAGAGCCTGCAGCCAGGTTTCTTGGATTAGCATAAGGTTCTTCTCCAGCCTTCTTCCTTTGCTTGTTAAACTTCTCAAAATCCCGCTTTTCCATATACACCTCCCCCCTTACCTCAATTTCTCCTGTCCTTAGTTTAGCCAAGGATATATCCTTGGCTAAACTAAGGTGTCCTTCAGTCCTCAGGCGCAAGGGTATGCTTTGAATGGTTTTAAGGTTTTGGGTCACATTCTCCCCAAGCCACCCGTTCCCCCTGGTAGCACCCAGCACAAAGACACCTTTTTTATACCTCAAAGATACGGCAAAGCCATCAATCTTAACCTCGGCAAAGTATTCCAAGCTTTTCTTTTGAGACAAGCGCTCCAAGTATTCTTCCCACGAATCAAATTCTTCTTCCTTAAAAATGTCTTCGATGGAGAGCATGGGCGCCGCATGGGAAACCTTGCTAAACTGCGCCAAGGGCTCCCCTCCCACCCGCTGGGTCGGGGAATCTTTGGTGATAAGGTCTGGGAATTGCTGCTCTAAAGCAAACAACTCATGCTTTAAAACGTCAAATGCCTCGTCAGAGATCTCTTGCGTATCTTTAACGTGGTAGAGGTAGCGATGCTTTTGAATGAGGGATTTTAGCTTCTCAATCCTTTCTTTTGCCTCCTCTTTTCTCATATCCCTTCCATTATATCTCTTATATCTCTTTTACAAAAACGGGGTAAGGAGCCCTTATCCCACCTCTGGAAATCTGAGAAAACCTACCTTGCTATTCTCACCGCGCGCCTCGCCTCCTTGTAGCTTCCCGTTGCCTTCACGCAGTAGTTGAAGCCGAGAGCGCCAGGACACCCTCCTGTCCCGGCGTCCTCTGCCAAAAGCACGAAACTTGCCCCGTTCGCCAAGATAAGCTCCCCGGGCGGGATGTTCGAAAACTCCGTGGTGAGACAGGGTGCGTGCTCCTCCTCGTTCGCGCAAAAGGTATTATCAATAAACAGGGCGCGCTCCACACCGGCTTCCGTTGCGTAAAAGGCAAGGACCGCATGCCCCATGCCCCGCAGGATGCCGAGCTGGGAGAACAGAAGGGCACTCGTGCCAAGGGCAATGCCCAAGAGGGTAGTCATAATCATAAAAGCAATATACAGAGATACCCCTTTTTGGCTTTGGAAATTGGTCATTGAAAATTGAAAATTCTAATTAGGGACATCTACTTTTCTCTGGGATACCGTTGTATGCAGCTGAATGCTCGGCTTGGATTCCGGCTTTGGGCCCTGACCCTGAATCACCATGCCGAAGGTCACCCGGGGCTGAAGGTCGTCGGTCTGGTTCTCACCCAAAAGCACGAACTGTAAAGATACGACCTCAAGGTTGTCTGAGGTAAGAAACTCGGCTGGGGCTGGGGGAATGGATTCTTGGATCCTTGTTCCCTGCAGCAGGAACTCATGACATTGGCCGGCGTTGTTCAGGAACTTCACACCCTGCCCGCCCAGGGTGAGCTCATAGTTGAGCCCGCTCGTGGAAAGGCAGGTTGGGCCCAGGTCCTTTTGCGCCTGGCGCAGGACTCTCGTCATGTATTCTGCAAGAAAGGAAGTCTGGTCGAGAAGCTCTTCGGTCGCAAGGGAGTGGCGCTGGGCTATGATGCCCGTGAGTAGAAGGTTTGTGGCTCCCCCGATGACCAAAGAAAAAGCAAGGAGCGAAACCAAGAGTTCTGGAATGGTAAATCCTCGTTCTTTCATATGCTTTAAGGGGCCGGAAGCCAGTTATATAGTTCGGTGGCTATCGTCACGTCGTGACTCCTCGTTCTCTCTACCCACGTTACCTGGACCAAAACCTCCAGAACCTCCGCGGAAGGCTGGGTCACCGTAATCTTTCTTTTAAACAGCGTGTTGGTCCCCACAGTATAGTTGTACAAGCCCGAGCTCAGCTTCAAGACCGAGTCCGTATAGGACACCAAGGCGGCCTGGGTATAGTCGGCCTCGCACCCCGTGGTGCACCCTGTGAGGTTGTCAGTCCAATCTCCCCCCAGCCCCTTGTGAATCTTCAAAAGGTTGGTGTCCCGGATGTTCCGCGTGATCTCAATTCCCTCCTGGGCCAAGTAGGTGGCTTCCAGCTGGAAGACGGCATTCGTGGTAAAGGTGACAGTCTGCTGCACCAACGCAAAGACTCCCCCTGCTCCTAGAACCACCAGGAAGGACGCTGCCAGGACTTCAATTAAGGTGAAGGCTCGCTGCATGGTTAATCAACATCAATGATACCCTTACTGCTTACGGTGACAATCCTCGTGCCAGCAACCCCGTCCTTTCGCTCAAGCACGATCTGCGCCTGCGAGGGGTCTCCCGGCTTTATCCACACAATGGGAGTGGGAGGGATGAACACGATGCTCACGGCGGGAGTAGGCGTGACACTCTGCATCTGTACTCCACTCTCCATGGTAATCGTTTCTACCACCCCGTCCAATCCGGCATCATACGTGTTTGTGTCGTTGCACTCCGCGAACAGAATGTATGACTCAGGGGTGTTCACATTAAAGTAGATGCCGTACCCGGTAATGCTCCCTGTGGCGCAGGTGTAGGCCTGGGCCCTCATGGCGAGCTCCTGCGCCCGCCTCACGTCCTGGCCCACCTTGGCTGCCGTTCTCGCCAAGGCAAGGCTCCGATCCCCTGACCTCCAGTTGGGCAGGATGAGGGAGGTCATGAGAACAATAATGCCAACCACCACCAGGAGCTCTGTCATGGTATATCCTCCATCTCCTTCATTTGTTAAAAGGGTGAAATCTCTTGCCATTCTGGGAATGGAAGGGTTACGTTTACGGTATTTGTATCGGTGCAGGTTCCCGCATCATCCGTTGCTTGGAAAGTCACAAGATAGGCGCCGTTCACGGCATAGATGTGCAAAGGATTCTGCAGGGTTGAGGTTGCCGTATCTCCGAAGTCCCACGACCAGCTCTGACCCGTAGAGCTGGGATCATAGACGGTCTGGTCGGTGAATTGGATTTCTTCTTCGGCAGAAGGGAAAACCGGGACCCACGCAAAGTCTGTGGTAGGATAGGCGTGTACGGGCGTGGTAAAGAAAGGACCCGTTGCCCATTCGGGAGAGGATTGTTGATCAAAGCTGTCCCATACCTTTACCCGCCAGTGGTAGGTGGTGGCATATAAGAGGCCCACGGGAGTATACTCGCTGTTGGAGCTCGTGACCTTTCCTTCATCATCAACGATGTTTGTGAACCCGGCATCGGTTGCCACCTGCACCTGGTAAGCAGACTGGGAATCCCCGGGATTGGGGTCTGAAAACGTCCAAGAAAGGGTCACGTCGGGCGCGGAAACAAAGCAGTAGTCCGTCGTTGCGTTGTTGTGCGCAAGGTTTATGGCCTGGGGCGCAGTGTTCACGGTAACAACAATGGAAACCGTATCCTGCGCAGTGGCGCTTCCCCGGTCAACCTGCGTGTTCGCGGTGTAGGTGCTGGGACTAGCGTAAATGCACAGGTCCTGCACGGCAAAGATATCGGGGGCTGTCACCCTGGTGTTGAAACCGTTGCGCAGCACCCAGCCTGGGTCCGAAACTGACAGGTCAATTCCTGTTACCTCATACTCCCACAGGCTGTCGTTCGTGCAGTCAAACTTAAAGCCGGCGCTCCCTGACGCGGTTCCCGCAACCTGAGAGGAAAGGTCAAAGTTCGTCGTGGTAATCCCAGAGGAAGGGATGGCAGAAAGCGTCACGGAAAGGCTGTCCACCGTAACCACGCCGAATCCCCAGCCCGTGTTCCCGGGGCTGGGAAGGGTGAAGTCTGTGCAGCTAAAGGAAACGTCGTAGCTGCCGGGCGAGGCGAACGTGTGGTCAACGGATACGGTGCACGCTTCCCCGTTCTCGCAGGGAAGCGGGATGATGGTCGTTGCCCCACCGGTGTTCCATTCAGGATTGCCAACCAGCCTCCAAAAGAAGGTGCAGCTCGCAACCTTGCCCACGGGGTCTGACAAAGAAGAGCTGTAGTTCTGGGAAACCCCGGCCTGGGCAGTGGAGGGGGCTGGGGTGCCAACCACCGGGTCTGTGAAGTCCACGCTAAAGTCAAAGCTCTGCCAGCCCGACGTGTTGCCAGCAAGGTCAAAGGCCTGGGTGCGGACTCGGCACCTGTTTATTCCTTCAAACTCGCACACCTCGGGATTTGGCCCCACGCCGATGGTCTTCGTATCCAGGTTGCAGAGGCGCGTTAAGGTGCCGGACGTCGTGTCTGGCCCCCCGGGATTGAGGCCGATGAACTCGTACTCACAACTGGCTGCAAGCCCTGAACCAAGGTCAGAATCATCAAAGGTCGCAGTAAAGTTGTCCCTATACCAGGTGCCGGGTGCGGGGTCGGTCACTACTGCCGTGGGATTCTGCTTGTCCACCTGGATCCTCTGGGGCGTGCTTTCAACTGTTGGGTTGTTGGCATTGTCCAGCACGTGGAGGCCGTACCAGTAGGAGGCGGTTGCCAAAAGATTGGTATCAATGTAGGAATCGGTGTCGGTGCTCAATGTGGTAAAACCGGTGGTCTTCGTAGAAATAGGGTTGCTCTCTTCGTTTCCCGGATCGTCCCACTCATTCGGGGATACGGTATCAAGTACGCCATTGCCATTTATATCAAAAGCTCTCCACACCTCAATTTGTTGTAAGTTGGAGCCTCCGGCATCGGAAACGCTCCACGAAACCGTCCCGTTCGGAGCAGCGTTGTTTATCCAAGCCGGAAAAGCAGGAGTTGCCGTAAAGATGGAAATGCTGGGGTCTGTGGCATCTACCAAGAAGGCTCCAGAACTGGAAGAGGAGCAAAGGTCGCTGGTGTCACACACAAAGGCAAAGTAGTTGTTGGTGCCCTCATCCGCAGCCTGGGTGGTATATGTAGGGTTGCACGTTGCGTCCGTGCCAGATGGTACAGGGGTAGTATTTCTACACCATCGATTTACAGCTCCTCCAGAACAATCTCCTCCGGAAGGAGTGGTATTGTTTTTGCATACATAGAAGGTTACCGAATCTCCATCTGGGTCGCTCCAGTTTGCCGTAAACGTGATCTGTGCTGCTGCTTTGATTGGATCTGGTGTATCAGAAACAGTTGAGATGGTGGGGGCTTGGTTTAAGATAATGTTCCATGTATAGGAGGCGGGCGTCGGATCTGTGTTCCCTGCAAGATCAGTAGCCTGTACATCAAAGGTATGGGAGGCCTCAGAGAGTCCAGAATAGTTTTTGGGAGAAGTGCAACTTGAAAACCCTCCACCGTCCAACTGACACTCGAATGTGCCAGATTCCGTACTGGTGAAGGAAAAAGATGCTGAACTCGAAAAACTCGGATTGGGTGGGTTACTGGTAATAGTGGTATTAGGAGGCGTGATATCCTTTATCAGTTTGATGGGCCCCCGCACCGTTCTGCTGGGGTCCAGACTATCGGAGGAAACCCCTCCGCAGTGGGCGGTTGCCTCATCAATGCAGTTGTTTGCATTATCCACGGTATGTACACCGTACCAGTAGGTGCCCTCTGGGAGGCCGCTGTTGATAAAAACATCGTCATCCGTATCTAGGGTGTCAAACCCGGTGGTCTTGGTGAAGACGGGGTTTGGTTGCGTGCCTGCAGTGGGACTGCTGTCATCCCACTCCGACCCTTGAAGGATTCCGTCTCCATTCGCATCCCACGCCCTCCACACCTCAATCTGCTTTAAGTGCGATTCGCCGGTATCCAAAGTAGTCCAGGCGATGGAAGGATCGCCATTGATTATAACCGTAGTAGTGGAGCATGCGGCGCCCGTACAAGAAGTGCCGTCCACAGAAAAAGCGGTAATGTTGGGAGCAATGAGGTCTATCGTGACAATCTGCTCTTTGGTAATTTCCGTATTCCCTGCGGTATCCAAAGAGCGGAAACGCACGATGTGCGTGCCGCTGGTCGTCAGGTCAAAGGGGACGCTGTAGGTCAGGCTGGGTACGCAGGCACTCCCTATACAATATTGCGTGATGTCGCAGCCTGAATGCGGGTCGGCGCAAGAGAGGGAAACGGAAACTGTCTCTGCGTACCACGTGCCCAGACAAGAGACAGAGTTACAGGCAATGTTCGTGGTTGGGGCTTGATAGTCGACGTTGAAGTTCGGCGCTGCCACATTACAGAACGCAAAATCGTCTGGGCACTGTGTTACATTCCCGGCATTGTCTTCTGCACGAAGGTCAAGCTGACATTTTGAACTTCCTTGCCCATCCTCTGCACAATAGCCAGTATCTCCTACGGTAACAGTCACGGTTAAGGTGACAGATTCGCCCTCGCACGTTCCCGTTGCGTTCAGCCACGCTGTCGTCCATCCTGGCAAATCAACGTTCCAGAGGCGGTATTGACATTCTTCGAGACCGGAGCCGCCTGTATCTTCGTAGACCACCTGGCAAGTAAAGTCCGCAGTTTTCCATCCAGACCCCGCTGCCTGGCTGCACAGATGCGAAATTGCACCTACGTTATAGGCAAACCCAAACAAAAACACAAAAACCACCAAAACAATGGCATGTCTCTCAAGTTTTGTTAAAGCTGTAATCCTTTGCCTCATTAAAACAGTTTCTTTATTATATCCCTTCCGCTCCATAGAATAAAGCAACTTACCCACAGCGTGAAAGCAAGAGAAGGCATGGAGGGTCACTTTGTGCTCTTCCGCGTCGACTCCATAACGCAAGAAGGAGCCAAGATCTCCTACTTGTTCCGCTAAGTGCGAAGGCACAAAGCGGGAAAGGGGTCGGTTGAAACACACCGGCCCCTTTTTCTTTGTTTTTACCTTTACCTTGACAAGAAAACTTAACGAGATTAAGTTCTCCTAAATCTCGTTTAGGACATATTCGGGAATCCTTAATTTCATTTAGGAAATATGCGAAAGGTTGACAAACCTACTTTTGGAGGGTATAATATAGGCAGATCCTGAACAAGTGAATATTCGCGAGTTTGGGATACTCAAAGAAAGGAGGTGCCGAAATGGCACACGCAGAACATTCGCAGCAGGTTGCGGTGCCAAAGCGCATCTCCACGCGTTGGCCTGCAATCCTCATACCCATAGTCCTCATGGCTTTTCTTCTGGGCTTGGGGGCACTGATCGTCCTGAACATTGGTTCTGCAGGGGAGACTTCCTCGCAGACAGAGACAGTGGATACTGCTCCGGCAGTGACGGAGAGCGAACCAGCTCAAAACCTTGAGCCGGGAATGTCTGCGCCTGCTACACCCATAATCTCCCTCCAAGAGGTAGACTGGGTAGGGGTAGACCTACAGATTTTCACGTGGGATCAGATGTATCTCCGTGAAGAGAAAGAGGAATGGCTCCGTGAAAATGTCTACCCGAAGATTCAGCGAGATCCCTGGTTCTTAAAGCCCGGCGCCAAAGAAGGTTTCCCTGCGGGGTTCGTCTCGCTGTATGCCGATGGCAATGTCTGGTTTGCCTCAGTAATAGACCTGACATGTCTTCAAAACTGCGTTCGTCCTGCTGACCTCGTTGGAACCCAGAGGGATATAGTGACTCGCTTCACCTATCGGCTTCTTGCTTCGCTTGACGCAGGAGAAACGTGGATGGAGTTCGTACCACCCTCTCAGTACCACCAAGACAACCTTCCCCTGGCAGGAGAGGGTTACACCATAGGAGTGCGGGACAACGGGGAAACAGCAAGCTTCTACATCGGCATCCAGGAACCCGGCAAAGGTTCCGTGTACCGAGAATACCAGGCCACGATACCCAAGAGCCCTTCCTAGAGAGAAATCTCAAAGGAGGGCTTCTTTTTATTTTTCAAGATTATTACTTTTACTGAGGGGGCGTATAATCCACCCCAAATTGGAAATAGTTAATGTCATCATGAGTATCAGGAAAATCAATATAGCTTTGCTCGTCACTAGGGGCAATACGTATAGCGACCTCCTCGTTCGCCGCAGCATCAACAGCGTAGGCCTCAAGGGTACAGTTGTTGTTCTCTTCGGTTCTGCAATCCCCCGTAGGGCCCACGGTGAAGGTGAAGATTTTGGTGGTGATGGTGCCGCTGCAGGCAACCTCTTGTTCTTGTGTGCCGAAAATTTGATCGGTGATACGCAACCTGCAGAGAGAAAGCCCACCAGCATCTTTGTATTTCACGCTTACAGAATAGATGCGGTTTGTTCCGTCGTCTTTTGCCCGGATAAAGGCGCATATCTGTCCAGCAGTACAACTCCCCAGAGGAGCTATGCTTCCATCTCGGTACCCGATTGCCTGCCCTGAGTCAGGAGAAGAAATGCTCATAATCTTTGCTTCACTGGGGGCGACACTGTCAATGCAGGTATTCAGCGGGAAGTTTGCTGTTTGGCCGAGGTTGCATGTTTGAGTCGTGGACACCGCATCGGTGTTCGCACTACCGCTTCCCGGGGTGCAGTGAGCATCTGTAATACATTCCACAAGGTTATGGTTAGTCCCCCATAAACCCTCCACTCTTCCGTTTGCTGCGCTGTCAGAATACAAAGCGTCCACAGAGTAGAAAACATCGCTCGAGAGCACGGGGTGAGTATCTATATACTGATCCTCCCCCACAGCAGAGAGGCCTAAAATCGAATCCGCTTCAACAAATCTGCAGTATCTTTCGCTTGGCGGAATAAGGAGGTCGTACCCCCATCTCATATCCTCCGTGCTATCCTGAGATACAAATGAAGAGGTAGTCCAGAAATTCCATTGCGTTGGGGAGGGATCCTCCCAATCTGTCCACCATTTAAGAGCAGGGCCGCAATCTCCCGCACCAGGTGCATCCTCATCCATTTCAATACTGGAAGAGAATGCCACACCCCCTCCGCGGGGTATTTGCGGGGTACTGCTTGTACGCTCGTAAGAAAGCGAGCCACCGCCTGTAACATTAATTCCTTTATGAGTAATGAGAAGAGGACAGGTTTTTGGTGCTCCGGCAGTTATTATCGACACGTTAAACGTATCCTCTTTGGGGCTTGAGGTCTTCTGGCAAGTACTAACACTTACCCCCACGATGTCGGACTGCTCCCCGTCGTCGTCTGTCCCATTTAGAGGACTGCTCAAATCAATCCTTGCCCAGAAATCAACCACCCCACCGCCAAACCCGATTCCCGTTGTAAATCCGATCTGGCAGTAGCCGGAACTGATGACGCAGGAACCAAACGACCCGGGCAAGTTGAATGTGTTCCAGAAGAAAACCGTCCTCCCCTCGCAAGCACCCGCACAGTACGCTTTTAACGTTAACGTCTCACCCTCTACAATAGAGGTCGGTTCAACCACAAGCCGAAGCTTTGGCGTAAACATCACCCTGGCATTGCCCGTGTTGTCATAGTACTCAAAGAGGTAGTTGAACGAGCCAACCCCAAGATTGATGCTCCCCGTTGTTGTGCGGTAACTGCCGTCTCCCCACTGGTCTGCAATTGTGACACCGCCTACGGTTAAGCGCGCCCCGTCGTCAGAACCAATCATGAATTCGTAAACGCCAGTCGTGCCCACGGTAAAGCTCCTGCTGGACTTAAAACCAACCAAATCGGATGGGCCGCCGCTGAAAGGAACTCCGGCACCCCAGTTCGTATCAAAACGCCCAGAGCTTTCACTCGACGTCCCAAGGTAATTGCAGTCAGTAAACGTTGGGCTTACGCCAGATACCGAATACCAGAGACGCTGCCAACTCGTAGAGGGATAGGTGAGAGCGGGTACCGCTATGTTCAAAGCATTGTCTGCCGTCTGACTCGCCTGATAGCTCGTATCACCCTTAAACCGCACATAAAAGCTGTTGGTGCCAAGGTAGGTTGAGCAGGACGGTGTCCAGACATACAGCCTGGTACCAGTCGCATCAGTCTGGGAGCCCGCCTCATCTGCGCCCAGCCACGTTGCCCATGTGCCGTCCGATTTCCTGAGTTCAAGCGGCTTTCCCGCAAGCCCTCCTGCGTTTCCATCTAAAAGGCGGCCTCCAACCGATACATTCTCTCCCGGAACAAGGAGGGTTTTGCTAAAAATGCAGTTGCCATAAACACATTCAACCGAGGTCGAGTCGTTTACGGTTAATGTATCAAATAGTTCATTGTTGGTTTCGTTCGACTCCGTCACGTTGCAAAGGTCGTCTACGTACATCCATATCGTCTTGCTTCCGCCGGTCGCAAACCCTCCGCTCTTCACGAGAACAAATGGTTTGGTTGCGCCTCCCGCAATGGTACCCAAGGTCTGGGCCGCAAACCAATCCGCGCTACCACACAAGGGCGGATCCGAATTATACCCCGTAATCCACCCGCCAGAAGACTCCAGGGCCCCCTGGTTTTTCACTACCACAGCGTAGCTAATATCCTCTCCGGGCAGAGGGCTTGGAGGAGTTGGAATAATGGACTGGACAATGAGGTCGGGCGGACCTTGCCACGTAACCAAGGTGCCGGCAGAAATTGATTTAATAATGGTTGCAGCAGAATTCTCTATTTTCGCAGTGTAGCTGATGGCCGTATCGCTGTTGCTGACATCAAGCGTGCATTCTGTTCCCGAGCCGCAAGTTTTCAGTTGGGTGCTCCCATCATAGATGCGAATGAAGTAGGGGCTGAAACCAATGTTAAAGTTGCTCGTGGCAGTGAGGGTAACCGAGGTGCCGTTGGCAACCGGACCGCCCGCATCATCAGAGATGCCGGCAATCCAATCATCACCGGTTCCAGAAACAGTCCTGTTGAGCGGACCACCTTCCCCGGAGAACTCGGCCGTGCCGCTGCTGAATATCGCGGTGGTGGGCAAAAACCGTATTGTTACGTTCTGGGTCGCTGCCCCGCTCAGGTTATAAGTGCCGCATCCGCTGAAACAAGAAAAGGGAGCTGCCAGGCCGGAAACAATACCTGTAACCGTGAGACCCCCAGAGTTTGAAACCGTGAAGTCTTGGTTTTGCCAGCTACCAATGCCTATGGTCCCGAAGCTCAAAGACGTTGGGGTCACGGCAATCTGGGCATTCGGCTGCCACGTGATTGCCCAAGGACCAGAACTTGATTTAATAACGCTTCCAGTAGAATTCTCAATTCTCGTAGTGTAGGTCTTGGTTGTGTCGGTAAAACCTCCCACATTGACCAAGCATGTCGTTCCCGAAGCGCAAGATACCAGGAAGCTGGGCCATACGTTTGAGCCTTCGTAGATGCGAATCCAGTAGGGGCTGGTATTAACGGCGGCGTTGCTCGTACCAGTGATGGTGACGACGGTTCCATTGAGACACGTGGCGCAAGGCGCAGCATTGAGGCCAGCAACCCAGTCTACCCCAACCCCAGAAAGCGATACGCTATCTCCCCCTGCACCAGAGAAGTTGGCAATATCACTAAAATTCCCTGCGCTCGTGGGTGCAAAGCGCAAATTGACGTTAATACTACTACCTGCCCCAACGCTATAGTTGGTACAGTTGCTGGTACAAGAAAAGGGAGCTGCCAGGCCAGAGACGGAGCCCGAAAGCGTGCTGCCTCCGGCGTTTGACACCGTGAAGCCCACGGTTAAACCGTCATCAACCCCAAAGGTCTCATAGTTCTTGGAGCTTGGGGTCACGGAAATCTGGGCAGGAGGATTACTAACGGTTACCGTATTTGAGGTGAACCCAGTCGTATTGTTTGACCCGTCAAACACAAAAATAGTATAAGTGTAGTCTCCAGCAGTTGATTCTGAGGTGGTGAAACTATGGTTGCAAGAGGAAGCTCCTCCGCAACTCCAAAATTCACCGGTTTTCGTGAAATTCAGCCAATCAACACCGGAATGAGAATCTGCACCGGTTGTGGGAATGGTTATCGTATCTCCTGTAAACACGCTTGTCGGGCTTGCGCTCACACTCCCTGTTGGAGAGGTATAGTCAATGGAAAAAGAGCGCGTGGAAGCCCCTCCGAATCCAAAGGAAGTGCCGCCTCCGGCCTGTTGGCTGCCGGCATCCACGGTTACCGAACATGTATTGCTTCCTTGCGTGCTGCATGAACCTCCCGAGCCTGCGGACACCGTGTCGCTGCCGTTGCATGTGCGCACCCCAAGGTCCGGGGAGGTCTGCCAGCAGGTGGTAAGCTCGGCACCTGCGGGAACAGAGTCCGAAACAGAAATCGAGAAAGAAGAATTAAACCAAGATCCTGAGGACGGAGACGTTATTGTAGAACTGGATTGGCATTCGCTGGTGTGTTGGAACCCTGCCGCACAGGAAGCGGCCAGGAATACCGCACCGTACTTGCCTTTAGAAGCGCTCTTAAAGTAAGGCCTCAGGATTGCAGGCGTATCCTCGTCCAGCTTAAACTCCCCCTCCTGCAAGGAAGAAACAATGTTGAAGTTGTGCCTGATTCCACGCTGGATGGTTTCTAGTCCTTTTGCTGCGTGCTCCGGCTTGAGGCTGGGGTAATACTGCTGGAACATCGCAATATCCATGCCCTCCGCATACGCAAGGGCCTTTGTAACGAACCCTTCGGCCTCCTCAAAACGGTCCAACTCAATATACACGGCGGCCAGCCCCTGGTTGGCAAGGAAGCTAGAGGGGCGCTTCTCTGAAAGCTCTTGGAGAATCTCTTCTGCATCTTCAAACCTGTTTTGCAGGAACATCACGTAGGCCAGGTCATTGAGCCCCGCCTCACTGTTTGGATAAAAGCCAAGGAACGAACGAAAGTCCTGCTCAGCAAGTTTGAGCTCCTCCAAAAAGGCGTATGTAAGGCCTCTCATGTAAAAGGAGCTGGCGCTGTCTTTATGCAGGGCAATCTCTTGGTTGAATTCTCCAAGCGCCCTCTTAAGCTCATTGCCAGAGAAATAAATGCGCCCGAGCTGGTGGTGCGCCCACTGAACCGTTGGGTTCATATCCAGCGCTTGGAGGTACGCCTGCTCTGCGTTTTCAAAATCATAGCTCTCAAAGAACTCGTTCGCCGTCTCAAACTGTTCTTGGGCCAAGGACCCTTGCACATCTGCCGCTGTCAGCACAGCTCCCGCAGTAAGCGCAAAGAAAACTGCAAGGCCGCCGGCAACCACCGTAAAAATCCCCACGTGTTTCCGTCCTAACGTTGGCATATTCTCGGCCGGAGTAATGGCGGAATTCTGTTGTGTTTTACTCGCTTTATTCATAGACAATCAGACCTAACCAGGCAAGAACTGAGGATAGAAGCCGCTGTAGGGAGAGAAGCCGCTGTAGGGAGAGAACTGAGGGTAGAACTGAGGGTAGAAGCCGCTGTAGGGAGAGAACTGAGGGTAGAACTGAGGATAGAAGCCGCTGTAGGGAGAGAACTGGGGGTAGAACTGCGGGTAGAACTGCGGGTAGAAGCCGGTGTAGTAGAGAGACTGGGCATAGGGAGAGAACTGAGGGTAGAACTGCGGGTAGAAGCCGGTGTAGTAGAGAGACTGGGCATAGGGAGAGAACTGAGGGTAGAACTGCGGGTAGAAGCCGATGTAGGGCAAGAACTGAGGGTAGAACTGAGGGTAGAACTGCGGGTAGAAGCCGATGTAGGGCAAGAACTGAGGGTAGAACTGAGGGTAGAACTGAGGGTAGAACTGCGGGTAGAAGCCGGTGTAGTAGAGAGACTGGGCATAGTAGAGAGACTGGGCATAGTAGAGAGACTGGGCATAGGGAATGTCTGCTTGAACTACACCGAAAAACCCGAAAAAGAAAAGAGAGCAAAGTATTCCTACTCCTACCAAACACAATGCAAGCTTCCTTTTGCGACTAATCATGGTTCAACTACGATGATTTCGCCTGTGACATACGGCATCAAATGGTCGTGCATACCCCATTCACCCACCTTTTCAAAAATAAACCCCCATTCTTCGCCTGGTCCAATGGTTTGTTTGGGGTCAAACTCTGAATACAGTGTATGCGTAGGATGAATATCCGAAGCCGGCCAGTGCCATTCATCAGTTTTGTTCACAAAACGAACATATGTACCTTTTTTTACCTGCAGGGTTTGTGGGGTAAATCCATCTTCTGTAATCATAATAACATCTCCAGACGAAAAAAGGAGAGGGAAGGAAGGTATGCTTATTCCTCCTTTCCAAAATATTCCTCCTGCAATTACCAGTATACCAACTCCTCCGGCAAAAAGCACCCGCGAGAAGAAAAATGACTTCGATGGAATCATGCAGTTAAAAAAATGTATTTCTTTCCCACAAAAAACAAAGCTGGCTTTTAGTATCGATACGCTCTTTCATTATACAAAGTTATGATAAAATTGGGAATACAGGGTTGTGATATACATCATAAAACACGTTTGTTTAGGCAAGATTCGACATACGCCGGTTCGCTGTTGGCACAATACTCACGCAGAATTTCTTCCGAATAATAGTTCTCGTTATTCCCAAAGCCAATATTACTATAACAGGCAGCTTTTGCTTCTTCTTCAACTTTGCGGCAGAGTTGAAAAGGATTCTTGTTGCTCAGTAATGGATCGAACAATACCCAGTAGCGAACAGTGCCGGCATAGCAAAATCGTACATATTCCTTATCGGAATATGCCCTACAAGATTCGATAAGATCAGTAATCTTTTCTTCATTACTTAAGTCTGGCTGGTTGAGTAGTTGAATAAGAAGAGAGTTTGCAGCAGAATCATAGCATCGTCGAATATAATCGTCTCTTTTAACCGGATCGGGTTCCGGAATGTTGTCGCAACCCTTAAAGTCATCTGCAGAATCAGCAGTATGGGTCCTTCCCGGCACATGACTGTAGCAATGCCCGCGGAACTTTTCTTCAATGTCGCCGCAAGGATAATAAAGATCATCCTCACTCCACACATTTTCGATGTTATGATTAAGATCACCATCTACACTACCGGGCTGGGAGCCGGCATGAAAAACTCCACTTAAACAAAGCTGCACATCGTCGCTCAAAAATTCATCGCTCAATCCATCACACAATGCAAGTGTCTCTGTAAGGGGGACGTCTGCAAAAATAGCCATACCGTGCCCAAACCAATGCAAACACTGGTTAATGTAATATTGCGTCTCTTGAATTAACGGATTCTCCATACATGCCTCCCTAATTACTGTTGGACGTTCTTTGATCGGCAAATATGATAAAGCAGTCTCAATGACACCGTGGTAACATGCAAAAGCTCCAAAGCCATCACATTCTACGAGGGCCTTCCCGATCCGAGATTTAAGATCCGTATCTGGTCCCCCATAATACTTGATTCCGTGATTTCCGATGGTATGGCCAAATGGATGGCTATAGGAAAGAAGATAGGTAAACTCCTGAGAAAGCGGCTCAATCACCTGTAGTGCGGCGGGTATTCCTTTCTGTTCCGCAAGGAAAATAAGAACTTTATCTATACATTTAATTTGCTCTGCCTCGTCTTCAAACGTAAGGCATGATCTTACTTCAGCAGAGTATGTAGCAGCATCAAAGGTTTTATTGCTCTCACCCGTCTCGTCTGGTGTTGCTGCAGAAGTATAAGCTGCCACCCCAAAGACGACAAAGAACGCTAGAAGGTAAAGATATCTAATATGGAATAATACATTCTTCATAATTCTTGCGAACGCTGTCCCAGACAAACTTCATGAAAAGGACCACCCAACTCTTTACATAAAGTAATACGATTCTGAATACCTAAAAATTCCTCTATTACGTCTCCAAGCCTCTCGTGGCAGTATGCCCGGAAAGCGTCGGGCGCCGTATTGCAAATTGCAAATCCCACCTCGGGAGTTGAGTTTGTATCGGCGATAACAGTCTTTGCTGCTCCAGAAATACAGAGACTGATCATTTCTTCATTATATCCTTCACTACAGCTTTCTGCAACGAACAAGGGATCATTGGGAGTTGCGAGAAATAAGCTTTCTCCGATCCGCGCCGTACATTCCCTTTGATAGTCTGACGGCACCCGTCTACATGTTGCAAATGCCTCCTTTGGATTAAGGGTTCTCCCATACGCAAGATATCCTGCAAAGATAAAGCAAGATCTCCTATACGTGGCATCGACCTGAACACAAAAGCTGGCTATATCCTGCGGCATGGCTGATCGCTGAATCTGCTCGGGAGATAGAGTACTTAAAACCATAAACACCGCATGCCCGCATTGAAACCTTCCCTCTTCATCTTGTAACACATCACATCGATCAAGGTTTGCCTGGAGGTCTGTTCCAAACAAATCAGTGATACCATGGCCAAAGCCATGGTAACAAGCCGAGACTCTCTTTTTATCTCCGGCATAATCCGGAGGATTACAAAAACCATCCACACTCTCAATACTATTTCCGAGGGTAAGATATGTGTGGCCGACTCCGTTAAAACAACCTCCTTCGCATGCACTAGAACAATGAGTAAGAATATCAAGGCCATCATAACCTATCATTATTGCAGCCTGCCCCAAATCATGGCCCAAACTATGACAAGGTGCTCCCTGTAAAACCATACCCTCTTTTGTTGCAATATAGGAATCGAATGCCTCTGAAATTACTGCGAGACCATGCTCCTTCATGCCATCAAAAAATGCACGCTGATAACATGCATATCGGGGAGAACGGTCAAACTGACCCTCAAAAGGAAATACTTCGCAAGAACGAAACCATTGAAGAGCGCTCAAAGTATCGTGCCTCTGAGACTTTGGTAGAGGAGGAGAAGATTCAAAATAGCTATCGGACAAAAAACCCAAAACAATGCCGCCTACCATTACTACGGCTGCAAACATGAACAATGTCTTTTTTTCACTAAGTATGGCGTGCATAGATGCGCTTTTTATTCTGCCAAAACCCCTCTTTTTACAACACGTGCTGTCATGGGATACTCACTATTTTTTTGAACTCTAACGATACGATTCAAGGGCTGAGTAACAAAAGTCTGCATCTTCTGATGTCTCCATTTGCTCGCAAAATAGTTCAGGGGCATTGCTTCCAAAATCAACCGGATTTTGATAAAAAGTGAGAATAATGCCTTTCACACACTTTCTAAAATACTGCTCTCCCAAAGAATGACATGCTTCCCGTTTTGCCTTCATACTATATGGCTCATAGGCAATGCTTCCATAAACCTGGTGCTTACAGGTCTTTTGAGCCTCTTGATCCGGGACTTCCCCACATATTGGGAGCACATCCGGATAGGAAATCCCGGCAGAAATTGCCCTTTTTGCCACGTCAACATAACAGGTCCAGCGATACTCTTCAGGGATAATACCGCACGGATAGAATGGATCTTCCTCTTTATAAAAACGAGGGGGAGGAACTTCGAAATTACGATTGGCTAACTCCATAAAAACACCTGCCTGACACCAACGACGTTCGCGCAGTGCAAGAGAAGTTTCGTCGCATGCTTGAAGGGGCGAGATCAAATCATTTCTATCAAAGTCTGCCAGACCATGGCCAAGACCATGAAGACATTCCTCAAGAAAATTTGGTTTTATTGCCTGAAATGAATGGCAAAGCCTACTCCCCTCTTTTACAAATTCATCAATAGTCCAATTATTAACGATGTGCAATTCCGAAAATAATCCATGAAGATACCCCCACGAACATAACGGACTTAATGACTCAAACGCCTCCTCAAACCCTCTCTGTGTAACGGCGGCCCGACTGATAGTATGTCCCAGACTATGACAACCACCCAAGGTTACGTACCGTTCATCATATAAGAACTGAAGTGCTGTTTGGGCTTGAGCGGAACCAAAACGGAGCACAATATTCGAAAGCTCTTTTTGCATGCAAAGCGTATCTTCAATCCTCCGATTCTCCTCTTGACCATCTGGGGGACGGCATTGCTCAACAATGACTTGTGCATACGACTCAACCGACTCCTGGGAACGAAAAGAAGAGGACTTTAAGAGTATTCCTAAATAAAACAAAAAACCTCCAATAAAAAAAATAAATGCAAAACCGAGCACCACTATAAAAAACAGGTTCCGCTTCATTAAAAAAGTGACGCACGAGCGTATTCAACTGCTCCAAAACAACCTTCTCGATCGATTCTGTCTGGCAAGGAGTTACAAAGCATTTCTGCTTGTTGAGACTGTTGCGCGAACGAATAATGCGTTGCAGCGGTAGAAGTACACAACGTCCGGTATGTTGGATCGTACGTTACAAGTTTGTTGCATTCTTCAATAACTCGCTTTGGCTCACTGCTAAAATCCTGATTAATTGCAGAGCCCATTGCTCCAAAACATTCCCGCAAGGTATCTTCCGCTGTGAAGTATAAACAGTATTCAGCACTTTTATCTACATCCTTCCATCCAAAATTATTTCGAACATGAAAGATGTGCTCTCGTACGCAGGCGGCCTCATACTGTTGGGGAACGCTGTTGCAGGGATAATACGGATCCTCCGAATACAACTGGTCGAGTGCACCCTCCCTCTCGTGCCTTCGCACCACATTCTCCATAGAAACCCCATCGTAACAATAAAAGCTAGCGAGTTTATCCAGAGACATACGATCGCAATCTTCATAAGAAGGAATGAGATCATATCCTCGTACCACCATAATAGCATGCCCAATACCGTGAATACAGGCCGTAGTAGTTGTTCCGCTATGGGGGAGACTGAGGCATCCGTCGGCCAACTCCTCCAGGAGTTTTTGATTATAGCCGCTTTGCCGAATCGCCTCCAAAACAACTCCGTGGTAACATCCAAACTTAAAAAATGAATCACAGATGTTAAATGCCCCATACCCCAGTTTTAAAAATGCAGCTTCGCCAATGACATGAATGAGTTCATGGTCATCCGCAGGCTCGTCAGAATAGACATCTCTCAAAAACTGCCGCGCTCTCTCATATCCGTATGCTTTGGCCCACTCTTTAAGCAAACGAACCTGTTCAAGCGAAGCAAGTGATGAATAACGAAACTTTTCGCCGTCAAACGGAGGAATGGACCATTTGTTCAAAGGTTCTTCTTGTGATTGTGCGCTCTCCTTTTCAAATTCTGTCCCACCTGCAAAAAGTGGCAGATGATTTTTGCCAAAAAGAAATGCCTGAAAAATCATAACGCCAAGCAATATGTATATAAGGCTTATTCCGATAGATTGTATCTTCATGCTGGTAGCACGTTTGTAAAGGCAAAGTCTCTAAAAATTTTGCTGCGACCGAAATGACTGAATTCTATTCAGACATGCGCTTTGATCTTCGATGTTGAGAAACGTTGCGCACAATTGCTCAGCATAGGCGAATCGTTTCGTCATTGAGAAATTGGTTACCGCGCCAAAAATACAAAAGCGGAAATATGCACCACTTTTTCGACAGTGTTCAATAACCGCTTCCGGATCATCATACAATACTTCGGCATCTTGACTTCCTATCATACTAATACATTCTTGGCGGGTTTGTTCCTCCTTAAAAGAAAGGCAAAATGCCACCATTTCTTCAAGGTTAAATCCGAAATTCCGCTGCAGAAATCCGATATGATTGCGCACGCACACGGCTTCGTACTTCTGAGGAATACTATTACAGGGATAGTAGGGGTCTTCATCGCTTCCATAGGGTTCGGATTCTGAGTCTATCATTGAACGGGTAATGTTTTCCATTGTTACACCGTCTTGGCACCAAAAACTTTCATCCGAGTTCAAAAACCGTTCGCACTCCTCATATGCTTTAAGAAGGTTATATTGTTTTATAACCATAATAGCATGCCCAAGACCGTGAAGACAGTTGCCAGGAAACGGCGAGCTGCGCCTACAAGCTTCCCAAAGACCCTCACCTAAAAGTGGTTGTTCTCCATGGAAACGAATCGCAGCAAGCGCCGCTCCGTGAAAACATCCAAAGTTTAAAAACGTATCGCAGCGTCCAAATCCGTCAAGACCTAATTCTTTAATTGCAATTTCGCCTAGTTTGTGACTCAGATCATGTTTTGATGGGGGTTCATCCGGATATGCTGACTTCAGAAAACTCCAGACCGTATCAAAATTTTGGATGTTGCTCATATCATCTAACGCTCGGATTTGCATTTCATGCGACAACGTGCGAAAACGTTCTATCGAAATGCTGGATTTTTGCGAAATCTCCTCAGGGATGATACCCCCTCCTTGACTATAAAAATTATGCAGACCAAAAACCACCATACCCACAACCGAAAAAAAGGTGAAAAGGATTAAGGCCTTCTTCACTATAATTCTACGCATATATCATCGTATTATAGACACTTTTCATGCATGTAAACAAGAGTCAATACAAATACATACCACGTATTTCTGCTCGCAGCTGAATCTATTACATCCTGGCATTATTATGGTTTTGAAGGTTTCAAAGCCGATTGGCATATCGCCAACTCTGCTCCGACCATAACGTTACAGAATTGCTCAGGGGCGTCTTTATCAAAATTGATTACATTAGAAAGGGTATGAACAACGCCTTTGATACATTTCTTGGAGTACGCATCCCCCAGTGAACGACAGTTCTCAAGCCTCCCTTCCATATCGGGTCCTCCCCACGTGATACTCCCATAGAGCTGACTCATGCAATTCACAATCGCCCTTTTATCAGGAATTCTTTGGCACAATGACACTACATCGGGGAAGGGAACGTCTGCATAAATTGCCCTAGGTGATACATCAATATAGCACGCCCAACGATATTCTTTTGGAGTAATATCGCACGGATAGAATGGATCTTCCTCTTTATAAAAATACGCCTTTTCTCCTTGGTTGGGCCGAGCCAACTGCATAAACACACCTGCTTGACACTGCTGGCGGTCCTCAAAATCTTCTGAAGCTTTATCGCATGCTTTTAGGGGAGCAATCAAATCTTTGGGGTTAAAATCCGTAAGACCGTGCCCAAGACCATGGAAGCAATTCCTAAGAAATTTTTTGGTTTCGCTTTCACCCTGTATACGACATGCCTCTCCGCCTTTTGCTGCGAATATATCAATTGTCCAATTTTGAGTGCTTTGGAGGGCGAAAAAAACTCCGTGGAGATAACCCCAGCTACAAAACGGATCTAATGCTCCCAAAGCTTCATCAATTCCTTTTTGAACGACTGTTACCCGGCCCACAAGATGCGCAATATTGTGACACTCGCCGAGATTTACACGACCATCTTCATAAAGTGTCCCAAGTGCTACTTGAGCCTCGGCGGTTCCAAAATCCGTCACAATCTCTTCTAGTACATTCTGTAGGCATCTATCCTCATCTATATCTAAATCTCCGGGTCTATCATCAATACACTTATTTACTATGAGTTTAACTTGCGACTCTGATAATTTTTTGGGGAAATGACTAAAAAATAGAGTGAATTCCGAAAATATTTTTTGGCTCCCAAACAACCCAACTACAAAAAAAAGGAGGAAGAAAGCGGCTAACACTATAATGAGTAACCTGCTGCTAAAATGTCTACCACCTTTTACTTTCAGCGTTGAAAAATGGTCTAATTGTATACGCATATATATAAAATTCTGTATCGTCACTGTTCATCAAAACAAAAGGCGGCTTCTGATGGACCAAACATATTACAAAAACTCTCTTTCCCGCCTTCACCATGCAGCTTTTCAACATTTTGTCCAAGATACACAAAACAAACACGTTGGAGTTCTTCTTCTAGTACCCCGCACAAAGAACCCCCCAGTGATCCTGAAGGATCGGTAACAAAACTTGAGAAAATCGCCCCCTCAACACACGCTTCTTTTTGATGCTGTTTACCAAATTTGCATGCCTCCCAAATTTTCTCTACTCGGCCTTGAGAAAGAAAAAATAGGTCTGCTCCTATAACAAAGTTGCATTCTTTAAAAAGAAGCGGTGATATACTCTCACAAGTTTGAAATGCTTTTTGGATATTATTCGATCTCTTCAATTCAAAACCTCCCACACTCTTTAAACATAAATCGGCATATATGCCAGGCAAAGTCTGACAAAAGCGAGGAATGTCTTGAGGTATTTCAAGGCGTGGATGACTTTCTGTGGGAGCATCAAAAATCTCCATAAAAACCCCAGTAGCACACTCATTTTGGGCATTCGTGTTATCAAGAAGATCGCATAAGTTTAGTGTCTTCACAAGGTCAAACTGAACCATACTAGCAAGCCCGTGCCCCAATCCATGATTGCAGGCAGTAAGATCTTGACCGGGCAGTGGGGAAGGAGAAAGTTTCTCACACACCGAAGGAAGATCATCTAGTAAGTTGGGATTAAGACGTAATACTCCGAGAGCCGCGCCGTGCGTGCATCCAAATCCGCACTTTCTTGTACAGCTTGCAAGAACTTCACCCGCATCTTCTTGTAACTCAATACCAAGCTCTCCGACCACATGACCAAGATTATGACAGGAAACTCTGGAGGCAACCCCTCCCGATTCCTCATTCAAATATTCAAGCTCACTCATCATTGCATTCACACCATATCTAGAAACAAGCGGTCGGCTCTTCTCCCTGAAACAGCGAAAATAATGAGCCGTGTTGGTGTCTTCACCACATTCCTTCAAAACAGATGTGAGCTCGAAAGAAAGATCCTCTGCTTGGATGTCTGTACTTGACTCTCCGGAAAGAAAGGACATCATTCCCGCCACAAATCCACCTCCAAAAAATATAACAATGCTTATTTGAAAAATGAATTTTTTTATACGAGCCATGTTTAATTATTCAGCTGGGTAAGACAGTGTTTTTGAAACGAATCGGGAATAACCGAAGATTCGCAAAACTGTTCCTGTTTTTGCGGCCCGTGTCGCTCTTTAACATACAAACCAAGTAATTCAAAACATGTTGGCTTAAAACCTTCTTCGATAATCACGCATAAAGAAGCTCCATGCCGTTCTGAGTCGGATATGACGCTCGAAACCAACGCTCCCTCAAGGCATGCACGATACGAGGCTGGGGAGGGCGCCTTTTTGCAGGAACGAACTATATCTTCTCTCTCTCCCTCAAAAACAAAGTAAAAGTTTTGGCCGGTAGAAACGATACACGGGCGTTGTAAGGATGAAGGCGCCTCCCCACATGTTGTAAATGCCTTTTCCTCATCCCTCGATCTCCCATACTCGTGTACCCCGGCAGTAACATAGCATACTTCTGCATACACCCCCCAGAGCGTACTGCAGAAATCGGGTATGTCTTCAGGAAACTCGAGAAGAGGATGCTCAAAACTTGAAGGTTCGTAGAGTTCCATAAAAACGCCAGTACCACAATCTTTTCTTTCCTCCTCCTTTTGTAGGGAGTCGCAAAGCTCAAGGGATCTTTTAAGTTTGTATCCTGCAATGGTGGCGACGCCGTGGCCAAGCCCGTGAAAACATGCCGAGCGAGATCCACGATTCAAATCATCATCTGGTATTGCAGCACAAAGTTTCGGAAGTTCGTCAAGCAGGTTGGCTCCACGAGCAAGAAAACCCTCGACTACTCCATGATAACAACCATATGTACAGAGAGACGAACAGCTTGAAATCGTTGAATCCATATTCTTAGAATGCAGACCTCCTACCTGACCAATGGCATGAAGAAGATCATGGCACTGTGTAATGGCTCCGGCTTGACTAGTA
Source organism: Patescibacteria group bacterium (assembly GCA_022563395.1). NCBI lineage: Bacteria > Patescibacteria group bacterium. Next base: position 385,016 of record JADFNM010000001.1, read on the forward strand.
TTGCGAGCGGTGAACATCTGTTCAACGGCATTAATAAAGGGAGAGATTCCGTACGTTTTTACCGCCTCTTCGATATGCTTTCTAAAACAAAGTATGCTGCGAGACCGGTCACTTTCCGGTTTGCATATGTTTTGAACGTTTATGATCTGAGAAGAAATATCATCTTGATAATTCTCAGAGAAAGAAATCCGTGAATTGTACAGCGAAACAAAAGATAGTCCAAAATGGACATTCAGAATAATCCCGAACAAAAAAACAAAAGTTAAAACTATGCCCAAAACAGATGGTCTCATACAAACCAAAAATAGAAATGTGTATTCCCCCTACGTCAGTACCCCTATTTTATTCTTTCCTTAAGGCGGGCTTTTCTGCAAAGGAAATGTAAAAAAAGCATCTTTTACTGAGGGGCTGTTTCTGGACTACCCACCATCTCCATATATCCTACGATATTTCTGGATTCGCCACAGGAAATACCATACCATCCCGGCCCATTTGGAAACTGGGTATCAATGCTCTTTTCCTCGCCTGCTGCCACAAAAACATTTTTATCACCAACTAAAATTAGATGATCTACTGAAGCCGTGCTCTTAAACGTAAATGGCAAACCTTTTAGGGGGCGTACAACAAGCGGTGTGAGTACACAGCCTTCACCGATTTCCATGGTATTTGTTTCTACGGTCAACCTACCCATCTGGGCATTGAAAGCTGTCTTTTCCTCCTCAGAAGCATTTTCTGTTGGCAACAAAGACAATTCCCCTATCAGAGGAACACTGTCCCCACGAGTCCGAGTCGGTGATGCTATCTCTGGAGAAACTGAAGAGGATGGAGCCGGTTGCCCTATCTCCCCTTCTCCTGTTTTCTTTTCTTCTTGCTGCTGGAATTGCTTGAACGAAATACCAACAACATTCCCCAAAATAAGAGCCGCGCCCAGGATTAAAATAATGATGATAACTTTCTTTGTTTTACTTCTCATGGTACTTTTGTTATTGAATTATCCGATTCATACATCGAACAAATAGAGAATACTCTCCGTATTGTGCTTCTATCCATCTGTTCGACCGCCAGATTACATGAAAACATCTTCATTCCATTCATGGTGTTCATAATTATACATAATCACATCTCTTTCTTTCTTTTGGAATAAAATACTGTGCTCCCGATTATCCCCAGTATAGCACCTCCTCCAAATGTAATAACCCATAGAAAGTTACGCAAGTCAATAGTTTCCTTATTTTTATATACAGGTTCAAAGGGCGGGACCACGGAAAAAGAGAAAGAGGTCTCTGCCAGTGTTTCCTCCGTACCTTCAAAACTCAGTGTCGCATTATATGGTCCTTCTTTTGGGAAAGTCGCGACCAACCGCGTACTCCCCGAAACCAATTTTGATTCATCCAGTGATGAAACTAATATTACCGATCCACCACTCTTTGCAAACCGCACAAACAGGTAATCAAATGGGGTGCTCCCCTGGTTTGTAGCATCAAGGAGACGGAACGTAAAAGAAACTGCCTCACCGCTGTATATCTCGGGGGTATCATATGCAAATTCAACTGTATAGTCGCCAACAGTTTGAATTTGCTCCGTATCAAAGCCATGCCCCCAAGAAAAAAGTGGGGTAAGGGTCACAAAAAATACTCCGAATACGGCTGGAAGAAAAGGTAGGAAGTGTTTGAAAAAAAATACTGTTTTTCTCATGAAATAATATGTAAACACAAAGTAAAGATGCTGGAGCTACATGATATTCTATCATATTTTCAGATGGCAAACAAACTCATCAAGAAGACCACTTCGTTATATTTAAAGACAAAAAGTTGCAGTATAGAGTGGGGCAAATTCTTTAGGAACAGAACAGACTATTATCATAATTACTTTCTGCCCATCTGGAGTTATGACAGGAGCGCGTGTATCTATTCCCCCTTTTTTCCCGTCCTCCGTTGTTCTAAAAACTCCACAGTTAGTTAATTCTGAACTGTTTTGTGGATCACTAAGTTTCTGACACAGTATGGTGTCAATTTGGGGTATAAATTGATCTGTAAAGACACCTGCCATCAATGATATGGCCCGTGTTTCGTCCACTACAGTTCCTAAAGCAAATGTCCATCCTCGTATATACGTTGGGGTCTTAGAGGAAGAATCTTCTACATAGAGCACTGTAAAAAATCTATTGTCTTTATTCCAGCTTCCCACATATTCATTGCCGCCGCCACTATTTAATGGAGCTCGCTGAAAAACAACTCCTTCTGGTAAAAACTCTTCCCGAAATACGTTCTTGATAAACTGCATTATCGTTTGTCTGGCTTCATCGTCCAATTCCGAACTCATAACCATGCTGGAGATTTCAGGTTCTTTGGGTTCTCCGACGCTTCCTGTGCTAAAAAAATATTCTGGGATGAAAAAAATACTGAGCACAATTCCTGCCCCTACCAATACAAAGACCTTAATACTCTTTAAAAAGTTGTGACTATACATTAATTGTTTCATATTCTTCATAAAAACTCCGCCATAAGGCAGGAGCAACATATGGGTGTACGTACTGCTTTTGTATGTGAAGTAAAGCTAAAACGTGTCATTTTTTTCAACAATAATTATTTTCTGGTTCAACTGCACGTTAAAGAGTGTTTGGATTGCTCCACTCGGCCATTCAACTTTAACTACGTCAGCACGAGAAGATATTCCCAGCCCAAATGTTTGCCACAGGCTGTTCTGAGAAAGAAAAGAGGAGCCGTTGATTATCTCTCGTATTTGATATTTTTCCCCCGTTGTAATGGTTATTCGTGCTCCGATACCATCTCTATTACTCTTTGTTCCGACGAGCTGAACGGTCAGCCAGTTATTGCTGTTGCCCTGATTCTGGTAGAGACGGTGTGAGGATTTCTCTTCAAGATGGCTTGAAACTACTATAACATCGATAAATCCATCGTTATTATAATCTGCAAACGCTGCTCCCTCTTTTGCATCACTACCGTATATTCCTTCTTGTAAAGACACTTCGGTGAATACTCCCTCTCCGGTATTTTTATAAAGTTTATCGGTCACATTCATCTGAAAAGCGATCGTCCTCCTGCTGGGCACTCCCCCCGACAGTCCGGCGGGGCGGGCTTCAACAGTTACGCTCCCATTTATGTCATAGAGATCAAGATTGCCATCGTTATCATAATCCAAAAACCCAACCGCCCACCCCAAAGATGAACTATCTGCCGTTCCCGTACGTTGTGCCACTTCGGTGAAGGTATCATCCCCATTGTTCTCCCAGAAATAATTTGGGCCTGTATTGGTAACATATAAATCTAGGTCACCGTCGTTATCATAGTCCCCCACCGTTACGCCCATCCCTGTGCCCTTCAAACACAATCCGGCTTCTTGTGTTACATCCGTGAATGTGCCATCTCCGTTGTTCCGATACAAAGGGCTGATACTGGCATCGGTTGCAATAAATAGGTCCGGCCTTCTATCATTATTGTAGTCAAACCATATTGGCTGGAACGCTATTTTCCAGGGACCATTTCTAACCGTAAAATCTAACCCTTCACCTGGGGTAAACCCCGAACAATCAGCAATGCCCATTACCCCCGATTCTTCTGTTGTATCTGTAAAGGTGCCATCGCCGTTATTGCGATAGAGAATATTTGGCTCCGATATGTATGTCTCGAATGCTATTCGCTCACCATAGTTCGCAACATAAATATCTACATATCCATCATTATTATAATCGGCCCATGCTATTCCGGTTCCACGGTACGTATCTTCTATCCCTGCAGCACTACTCACATCCGTAAAGGTACCATCACAGTTATTGCGGTAGAGGGTGTCCGATCTTTTATCAAATCGATTTGATACATATAAGTCAATACACCCATTATTATCGTAGTCTGCGAAAGCTCCTGCCCAAGAAATAGGGGCATGGCCAATAATCGCATTGGGCTTAATTCCGGCTTCTTTTGTTACGTCCGTGAATGTGCCATCTTTGTTGTTCCGATACAGTTTATTCCCGTCTCTTCCCCCCAGCATAAGAAGATCGAGATATCCATCGTTATTATAATCAGCCCATGCAACTCCGGTTGACTCGCCTCCTTTTTTTATCCCAGAATCTTTTATCACATTAACAAAAGTGGGGGTAGAGTTAGAAATTAACGTACCTTCGACTACTAAAATAAAGGTCCCCCCCGCTATTCCGGTTCCTACAACAGCCATAAATAGGATGATGGCAAGTTTTTTGGAGAAATACTTTCCAATGACAAAAGTTGAAAAAATGCTGTAGGCAGGTAGGGTAATTAAAAGAGCTGCGGCGACACCAAGTGATAATCCGGCCTGGAGCAAAGCCAAGACAAGAATAAGATCAACAAGCATAGGTATGGGGAGGGCGGTTCCAATGAGTGCCGCAGCTCCAATCAAAAGAAACTGATTCTGCGTTGGGTCAATGAAATTTTCAAGAGGAAACAGGGTAATGATGGTAGCCCCCAATACTCCAGCAAGAAGCATGAGGGGAACAACCAGAACTGCCAGTCTTGCTGTTTGATAAACGAATGATGTTATTCCTGCCCGCAGTGCAAAAAACAAGCTTTCTTGTTCCCATTGAGTTTTTCCTTTCAGAACGAGGAAGGAGACGTTGCTTTTCTGCGTGAGAAATCTTACGACAAAAGGAATAACCAAAAAGATGAGAAAGAGCGTTGCAATAACCTTGGTAACTGCTAACTCAAAAGGGAACACGGTAAAAACAATGCTGAGAGCAACGATATTCAAGGTAGGAGAAGCAAACATGGCAGAGAGCGTCGTCTCAAGACTCACTCCCCTTTTCTTCATTGCAACTCCAACCGGGGCAACACAGTTGGCGCAAATGCCCATCGGAGCTCCTATGAATATTCCAATCAAAGAGCCTCCGAGGCCCCTTACTGAAAAATATCTCCGGAGTGCCATCAACGGAGTCAATAATGCGAGGAGTGCTCCTCCAAGAATGATACCAAAACTCATGCCTACCCTGTTTGCATATATCCAATCCAATGTGGTTTTGCCAATCACCACAAATGTACTTTCTGGCTTTTGAGCATCAATCTCTACAATTTCATCTTTGGTGATGCTCCCCACGTTGCGTTCAAGCAGAGTTCCTTGTTGTGCTCTCTTTGCCTCATACAACAATTCCGGATACCGCGAAAACGCCCAAAAAGAAAGGCCTATGAACATAATAATCAGGATGTGTACCCCTAACCTTTTTTTGGAAATGTGAATCCTTTCTGGCATAGAATAGAGCTAATCTTCTTATAAGGATACCATATTACTGTAAACACAAATACTTTTTCAAAAAGAAAAAACCAGAGAGCCTCGGTTTTTTTGTAATGACAGAAATGTAACTGGCTACGCCGTGGACATCTATTCTAGCTGCGATCTTTTCTTAAGATTTGTGAATTCCCATTCTTCAAATTTTTGCTTGAGCTTTGCGGCAACATCAGGATGCTGACTAATGACATTCTGTGTTTCTTTGGGGTCATCCTTAAGATTATAGAGTTCAAATCTTTCGCCAGCCTTCACAATAAGTTTCCACTGTGAAGTACGTATAAACTGAAGTTCATCCAATCCCGACATCGCATCTCCCTCACCGTATGCATACTCACTAACATTAGGACCAGCTCTTCCTGTTAAGAGGGGGAGAAAACTCTTTCCTTGAAGTTGCTTCTTTACGTTTTTCTCAATTGGAATGCGGAGGATGTCTAAAATTGTAGGAAAGATATCAATAAGTTGGATCTGTTCATTGACTTTTTGCTGTCCGAGCAAAGGATGTTTTATTAAGAGGGGGACACGAATGACTTCATCATATACTACCCCTCGATGCCCAACAAGTCTTGTCTTGTCGCTGAACACTTGTCTTGTCATATTGTCCATTGTGGTCAAGCCATGATCAGAAAAAATTATAACAAGAGAATTTTCATACAACCCCATGTCTTGCAATACATCGAGAAATTGCTGAATAAGATAATCCGTATGCAATATTCTTCCATCTTGGTGTGCAATGGTATGATAGATATCTTGCGGTTCAAAAATAATAGTTTCATTCTCAAGCCGCATAACTGCTTGCCCCCCGATCTTTAAAATATTTCGCATAGCATGAAAATATGGAGGTTGGTTTGGGAGTGTCCTATAAGCAAACTCAATCAGCTCTTCGTTGTGCAATATCCCATCATAATCAGGGTCAAAAATATGGTCAAAGGAATTAACAACAGGGACTTCAAAAGGAGGGTGGGCATCATATGCATGGAGAAACAACAAAAACTTTTCAGCTTTGTTTTTTTTGAGCCACTCCACTGCAAGCGGTATTGTGCTCACAAAGCTTCTCCCGACATCATCTACATAGATATCAAACCCTTGAGCGAATCCAAACTGTCCAGAAAGGTGTCCGTCTCCTACAAAAGCAGCTGTTTTGTATCCTTGTCCTTTTAGGACTTCGGCCAATGTTACCCTGGAGTCGGCAAGCACCTCGGTCGCTTGCAGCAACCCATGAACACGAGGATATTGTGATGTGAAAAAAGATGCCTGGCTTGGGAGCGTATAAGATGCCTGTGCAATTGCCTGCTCAAAAAGGATGCTTTCCTCTGCAAACCGATCAAGGTTGGGAGAGGTGTCGCGAGAGTACCCATACATTCCGAGGTGGTCAGCTCGGAGGGTGTCGATGCCGATAATAATCACGTTATAGGGAACGGGGGGCTGGAATAACTTTTTAGAAGAAGGGGTAAGACTTTTCGGAAAATAAAAAAGTAATCCGGCAGAAAAAGTCAATAATCCTATGATAGCTACTGCGATAATGTACTTTTTGGACATGGGGAGGGTATGATTTTATTATAAGTCAGGTATGGTATGATTCTTTTCTAGCTGTGATTTTTTTCTAAGATTTGTAGATTCCCATTCTTCAAACTTTTGCTTAAGCTTCTCGGCAACGTCAGGATATTGATCAATAACATTCTGCGTTTCTTTTGGATCGTCCTGTAAATTGTATAATTCAAAGTATCCTTCTGATACCATAAGCTTCCACTGAACGGTCCGTATAAACACGGGCTGATGCCCGTCTGCTTGTCCGAAGACATACTCATTAAAATGCTCATCTGCCCTATCTTCTATGAGTGGGACTAAACTTTTCCCCTGAATTCGCTGCTTAATTTCTTCAGATATTGGAATATGAAGAAAATCTAGGATAGTAGGAAAAATATCAATAAGCTGTACTTGGGTGGATATTCTTTGCCCTTCAAAGTCAGGGTGTTTGATAAAAAGAGGGACATGAATAACTTCTTCATAGAGTCTACCATGACCAAAAAGTCTGTCATTTTCATCTTTCTCCCTTCTAAGAGAATCTACCAGCATCTCACCATGATCCGAAAGAACAATGATGATGGAGTTATCATATACACCCATTTCTTTGAGTGTATCAAAGAATTCTTCTAGAAGAGAATCGGTATAGAGTATTCCTCCATCATAATGAGCAATGACATGATCGATGTCCCGTTGTTCAAGTGGGATGACTTTATCGTTCCAGGAAAGAACGGGGTTGTGGTTGATATTTTTAATTGAATAGAGGATGGAATTTGGATCTCTTGTTTGATTGGGAGTGTAATCCAGGTAATACTGCTCATGATCACTCAATATACCGTCATAGCCAGGATCAAATATATGATCAAATGGCTCTGGTTTGTGAAGAGGAGGATGAACATCATATCCTTGCACAAATAAGAAAAAGTTTTCTCCTTTATTAAGTCTAAGCCACTCTACTGCTGGAGGAATAGTTTGGCTCAGGTAACCGAGGGGACCAAAGTCACGATCGTAAAGATCAAATCCTTGAAGAGAATAACCTTCTGTTCCAGATATTTGCGCAAATGCAGCTGTTGTATAGCCCGTCTCCTGTAATATCTGCGCAAGGGTAATACTTGATAAACTTAATCTATCTGATGTCTCTATTACCCCATGAACAGAGGGGTATTGTGATACAAGTAATGAAATTTGGCTTGCCAATGAATATGGTGCCTGAGTAATTGCCTGCTCAAAAAGGATACTTTCCTTTGCAAGCCGATCAAGGTTGGGAGAGGTATTGCGAGAGTACCCATACATTCCGAGGTGATCAGCTCGGAGGGTGTCGATGATGACAAGAATCACATTGTAGGGAACGGGGGGTTGGAATAACTTTTTAGAAGAAGGGGTAGAACTTTTCGGAAAATAAAAAAGTACTCCGGCAGAAAAAGTCAATAATCCTATGATGGCTGCTATGATGATATACTTTCTTAGCATAAAAAATAGGGGTGTAATTTATGATGAATCAGGCAGGGGCTGCTTCTTTACTCATTGTGTTCTCTTCTGAATATTTACAAGCATCCATTCCTCAAGTTTTTGTTTAAGTTTCTCGGCAACGTCGGAATATTGATTAATGACGTCTTGAGTTTCTTTGGGATCATCATGGAGATTGTATAATACAAAATCTCCACTCGATGAAACAAGCTTCCATTGATTGGTACGTATAAATACGGGTTGATGCCCGTCTGCTCGTCCAAATACGTACTCATTAAAATTTTCATCCGCATTGCCCTCTATCAATGGAACCAGACTTTTTCCTTGAATTTGTTCTTCCACTTCTTTAGGTAGCAGAATGCGTATAAAATCAAATATGGTGGGGAAGATATCAATTAATTGCACCTGGGTGGATATGCTTTGTGGTCTAAAATCGGGGTGTCGTATGAGCAAAGGAACATGCACGTCTTCTTCATAGAGTCTTCCATGACCAAAAAGTCTTTCGTTGCCCATATCGCGCGCCAGAGAGTCCCCTAAACTCTCCCCATGATCTGAGAATAATATAATAATGGAAGTATCATAAAGACCCATTTCTTTTAATGTCTCAAAGAATTGCTTTAGAAGAGAATCGGTATAAAGTATTCCTCCATCATAATGAGCAACAATATGATCTATGTCTCTTTGGTCAAGCACAGTAGTCTGATCTTCTGATACCAAGGTGGGCCGGCCTTCAACGTTTTTGATTCGCTGCAAAGTATCATGTGGTGCTACATCGTAATCAAGATAGTACTGCTCGTGGTCACGTAATATACCATCGTAGTTGGGATCAAATATATGATCAAATGGCTCCGGTTTGTGAAGAGGGGGATGGACATCATACCCATGAACAAACAAAAAAAAGTTTTCTCCTTTATTACGTTTAAGCCATTCAGTAGCAGAAGGGATGGTGTTCTGGAAAGAACCGTATTTGTTGCTCTCATCAATTTGATGAGTGCCAAATCCCTGTGCAAAACCGTAACTCTCTCCCAGATGATTCCCAGCCACAAATGCGGCGGTCTTGTAGCCTGATTGCTGCAACACTTCTGCAAGAGTATATTTTGATACATCTAACGTATCTAAAGTAGAGATTAACCCATGAACAGAAGAATATTGAGATAAAAACAGTGAAGCATGGCTTGCGAGACTATATGGTGCCTGAGCAATTGCCTGCTCAAAAAGGATGCTTTCCTCTGCAAACCGATCAAGGTTGGGAGAGGTATCGCGAGAGTACCCATACATTCCGAGGTGATCGGCTCGGAGGGTGTCGATGCTGATAAGAATGACATTGTAGGAAAATGAAGAAGTAAATGGAGATTCGGACGGCGTAGAGACGCTGAAGCTTAAAAGAAACCACACCCCGCCAGCAACGAGTAGGACACCCATGATGAGTACTGTTGTACGAAAGCGTTTATCCATAAAAACTGCTGAGTGCATTATTCAAGCTCTGCTCTTTTTGTGAGATTGATCAACTTCCATTCTTCAAGTTTTTGTTTTAGTCTTTCAGCAGTGTCCGAGTACTGACTGATTACATTGTGGGTTTCTTTGGGATCGTCTTTGAGATTATACAATTCAAATTCTTCTCTAGATGATATAAGTTTCCATTGGTTGGTTCTGACAAATATATAATTATAATTCAGTTGTTCCCCTCCTCCATATGTATACTCAAACTGTTTATCTGTCCTGCCCTCTATCAACGACACCAAGCTTCTTCCTTGAATCTGTTGTTTGGCTTCTTGGAATATCGAGAGGTCAAGAAAATCTAGGATGGTGGGGAAAATATCAATAAGCTGTACTTGGGTGGATATTCTTTGCCCTTCAAAGTCAGGGTGTCTTATTATCAGAGGAATACGTATAACTTCGTCGTAGAGCTCTCCGTGCCCGATGAGCCTACCCCCCTCCAAATACTGTCTGTCTAGGGATTCTCCCAGACTTTCTCCGTGGTCGGAAAAGATCACAATTATGGAGGTATCATATAAATCCAACTCTTTTAACGTATTGAGAAATTGTTGGATAAGGGGGTCGGTATAGAGTATTCCATCGTCGTAGTGCGCAATGACGTGGTCAAGATCCCTTTGTTCAAGAGGGATTGTTTCGTTGCCCAACACAAGAAAAGGTTTGCCTTTAATTTTTTCAATAAAACGTAACTTAAAATTGGTGCTCTTGTGGTCACTAAATATGCCTTTATAATCGGGGTCAAAAACATGCTTAGGTGGATACTTCAGATATTGAAAACGAAGATCGCGGACATCATACCCATGCACAAACAAGAAAAATTTATCCTCTTTTTTGTTTTGCTTAAGCCATTTTATTGCAAGAGGGAAATTATCGGCGAGAGAGCCTCCATTAATGTAGGTATCAAATCCTCGATTAACGCCAGAACGATCAGACAATTGTGTGCCGGCTATAAATCCGGCTGTCTTAAACCCGTATTGTTTCAAAACTTCCGCAAGCGTGAATCGTAAGGGAGATAACGTATCCAATGATTCAGTGCTTGTTCTATGAACATCTGGGTATTGAGAGGTAAATAATGAAGCATGGCTCGGTAATGTTGCGCCTGCCTGAGTAATTGCCTGCTCAAAAAGGATGCTTTCCTCTGCAAACCGATCAAGGTTGGGAGAGGTATCGCGAGAGTACCCATACATTCCGAGGTGATCAGCTCGGAGGGTGTCGATGTTGATAAGAATGACATTGTAAGATTTTGGAGGAACGAGTAATTTCTCCAGGGGCAAAGTGTAATTTTGTGCAAAAGAAAACAAAAGTACGATAGACAAAATAAATATGCCCACAAAAGGAAGCATAATATTATATTTCTTGGTCATAGAAAGTTGTCAAGCATTAGAATACCACACAAAACCTACCCGCAGCGCAGAGAATGCAGTAGTCCTAAATCCCTGCTTTCCACAAATATTTCTGGTGGAAAAAATAATTTCATTTCAATAAACACGTCGTTTTTGGGACAATATAAAAATCCTATCAAGGATTTATATTTCACTTCATCAAGAGAACAGACCCCATAAGAGAATCTCTCGCTGGCGTACAGAATATAATAAGATACGCCATCCCGTATGCCACGAACGGGATGAAATTCATCGGGGCACTCCACATTGCGTGTTATTATACCCGGATAATGGGCGGGTCCGGGAAGAAAAATAGATTCTATGCTAGCCTTTTTGTCTTCCGTGTAGAGCTGGGCTTCCCTTTCTTCCATATTCTCAACTAACTCTATACGGGCAATAATGTTCTCATGCTTTGCTGATATTTTTGTGACTTTGAGGTCTATAATTTGTGTTGTTTTTATCTTATTGATGGAAAAACTCTGCGTCTCTTGAAAGAGTACTCCTTTTGTTTCTAGATACTCTTTAAGATTAGATGCAACAAAAGTGCTCTGTATTTTCCCAACGAGAAATACTGCCGAACCAACAAGGAAAACAATGCCGATGAAAACTAAACTCTTTGGTATTTTCCTCACTTCATTGTGACAATCTTCATTCTGCTTTTATTTCTTCTAACATCCTCCCTTGTACATATGGTGGCGACTCGATGCCCATCAGATTCAAAATGGTAGGCAACTGATCTATGTGAGAAATCGGATCGAGCAACTGAAATCCTTTTTTAACTCCAGGGCCCATTACCACAAACGGCGTCCACATACAGCTGTTTTCCTTTGCATCTATGGTTTGCTTGTATCCGGATGTCAAAGGATTAGCAAACACCCTTAAATCCTCATCCATTTCTTCCGTCCAAAAATATCGAGGGGTAACCTCTATAACAACATCACCAACTCTATCGGTCGGTAACTCAAAGAACTTGGGAGCATCTTCCCATGGGATAGCGTTTACGACCGGCTTAACTCCATTATCATCTTCTAAAGCCAATAATGTATCAATAACCTCCTGCCGTAATGCTTCATATTCGGCTCCCGAAGCTCTTTGCCAATCTCCGCCAAGTCCTTGAGGATGCACATAAATATGGGCCATCTTCAAATAGATGACTTTCGAATTGTCCCAGTCAATGGTAGGCTCTCCGGTCTTTTGATTGATAGTAAATTTTAGCCAGCCTTTTTGAGCAAACACATTATTCAATTTTACAAGCCGTTGAAGGGGGCAAACTCCATGGTCAGAACTTAAAACAAATAAAGTGTCTTTATCCGCATTATCCATGGCTTCACCAATAATTGCATCCAATCCTTGATACATCTCCAAAATATCGGCCCAAGCGCCCTCCGCCTTTTTTTGGTCATAATCCTCTCTTGATGTATCAATCAACCTATGCCACCATCTGCTTTCCAGCATCTGATTTGGGGTGTAGATGTCTTGAATGAAGACATCTGGATTATAGTTTTCGTAGATAAAAGGTACCGCATTCTTGTGCCATTCCCAAGACATCCTTGCCTCTTCCAAAAATGTTTCTTTGTCTTCCTGTTCATAAATAAGTTGGGGCGGCCAGTTATCTGCAAAATCAACCATCGGCCCCACATTCTCGGTAAGCTCGCCAGCTACCGAGGAAGGCTCCGTAACAAAGCGATTCAGGTTATTGTACAGAATCCTCACTCGAAAATTGCTCGTATCCCACAATTTGATGAGTTTAATTTTTATATCTGAATCAAAAGACGCATCTTGAAATGTTAATTGAACAGGCAGCCAATTGCTCCATTCGCCCTGCGCAAGCTCTACAAAAGTGTCTGGGTTGGATTTATCAAGAGCAAACACGATGCGATCATAATTTTGAGCACTATCATCACTCGAATCGTAAATATAGGCATACACGGGCAATCCGTGCGCTTCTAGTGTTGCCTCCATCGGGTTACTCAATGATGTGGGGGCGCCAACCCACCCCCCGGCATTATCTTTATCAACAAATTGCGTTAAGTGGGGTCCTAAGAAAAATAGTCGAAATCCCCTTCCCGCGTCTTTTCTTTCTTCAAGCTGCTCTTCTGACTCATATATAACCTTAAAAGTATCTGCTCCCCATCCTCCCCATCTTCCTCTTATTGTAATTCCCTCTTCTAATTCGGGGGGGGTAGAGCCCGGGATTGAAAGCAATAATACTTTTTTCCCAAGCTCTTCAAAAATACTCCAAACAGGAGAAACCTTTTTCGCAACAGAAGAAAAGCCCCCTACTGATGGTTTTGCAAGAGGATGCCCCTCCACGTGCATAGGGCCATCGGCTATTCCGTGAACAGTGGGAAAGGCACCCGTAAAAAGAGTAGCGAAATTCGTGGGTGTGTGGGACGGAAATACAGGAATTGAGTATCCATATGCACCATTATCCATCATTTTTTTTATGTTGGGTAATTTCCCTTCCTGCGCCCACTTAAAGACATCAAACTCCTCGGGATCTGCCCTCATGCCATCGGGAATAAACCAGTAAAGCTTTGATGCCTGAACTTCTTGATTAAAAACTGATTGCCAGACAAATAAAATACCTCCAAGCAGAACAACAATGCTAAGAAAAATAATAGAAAATTTTTTCATACTAGTTTACAAATTACTATTTTTTATCAAACAATCTTAAATTTATAATACAGGAGGTTTAAAGCTTGTGCAACTGTTAGGCTCTCCCCAGTGGAGAGCTCAGTTTGCTTGGGCTTTAGCCTTTATTTTTTTGCTCCTGCAAAACATTTGTTTTGCCAGAATTCAGGAAGACTGCTGCACAGGCGAAAGAATTCGTCAGACCCAGGATGAAAGTTGTATGTAGAATAGAAGAGGAGTTCTTCATAGCATTGTTCACCTATCTTGAGAAGCTCGGCTTCCCTGCACAAAGCAGCTGCTCTTTTAACCAAACTCGCATCTGTTTCAATCACCCTGGAAGCCATGCTGGCAAAACACTTTGCTTTTCTTTCTTCTAACATATTAGAACAGAAGTTTACCATCTTTACTTCATCTAAACGAAAATGGGCAGCTATGACATAAAAGAGGCCGTAGTAGCAGCGGTCTTGATGCAAGGAATTTGTGGGAACCGAGCAGAATTCAACCAACCCTCCTGGGGTTGCAATCTCCTTATAATACAAGGGCCAGCCCTCGCTCCAGCAAGAGTTTTGCTGCTGCAGAGAAAACTGGCTGCAAAAAGCACCCAATTCCTCTTTTTCCGGCTGCAATCCTTCTACGATGGCAAAATCTTCGGGTTCTAAGGGCTGAAAAACCTGCATGAATACACCGTCAAAACAGAGCTGGGAATAGTCTCTGCCATCTTGTTTTCTGGTAGTTGCCTCGCACAAGCCAGCAGACTTCTCAACATTTCCACCTGTAACATACATGGTGAGGTGGCCTAAGGCATGGTAGCAGGTTGCTTGTTCTAAACGAGTGGGATTCCAGTCAGCCCGTTTCTCGCAGATATTCTCCAGCTCTGGCTTTAACTCTGCAATCTCTGCATCGGGAAGAGCGTCTGCGCGAAACCGTTCTTGAAATGCCCCGTGGATACACCCATTCGAACAAATTCCACTTGGGCATCTGGCAATAACCTCCTTCCATTTGTCTGGGTCTTTTGCCGTTTCTTTTGCGCTCAGGTTATGTCCCAAGACGTGACAATACCAATATTCATCATCCTGTTCCTGTACAAGCCTCGTAATTTCAAACACCTCCTCAAGAGACACAACATCAAGAAACTTGGGGATCTCTCTGTCGTAGCATGCCGGACGATATCGCTCCTCACTGCAGATCTCGACGACCTGAGCTGCGTATCGCCGGAAAGATTCTTTATTGGTCCCCACGGGGCCCTCTGAAAGAAAGGGTAGTCGTAGAAAAACCAACAGAACACCCACCAGGAAAACAATAAAAAGCAGGGGGAGGGGGGGGATGGATTCCTTGCGAAATCCTCCGAATCTTTCTTTTCTCAGAAACTCTTGTAGACGCATAGTAATTCTCTCTTGGGGTCGACTTTAGGGGCTCTTTTGATTCATTATAGGGTTTGCGACACTTTTATACTATACTTCATAAAGTATGAAACGATTGATAAAAAGTAAGGCGGGGGCTTCCGCCTTTGTGCGTAGGTTTCACCTCTTTGATTTTCTTCTCATCGTTGTCTTACTTAGTGTGTTTTGGATAACAATCAATGCACCTTTTGACTACCTCGCAGAAACAGACAAAGATAAGGATTACCTGGTAGCTCGTCATATAGTTCAATACAAGGAGTTTCCTTTATCTGGGCCTTGGAATAGTATATCTGGCGCTTTTACGCATAGTCCCGTATCTTATTATTTCCTTGCTCCCTTTGTGGCGATCAAAGATGATATCGTGTTTTTAAGGTTTGTAAATATCTTGCTTCAACTCATTACGATTGTCATAATTTACCTGCTCGCAAAAAAAGCATTTGGCTCAGGAACGGCTTTCATTGCATCACTTTTGTTTGGTCTTAGTTCTCACATCCTACTCCTATCAAGATATCCTATAGTACCTGTTCTGGCGCATCCATTTATCAACCTGAGCTATCTCTTACTCTTATTTGCTTATGTGAAAAAAAGTTACCCATTGTTACTAGGAAGTATAGTTGCTTTGTTGTTTGCTTGGGCCATACACAGCACACCAATCCTAGTAATGCCGTTGTTCCTGGCGGTTATATTCTTGATTCTAAGAAAACAAGGTGGATCTATTGTTCATTATATCGGGGCACTCGCGGTTTTCGCTGGCTCTTTTCTTTTGTTTTATTCTTCAGTACTACTTGATTTATACAAAACAGGATTCGACACTTCCTCTCATTTTCTGACGAGTCTCGTTGTTTCATCCCCGTATGAATTTTCCCAGAACTTTTTGAGCAACCTGCAATCTCTCATAGGCTTCTTCTTTTCCTCGAATCTTCTCATGACAACTCGTTCCCTGGGTGGTCTATTGTTTTTTGTTCTTCTGCTTGGGGTTCCACTCTACTTTTTTTACTTCCAAAAAGACGCTTCCAAAAAATTCTATGCATTACTCGCTCTTCTTGGAGTCCTCCAACTATTAGTTATGCTTTCTCTCTTAAAAGCTCCTGTGTACGGCTACATGTTTATCCCCGTGTTGGGTTTATTCATAATCTTCATTGCTGAAATTCTTAATACCATATTATCAAAATACCACATCCTTACTGTTTTCAAGATTATACTAGTTATTCTGCTTATAAAAGTATTTTCTATGAACTTCTTCTTTCTCGAAACTCAGCCTCAGGAAAATAGGTTAGACCCTATTATTACCTCTATCAAAACAGAATTGTATGAAATCAAAACGCGGGAGGATTATAATGATTTTTCTTTTTTTCAAGTGAGACTTTATCGGGAATTGCAGCCACGTTCCACTTCAGAAAAACGGAGGTGGTTTCCCTTTGCTGATGCGGTATTTTGGACGCCCCTCGAAAAAGATCTTAATACAAAGTTAACAACAACAATTGGAAAAAACTATCAATTCTACGTATATCGATATTTTGGGTCTATGCCTATTGGTAGTGACGATTACATTTTTTTAATTTGCCAAAATCAATTTTCTCGTATTTCTGACATCGAAAATGAATGTATCGACACTTTTCTTATGGAGCATCGAACTCACTCCATTGGAAGACAACTCTATTCCCAAGATTCCTTTTCTGTTTATGTTATGAAGAAAATACCTCATTCTGATACATTGTAGGTAAAGCTACTCTTTTAAAGTCCTCACAAAGAGATTCAGTCTGAGTTCAAAAAACTCAAAGCGTATTTTTCTAGAAGAAAACCCTGCTTCACATAAAATTCTCTTGATCTCTCTTTTTGCATAATGCCTCTTGTGACTTTCGATCTCCTTGCGAGAAATAACTCCTAATCGTGCGAGAACTTGCAATGGTATCTTCAAGATGAGGACCGGAGTAGTAAGTAAAAGCACCCCTTTTGGTCTCAATACTCTAAAGCACTCTCGTATGACTTTCTCTGGATGCTCAAGGTGTTCAAATACAGCAAGCATAGTTACCACATCGATAGAAGCATCCTGAATTGGAAAGATTTTCTTAGCTTGTTGGGGATAAAGCATAAATTTTCCAAACTTCATCTCTCTTTCAAGGTAAGGATCGATCCCGATACCTTCCGTAACACGATCGTTAAGCGTAAAGAGAAAATGGCCATCTCCACATCCAACATCAAGCATACGGACTCCTCGAGGAATAAATGGCATGACTTGCTTTTCTCGAAAAAACCGAATTACATCATCAAGCCACCAGAAATCTTTTACTTCGCTTGTCAAACGTTCCCGAATTAAAACCCATATTGCCCTAAATCCATGAGTCCACTGCAACTTTTTCCCGTCTCGCAAGGTACGTGGTCTGTATGTAATCGGAACTTCAGATATATGATGCCCTCTCTTCAGAATTTTCGCTGTTAACTCTTCGCAAAATGCAAACCCCTGTTCTTGAAACTCAAAATCTTTTATGACTTCTCTTCGAAATGCTTTGTAGCAAGTTGGTAAATCGGTAAGATGAGAACCAAATAGAATATTTGCAACCTGTGTTATAAAACGACCACCGAGATAAAAAAGTGTGGATACTCTTGGATTTTCCAAGAGGTTCCTTGAACCATACACCACATCGGCATCCCCTAATAAGATTGGCTGAAGCAACTTCGAATACTCCTTTGGATTATATTCGAGATCAGCATCTTGGAGAATCACAATATCTCCAGATGCATGCGCAAGACCCGTTATAACAGCAGCGCCCTTTCCAAGATTTCTCTCGTGACAAACATATGGGAGCCCCATTAAGTCTAAAATTTCCCTTGTATGATCTGAAGAGCCATCATCAATAACAATCACCTCCTTCTCTTGAATACCCAAACTTTTAAGGTCTACCTCTTGGATCTTTTGAAGAATCGTATCAATGGTATCTTCCTCGTTAAATATGGGAACGATAATGGATATTTTCATATTCACCGCCACTTTTAAGAGTTACAAAGCTTCCTATACTCTTCTGGAACTGTTTGACACACCACGCCTGATTGCTCTTGAGAATACCAAACCCTCAAGCGAGACAAAATATGCTCAAAGCACACTTCTTGTTCTTTGTTAGAAAGAATGCCAGAAGAGCAGAACGCAAGGCCTTGAACATACTCCTCGTCGGGCTTGCCGTATTTCATGTGCCCTCCAGAAAGTCCATCAATGCAAGAAAGGTGCAGAGGGGCCTTGAGCGACCGGCACAAAGTCACTGCCTCTTTTAGGGCTGCCGGTTCTGAAAGATGAAGACGGAGAAACTCGTGGAATAAACCTGACAGCACGATGTTTCGAATCTCGTAGTCTTCGTCTTGGGGAATATCCTCTTCTATTACGCTTGCTGCCTTTGCAAAATCGTTGTTCGCAATCCTCAAAATGACAGGAATCATATTGGTATAGCAAGCTTCTCGATATTTTTCTTCTTGTACGTGACACAGCGAGAAGGGATCTTTTTGAAGTTCCTCTAGTTCATACTTTGGATCAATAGACAGAATCTCAATTGCGTTAAAGATACCTGTTGCACAAAGGTACTCTTGAAAGTTCGTCTCTGCAAATGCTTGGCAAAACTCAAAGCCCGGGGCTATCATAGCATCCACATTGCCCCAGACCCTTGGATCTCCCCCGTCAACCGCTCCATGTCCTACCCCATGGTAGCAAGCGGCTGCCGCTCCAAACTTTTGGAGGTACAACTGCTCGTCTACATATTTACAGAACTCTCGCCCTTGCCCCACGTCTCCTGTGGTCAAAAGCAGAGTCTCCATGAACCCGTGGTAGAATCCGTATCCGCAAAAAGAGGTTTTGGGGCTCAGCTCTATTTCCTTGCCTGCGGCAAACAACTCATATGCCTCCTCTCCAATCTCGTGAACGTATCCGTGGCAATCCCTTGCAAACTCGAGTTCTGAATTATACAAGGATGCCACCACTTCAAAAGCATCTGCAATGCCAGTTTCTTGAAGTGTTTTCTGTATGGTTTCTTGCCAGCACTGTCGTTGCTCTCCCCCAGATGTATCACAAGAGAAAGCATACTGAACATCAAAAGTCTTCTTCCCTACGATGACCGTGCCAACAAACAAGGGAGATAGATGATTGTGGTACTTCCATACCCCCTCCTTTTCAAAAGAAAAACTCCAGTCAAGCACGGGTTCCCGGGGGTCAAACTCTGAATAGATTCCATGACTGGGATGCAAGCTGGAAGCTGGCCAAAACAATGTTCCGTTCTTTGAAACAAACTGTACGGTATCTCCTTTTTCAATGATGACTTCTTGAGGAGAAAATCCATCCTCGCGAAGTTCTACGGTGTGGACGTTTCCATCCGTACGCCAGATAGAAAGTAGAAATAATCCACCAACAAAAACACCAAACAGAAGTATAAGGAGAATTGTCTTTGTTCGCATATGCTTGTTCTAGTCTACTCAACCTTGCCTCTCCTGTCTAACCGGTGAACATAATGGTATAATGTCGCCATGCGTTTTTTCTTGCTTCTCGCTTTCCTTGGACTAGGGATTGGAGTCTTCCTTGCTGTCAAGAAGTCTGTCCCCCTGTATCAACTTCCTGAACAAGAATCAGCATTACTTGCTCTTGGAAAGTCTCACTTTCGAAAAGGAAATTTTGAGGAATCTCTTCTTGCTTTCCAGAAAGCACTTGACAAGAACCCACAGAGTGTAAGTGCACTCATGCAACTGGCAAATTTTTACCGATATGTTGGTGGGCAGTATGACAAAGCAGAAACTATGTTCCAAAAGGCTCTTGAGATAAATCCAGAGAATAACTGGATTCTTGTTGATCTAGGGAAGCTCTACCGTAATATGGGGCGCTATCAAGATGCCGAAGATATGTTTTTTAAGGTTCTCGCGCGCAGTCCAGATACCGTTGCGGCATACGACTACGGACTTGGATATCTCTATCTCGAGCAAGATCAGTATGAAAGAGCGGAAGCGATGTTCAAGAAAGCCCTGGAGTTAAGTCCCGAACGTGATTTTGCATACATGGGTCTGGGAGATCTGTATCGAGAGATGGGCAGATACCAGGAATCAGAAACAATGTTCCGCAGAGCACTTGCGCTCAATCCAAAGAGCGAAGCATACCTTGGACTTGGCTGGCTCTACTTGTACCAGAAAGAACACGGGAAATCAGAGGAAGCGTTTCTCTCGTATCTTGACGTCTTGAAACCAAAAAGCGAGGTATATTACGGCTTGGGCGGCATCTATCTCTTCCAACAGCGATATGAGCAAGCGGAGGATATGTTCCAAAAATCCGTAGACTTGAACCCAAGGCTTGGAGGATATATTGGTTTAGGATCTCTCTACGAAAAACTGAAACAATACGACAAAGCACGAGAAATGTTTGCAAAGGAGCTTCAACTCAATCCTCAAAATCAATCTGCGAAAAACCAGATTGAATATCTTGATTCTCTTTAAGGGCAAAGTTTCTTGTACTGTTGTTCTACCAGGGTGCAAACCTCTTGATATTTTTCCTCGGGGAAAAGATGCGAGGTATGTCCCAAGGCAGTTTTGTAGCAAGCATGTTGTTCCTCTTCAGTAAAGATGTTCAAGCCGCAAAACTCAAGTGCTGGAACGTACTGATATCCCGGAGGACCAAACTCAAGTAGGCCCCCCACAAATCCTGTTATGCAAATCATATGGAGACGGTCTGATAGGGAGCGGCACGTGAGAACGAGATCTGTATTCTCTGTTGGTCTGGCAGAACGAAAGCTTGCAGCGTAACTCGCCAAACCCTCCATGGCGCGTTGAGCGTAATAATCATCGGAGATACTCTCGACCAAGAGAACTGCTTCTTGAAACTCAAAATCTGCCACAGAAAGAACGAGGGTGTTCATTTCTTCATAACAAGACTTTTGAAAGTACGGCTCCTCTTGAGTTCTGCAAGTCGCATAGGGATCTTGCCTGTCAAAAGAAAGCTTGTACTGGCCACCAACATACATAATAGCAAGGGAATTAAAAACTCCAGAACCGCAAAGATATTTCTGGAACTCGTTTGCTCCTATTAATTCACACATTTCCAAGCCCGGTTGAATGACAGATTGCGCATCTCCCCATGCCCGGGGGTCGCTTCCGTCTACCGTGCCGTGGCCAATGCCGTGATAGCAGGCGTTAGAGGCACCTGCACTTTGCTTGGATAGCTGATTGTCCACATACGCACAAAATTCTCGCGCTTCTTTGATGTCTCCTTTCGTGAACACCAGGGTCTCCATAAAACCATGATAAAACCCATACCCACAAAATGAAGTGCTAGCGCCCAAGACAATTTCTTTTCCCTCAGCATAGAGAGCATATGCTTCTTCCCCAATGAGATGAGTATACCCGTGGCAATCAGCTGCAAAGTCAGGGTCTGTAGTATAGAAGTCTTCCAGAACATCAAAGGCCGTCCCTACACCCTGTTCCGTAAGGACTCTCAGTATTGTGTCTTCCTTGCATTGGCGTTTTGACCAATCGCTGGAATTGTCTTCTTCGTTGCAATTGTATGTGATTGCTGTGCCCTTTTCATCAAAAACAATGATGGTTCCGGTATAATAAGAAGCTAAATGATTATGATATTTCCATGTGCCTACTTTATCAAATTGAAAACTCCAGCTTTCCTGTGGTTCAACGGGTTCCCCGGAATCAAACTCGGAATAAATAGTATGGCTTGGGTGTATGTTAGAAGCTGGCCAAAATTCTTTATTCTTCTTTGTTATAAAACCTACAGTCTGTCCCTTTTGTATCGTTAATTCTTGAGGATAAAAACCTTCCTCACGAAGTTCTACGGTATAATCTGGTTTTTGATTGAGCTCCGCTCTTCCTTTTGGCTCAAATCCGAACAGGTATAAAGATAAGGGAATTATAACGAGAAGAAAAAAAATGCCCCCTAAAATACTTTTTTTAAACAATGTTTTGCCTATAAAAAACTGCATTCTCGTGCTGTATAATTTGCACAAAATATTACATGTATTACCTTGAAATTACTTTAAGTGTTGCGCGACATTCCTCGGAGTATGAAGACGGCAGTTCTTCACAGAATGTTCTTCTATATATAGGATCCTGAACATAATAAGAAACTGCTCTCATTAAATTTATAAAACAGGAACCTTGATAATAGGGATCATCAATGACATTACAAAATGCAATTGCAATACTCCGGTCATTCTCACCTCCCCAATACAGCGAGTTTGTTGCATGCACCACGCAGGCCGCAGCGCCCTCTTTCGTATTCGCAAGCAGACACCATTCATACACACGATTTAATGCTTCGTCTGTTATCTGTTCTATTGTAGATACTCTAATATCTCGCCCCAAAGCTAATCCTATAAACTCTTTCCCAAATCCACCGTAGCATGCATCCCGACTACGAAAATCGGCAACAGGAAGCTTATCGCAGTACAAAAATGCTTGTTTGAAGTCAGCAGGCGTCGGAAATCCCGCATCTGCTCCTGCAGCGTTAAAAAGATGAGGGGTCAAATATATATAACAAAGGGAGCGCGCCTCATCGGGCATGAAATCGCTTGAACAGGGATAGAGAGGATTCTCCTCTTTAAAATATTTTTTATGCTGTTCCTCCCAAAGCTCCTTATCGTGAACTCCATTTATAATCTCCATAATACTCCCGCTGATACACTGATGCGCTTCCTGGTTTCCGTATTGTGGGGTACCGGTTTTCTCGCAAAGGTTGATTGCCTTCTCTAGATCATACCCAGTATAAGCTAATACTCCGTGGCCTAATCCATGGAAACACATGGTATAGGCACCGGAACCGCCCGGTGCGTTCCGACAAGCTTTTGCAATCTCATCAAGAGCAGCTTCTCCTTCTTCAAAAAATAGGCCTATGACAATGGAATGGGAGCAGGCATTACGAAAATCATGGGTGCATATGGGAATACCCCCCAACCCTTCTTGCTGATAGAGAACGCCGCCCACAACATGTGCAAGCAGATGCATATCAATGTTGGGGGGAATTGATGCAGCTCGCAACACATCAAAGGCATACCCTCCCCCTTTTTTCTTTGCAAGATCTTCAAAATACCTGCCTAACTCTTGAAATGAAGACAAGTTCTGAGTTTGGAGTTCTTGGATTTCAAGATACCTATTTTCTTTTTTACCCAAAAGCGGAGAAAAAATATTGATGTCTCCTTTCACTAAAGGAAAATAAGCCAAGAAAACTCCCCCAAGGAAAACGAGGAGAAAGAGAATAAAAAGAAGAATATTTTTTGAAAACAGGGAGAAAATAAAGGCAACCATGATATCTCAACATACCATGGTTTCTGCTAACAAAAAACCGAGGGTTCCTCGGTCTTTTGCTGAACTCTGAGGCAAACAACAAGATCTTAGGGAAGAATCTGCACCTCCAGGGGGTCCACCACCTCGTCTCCCGATTTCACGGGAACGGAACTCCGCACAAACACCTGTTCCCCAACCTTCAAATCCTCAATGGTAACCTCTTCCCTGATGGGTGTAAAAGAGGTGCCGGGGGGAGGATTGGCAATGTCAAAAGGGAATATAAGACGTATGAAGTTGGTGTTCTCTCCGAGTCTCACGGTAAAACTGCGTTCGTCCGCTGCCTGGAAGATCACAAAGGAGTTTTCTGCGATCTCTATTGACGTCACCTTTCCTGCAATGCTGCGAACTGCGGGTTGATCAATCTCTCTTTTTTGCTGTTCTTGGCCAAGCTGTTGAGACTCGCTCTCTCCTTCTTGCTGTTCTTGGCCAAGCTGCGAAAGATCTCCAGTAGAATAGAGATACACTCCCCCAACCACTGCCACCAGAACAACAATAATACCAATGGTGCTTAAACTTAATTTAGGCATAATGCTCTTTTTGTTATTCATTATTACTTATATCATATCCCATATCTCCTGCCTGCGGCAGGCAGGCCCTAGCAAAACTAAGGAAAAACGACTTTCTTTATTATACCCCCAGCAAAGTAAAATACCAATCCACAAGGGTCTCACCCCAGAAAAAGGCAATCAAGGTCCCAAACACCAAAAAGGGGCCAAAGGGTACCTCAGAGCGCATGGTCTTTCTTTTAAAGAAGATAAGCGCCAAACCAACAATTGTTCCGGCGGCGAATGCTAAACTCATGGCAACAAAAATATTGGGCCACGAAAGAAACAATCCCATAAAGAGCGCCAGCTTCACATCACCAAACCCCATGGCCCGTCTTTTTGAGAGAAGATAAATTGCCCAAAAAAACCCGGCCGCTC
Source organism: Patescibacteria group bacterium (assembly GCA_022563395.1). NCBI lineage: Bacteria > Patescibacteria group bacterium. Next base: position 409,418 of record JADFNM010000001.1, read on the forward strand.
CGAGTCCTGCAAGCAGAGCCTCAAGAAAACTTAACGAGGTTAAGTTTTCTGCAATCTGAAAATGCAAAAGCAATCGCCAAAGCAATACAAGGCCTATGGCAGGATATAAAATCTTGTCTGGAATGAGGAAATGCTTAAAATCATACACAAAAATCACCACAAGGAATGAAACTATAGCCCAAAGATAGGCAACATTGAGTACCTGTAGAAAACTTAACGGGGTTAAGTTTTCTACGCCTTGTCCCAACCAAGGAATAATTAAATAGAATACTCCAACGAACAATAGGGCGGTGGCAAGCTCTACCAAAGGATACTGTATGGATATTGGTTTCCTGCAATATCTGCATTTTCCTTGAAGCAAGGCAAAGCTCGCCAGAGGAATCAAGTCATACCAAGCCAGCGTATGCGAACACGAAGGACAAAACGATCTTCCGCGCATCACCGTTACGCCCGTTTTCCTGCGATCGTGAGGAATTGGGCGCAATTTCTGCCGAACTTCCAAGCGGTAGATAAAAGCGTTGAGAAAGCTTCCCACTGCCAACCCAAAGAAAAACACCACAAAAAAGATCATTGTTACATTATATCTTATCTTGCCCCTGTGGAAAACTAAACGAGATTTAGGTGGGGATAACTAAATGAGATTTAAGCAAAACTAAATCGATCCGCCTCAGGCGGACCGATTTAGGAAATAACTGTATTGTTCCTTAATTTACATTAAGGCCTGCCTGCGCAGGCAGGAATCATCCACTCAGAAATTATTCACAAACAGCAAGGGTAACAGTTCCTGCGTCAGGTACGCTGTTTCCATCAGCATCTGCTACTTCCTTTTCAGTCACTCCTCCAGGACCCGTGGCTATAATGGCTACTTGTCCTGCGGTTGCGGCCCGCTCAAGAATGGCATAGGCGCAGTAGTCCTGGTCTGTAGCTGAGTTGTCAATCCAGGTGTAGGCAGGATTCCCAGAACCCGGATCTGTGGGAACTTTCAGGTACGTTCCAACTGCAGATGGAATGGGAGGAACCTGAGAAAGATACGCCTCGTTTGCGTTGCAGGTAGAATCGTCATAGCACAGTTCCATTGCGGTGTTAAACTGCCTCATGTCAGATTGTCTGCGTGCGTCTCTCGCATTGGCCCGTGCTCCTCCAAGAGATACCAGCACAATACCTGCCAGAATCCCAATAATCGCGATGACCACCAAGAGTTCAATTAAAGTAAACCCGCCTAAGTTTTTCTTAGAAAAATTTTGGCGGATAAATCCTTTTTGTTTCATTGTTGCGTTCTTGTTACTATAAAAACAGATATCTCGACCTTTCTGTCAAATCCGGTTCGGGTCGGACAGACACTCTACTAATGTAAATCCTTTTTGTTTCACTGTTGTGTTCTTGTTCTTTAAATGCACAAGCATCAACCCCTAGAGAGTACAATCATTGGTAAACACTCCATTGGTCTCAATTGAATGTAACCCCTCTGCCAGGCTCCCGGCTCCACTCTCCAGCCAGAAACAAATCTGGTAGTCTCCCGTGGTTGCACCGAGACTTCCGTCAGCCTGACTAATAGAATACTGACAGGTGGCACTAGTACCATTGGCACAGGCTGTCCCTCCGGTTCCAACTGATGGGTCAGCAAAGTTCACAAATCCTACAATGCTATTATTGCTTGGGCATCCGCTGCACCCCGTACAGGTATTTACCTTGGCATCAGCCAAGACGCATCCTGTCAGTGCCTCTGGATTGTCTGAGGCCTCAACTTCCAAGGCAGTGGACATTTGCCGTACGTCCGTCACGCGTCTGGCGTCTCTTGCCTTGGCACGAGCAGGACCCAGGGATATAAGAACAATGGAAGCAAGCAAGCCAATAATCGCTATCACGATGAGCAGCTCAATTAAGGTAAATCCTTTTTGTTTCATTGTTGTGTTTTTGTTCTTTAAATGCACAAGCATCAACCTTTCAATCGTATTCAAAACAACCTATTCTTCGCATGTGGTAAACACCCCATTGGTTTCAATGGCGTTTAAACCAGATGACAGGCTCCCGGCTCCACTCTCCAGCCAGAAACAAATCTGGTAGTCGCCCGTGGTTGCAACGGCACTTCCGTCATCCTGGCTAATGGAGTACTGGCAGGGGGCGGTGGACGGACTTACACTTTGCTGGCAGGCTGCTCCTGCGGTTCCTACTGTGGGGTCGGCAAAGTTCACAAACCCTGCTACTGCTCCGGGGCCCGTGCACAAATCCACCTTGTGGTCGGCCGAGGTACAGGTTTCTACGGCTTCTGGATTGTCTGAGGCCTCAACTTCCAAGGCAGTAGACATTTGCCGTACGTCCGTCACGCGTCTGGCGTCTCTTGCCTTGGCACGGGCAGGACCCAGGGATATAAGAACAATGGAAGCAAGCAAGCCAATGACTGCGATAACAACTAACAGTTCAATTAATGTAAATCCTTTTTGCTTTTTCATACAATCAATGTAAAAAATGATTTTGGCTTTTTTGCCGTTCTGTCAAATCCAAACTGGCCTACTGACACGTGGTAAACACCCCGTTGGTTTCAATGGCGTGCAATAGTGGGCCTCCCAAGCTCCCGGCTCCACTCTCCAGCCAGAAACAAATCTGGTAGTCGCCCGTGGTTGCATCGGCCGTCCCGTCTGCCCTACTGATAGAATACTGGCAGGTACTGCCGGAAGCTGACGTACAGGGAGTTCCAGGCGCAGTAGATGAAGGGTCAAGAAAGTTGCCAAAACCAGCAACCGCACCAGGTCCTGTGCAATCACGCACATTATCATCCAACCCCAGACAACCTTCAATATCTTCCGGATTGTCTGAGGCCTCAACTTCCAAGGCAGTGGACATTTGCCGTACGTCAGCTACGCGCCTTGCGTCTCTTGCCTTGGCACGGGCAGGACCCAAAGCTACCAATACAATGGAAGCTAACATCCCAATGACTGCGATAACAACTAGCAGTTCAATTAATGTAAATCCTTTTTGTTTCATAGAATATAAATAATATCGACTTTTTTACCGTTTCCTTAATGTTGAACAAAGTAAAACATCAAGGTTCTGAGGGGTTTACCCCTCAGGTTCTTATTATACTTGACTCAAAGCTTACCAACAAGGGCATTGTCCACCGTTGGGGCTTCCTGGCAGTCCCGGGTTGTAATCCAGCTTGAGGGAACCTTTTTGTGAACCCGCAAACCAGTCCCCTTCTTCAAGCTGTATGTACACGCAATACAACTGGCTTGAACAATTGGTAGTCAATGTATTCACGTTGTCTATCCAGAGGTAGGTACTCCCTTGAGGGTCTTTTGGGGTTGGGTCTAAGTACTTGCCGTCATCTACACCATTGCAGGCTGGGGGATTGATGCAGGGAATCTTTGAAGGAAGAGAGGATCCTGCAATCTGGGAGTACAGCTCATCATCCGAATAATCCAGCTCCATTGCAAGCGTTATCTGTCGAATGTCAGACTGGCGCCTAGCATCCCTGGCCTTTGCCCGTGCTCCCCCCAGGGACACTAAAATACTGGAAGACAAAATGCCAATGATAGCTATTACCACCAAGAGCTCAATTAAGGTGAATCCTTTCTGCTTTTGAGACATTGGTTTAGTATATCAAAGAGAGCCTAGTTGATACAGGGGCAGCAGGACCGAAGCCAACAATCCCCCCACAATCAATCCTAAAAACACAATAAGGGCTGGCTCAATGATGCTGAGGAATGCTTCCACGGTGCGATCAACCTCTTTTTGGTAAAAGGAAACAATGTTGGACAGGGTTTTGTCTAGGCTCCCTGATTTTTCTCCCACAAACACCATTTGGGTGAATACGGGAGGAAACTCTGCGGGGTACTTTTGCAGCACGGTGCTTATTTGGTTTCCCTTTTGTACCTCACTCTTTGCCTCCTCAATAATTTCTGTATACACCGAGCTTCCCACAATACGCCCGGTGATATCCAGGGCCTGGACAATGGGAAGGCCTCCTGAAATTAAGGTGGAAAGGTTTTCTGCAAAGCGTGAAAGATAAATCATTCGCAAAAAGGAATTCAAAAGCGGGACCTTAAGATAAAACCTGCTCAACAACCGTGTTCCCTCAGGAGTGCTTTTCCAGCGAAGGAAAAAGAATACAGCTCCCCCCGTCAATAAGAGAAAGACCCACCAGAACGCTCGAAACAAAGTGGCTAAAGTAAGAACAAACTGGGTGACGGCAGGAAGTTCCTGGCCCGTTTGCTCCAATACTTTGGTTAAGTTGGGAATAACAAAAAACATGAGCAAGGCTAACACCGTAAAGGACAGAAACACAATAAAGGCAGGATACACCAAGGCAGAACGAATCTTTGAAACTAAGTGGTACTCTCGCTCCATGTGGTCAGCTAAATACTCCAGCACAGAAGACAGGGTTCCTGATGCCTCCCCTGACTTTACCATGTTAACGTAGAAGGGGGAGAAAATATCAGGGTACTTTGATAGGGCTTTTGAAAACAGAGTTCCGCCTTTCACCTCTTCTGACAGGCGAAAGATTTTTTCTTTAAATGTTCTACTCTTGGTTTGGGAAGCTAGGGTCTGCAAGGCCTCTACCAAAGGTACGCGAGAAACAAACATGACAGATAACTGTCTGGAAAACATCATAATATCTCTCATGGAAACCCGCTCAAAAAACCGGATGTTCCGTTCAAAGAGTGGGCGTGCCTCTGCTGCCTCAAGAAACGTGACAAACAGATTATGGGCCGCCAAGAGCGACAAGGCAGCTTCCCTGGAGGAAGCCTCAATCACGCCAGACTGCGTTTTGCCTTTGTTGTCTTTGCCCTGGTAGTTGAATTTCATCCCGTTAGAGATAAGAAATGTTCTGCGGAACATTTCTGTAATTCATTGATGCAACCATAGAACCCTTGGTGCTTTTCTTTGTGTGAATAATAAAGTTTGCAAACATAGATATAATAATCTCTAACGGGATTCATTTAGTTTCTTGCCAGAGTTCTGAGTTCTGTTGGGTTCAAGGAGTAGGCAAGGGCATTTTCTAGGGTGATGGTCTTTGAACGAACCAAGTTTGCCAAGGCCCGGTTCAAAGAAATCATGCCAATTTCAGCAGACGTCTCAATCACCAGGGGAAGCTCGTGAATCTTGTTTTCTCGAATGAGGTTGGCTACCGCAGGGTTGGACATCATGATTTCAGCTGCGGGAACCAACCCGCCCCGCACGCTGGGAACCAAGCGCTGAGATACCACGCCCAACAAAGAACCTGACAGCTGCGCCCTGACCTGAACCTGCTGCGCTGGAGGAAAAGAGTCCACAATGCGGTGAATGGTTTGGGCGGCAGAGTTGGTGTGCAGTGTGGCAAATACCAGGTGTCCGGTTTCAGCTGCGGTGATGGCGGTGGCTATGGTTTCTGAGTCTCGCATTTCCCCTACCATGATACAGTCTGGGTCTTGGCGGAAAGTGGCGCGCAAGGCCTTTTCAAAACTCTGGGTGTCCTGATACACCTCTCGCTGGTCAATAATCGACTTGTCGTCTTCAAACACGTACTCGATGGGGTCTTCAATAGTAATGATGTGGTCGGCTCTTGTGTGGTTAATCTCGTCAATCAAGGCAGCTAGGGTGGTGGATTTCCCATGGCTGGAAGGACCGGTAATCAATACAAAACCCTGGCGTGCAGTGGCAAACTTATGAAGTATGGGAGGAAGGTTCAATTCTTCCAGCGTCTTTATCTGCTTTGGGATAAGGCGCAAGGCAGCAGACAAAGAACCCTGCTGGTAAAACACGTTTATTCGGAACCTGGCCTTATCCTCCATGTTGTACGAAAAGTCCACCTCTTTTTCCTGTTCCAAGCGTACTTTTTGTTCTTCGGTCATCAAGGAGGTGGCGAGTTCTCTAACGAGGTCTTGTGTCATGGGTCTCTTTTTGACCAAGGGAACCAAGCTCCCTGCAATTCGAAGGGTCGGAGGATGCCCCAAAGACAAATGTAAATCAGAAGCCGCTTCTTTTACAGTCAGTTCTAATAATTCCTGCATTTGTGTGGTTGGCATACAGTTACATTGTTAAATTGTTATATGGCTAAATGGCTAACAATTAAACAATTTAACCATTTAACAATTCTTTTACCTCCTCTACTACCTGGGTGGGGGTAAAGTGAGCTTTAATCAGGTAGCGGTCAGCGCCAAGAGAAATTCCTTTTTCAATCTCTTCTTTTTGCCCAAGGTTAGAGAGTACTACAATCTTTGTGTTCCGCAAGTTTTCTTGTTTTTGAGCGGCTAGAAGCAATTCCCAGCCGTCCACATGAGGAAGCACAATGTCCATGACAATGACCGAAGGGCTCAGCTTAGAAAACAAGGAAAGCGCCCTTTCTCCAGAATCTGCCACCTGCACCTTAAATCCAGCTTCTGTAAACTTTGTGGTGTAAATATCAATCAGCAAGGGGTCGTCTTCAACGAGTAAGATAGTATCTTTGGGGGACATATCAGTCTTCGGTCACGCGAATAACCTCCTCTATTGTTGTTATACCATCAATTGCCTTTAACACGCCATCCTGACGAAGCGTGACCATGCCCTGGCGCACTGCTTCTTTTGCAATGTTTGCTTCAGACGGAGTTTGAAGAACAATGTCTGAAAGCTCGTCGGTCATTGTAAGCACCTCAAAGAGACCAATCCTACCACTGTATCCTGCGGCTCCACATTCTTTGCATCCTTTGGCAACAAACAAACTCAGGTCTTTTCCTTTGGTTGCCAGGTGCACGCTCACGGATTTTTCTTTGGCAGCAGGAATCTTTCTGAGTTCTTGCAAGATGAGCTCTTTCATTTCCGTTTTTGGCTTGATGCGTTCCTTGCAATTATCGCACAAGCGTCTCACCAAACGTTGGGAAAGGGCAATGTTAAGCGTGGTTGGAACCAGGTACTTGTCCACTCCCATGTCCAAGAGACGAGGGATGACGCCAGAAGCATTGTTCGTATGCAAGGTGGAAAGCACAATGTGCCCTGTTAAAGCAGCGTGCACAACAAGGGAGGCCGTCTCTTCGTCTCTAACCTCACCTACCATGATAACGTCTGGGTCTTGGCGCAGAACCTGGCGTAACCCTTGGGCAAAATCGTATTGAATATCGGGCCTAACCTGGGACTGGTTCACGCCTTCCAAAAGATACTCCACGGGGTCTTCCAAACTCACAATGTTCAAGGATTCCTTGTTAATACTCTGGAGCATGGCATACAGGGTGGTGGTTTTTCCAGAGCCCGTGGGCCCAGTCACCAAAATCAACCCAAAGGGGCGTTTCAAAGCCGCTTGTGCTTTCTCTAAACTGGAACCTCCCAAACCAAGCTCGCCAAAACCCTTTAACCCCACTTCAGGGTCTAAAACACGTATGGCAACCTTTTCTCCTAGGGCAGTGGGAAAAGTGGAAACACGAAAGTCTATAGAGCGCTCTCCAATGTTTGCAGAAAATCTCCCATCCTGTGGTACTCGCTGCTCATCAATCTTTAAGTTGGAAAGAATCTTAATGTGCGACACCACGGCTTGGTGAACCCGTTTTGGCAAGAATAAAGAGGAGTACAGGTCCCCCAGCATGCGAAACCTTACTCTGAGTTTGTCTTTGGTGGGTTCAATGTGAATGTCAGAGGCCTTCCCTTCAACCGCGTTTCTCAAGATGACTGCCACCATCTTGGTGACCGGGGCCTCCTCCACCAAACGAGCGAGTTTTTGAGCTTGGTCCTTGCCCTTTTCTTCCTTCATCTCTTCTTGGAGTTCTCCTAAGGCCTGGCTCATATCGTTCTTTTGGTTTTGATAATGGCGCATGACTGCAGCAAACTGAGAAACAGAGATGAGCTGTATCTGAAACGAAAACCCTCCCTGGCGAGACAGGAAGTTCAGCGCCTCCTTTGCTTTTACGTCCTCCGGGGCTACCATACCAACCTCAACCACTCCTGCCCGCTTAGACAAGGGAACCATGCGATAGTGAGATGCCGCATCCTCGGGGATAAGCTCAAGAATCTTTAAGGGAATGTCTTTGGGCTCAACAGATCTCAAAGGAACCTGCAGTCCCTCTGATTTAACGCTAAACAAGAGCTCTTCTTCCACAAGCTTCTTTTCCAAGAGTACTTCCTCAACCAACTTTTGGGACCGAGTTGCCTCCTCTTGGACTTGGGTTGCGGCCTCGCTTAAAAGAAGATTTCTCTGAACAAGGGTTTGAAGAATGTTCATTATAGGGGGGGGAGCAATGGGTTGTCTCGACCAACATCCTGGGGAATTTGCGCTTTTGCCTCTGCCTCATCTAGTTTTTGGAGTATTGGATGGGAGAGAATGGAGGTATCCACCTCAACCCTGAGGGGCTGGAGAAGGATGTCGCCTGTGGGGAAAGGGGCTGTCACAAAGAATCCCCACCAGATGACAACTGCGGTAATAAAGACCACTACCCCAAGCGCGAGAATGAGGAGGCGTTGAATCTTCTTTTTCTGGAGAAACGTTACTGCCATATGTGGTTCATATGTTAGCTAGTAGAAATAGGTATGAAGCTGCAAAGTTACATTGAACCTTTCGGTCTCTTGGCTCCCAGAAAGGTTCAGGGATTGAAGAGAAACCATACGAGAAGCGATATTCAAACGTCCCGTCAGTTCTTTTAAAGCACTCCAGGAACCTACAAGCTCAAGTGTCACAGGAATGGTGCGTAGCTCTAAGGATTGAGCTTGGCTCTCCACTGCAGCTGAAATGTTGCGCAAGGACATTCCAGAAAGTGCGGAGCTCCGCTGCAAAAAGTCGTAGAGCGAGGGAAGCTGGGGGCCTAAGGGAAGGGCGGCCTCAACCTTTAAAAGCCCTTCTGCAAACTCCGCAAGGCTTGCCTTAACCTTTATCAAATCTGCAAAGTAGGTTTCCCGGTTTTCCAGCTCTTGCTGGCGGCCTTTAAGTTCAGACCTCAGCTGCTGGAAGGTCTGATAGTTGGGCCAGGTTAAGAAGATGCCTACGGCAACTCCTATAAAGAGCAGGATTCCAATGAGAAGGGTGCGGTTCATATTATTGAAAGAATGCGGCTGAAAATTGTATTTCCATTTGAAAGTCAACCCCGCCCTGTCCCCCAAGCTTAAGATTCGTCAGGGAAATGGAGCCTGGTTCTGACCGTGCTTCAAGCACCACAAGCTGTTCATCTAGGGCAGAGAAGGATTCTGCAGTTCCCCTAAGCTGCACAGTGTGGCTTTGCACATCAACATTCATTGAAAGAAAGGTGACCTCGGGATGTACCACGTTCTCCAAGAAAGAGAATGCGGGAAGCACGTCCTTTCGAAGCTCTACCAGTGTTGCAAAATCTTTAAGCCTGGTTCGTGCAACAAACATGTCTTGCTCCAGCTGTGCCTGCTCTGGGGTCTTTTCTGTTCTCAAGAGTATTTCTGCCTCTTTAATCTTGGTTTGAGTTCTTGATTCCAAGAAAAACAAGAGTACAAATCCTCCCACCGAAAGCACAAAGACACCAATGGACAAGGCAAAGAACACCCTCATGAACAAAGAGGAAGTTTGAGGCACTTTGGGAATGATTTCTACCATATATATTTACTCCAGTCCTCGTAATGCCATTCCTACTGCGACGCAGTACGAGGGCCCCATCTCTTTTATTGTATCTTCCAACACAGGAGGATAAAAGACAGAACGAAAAGGATCAACGAATTCTATCTCTTTCTTCAGGCTCTCTTTTAAGTATTCTCTGAGCCCCGGTAGCATTGCGGACCCTCCTCCGAGAACCACCCGTTGAATTTCCTTTTCTCTGAATTCTTGGATTGCTCTTTGGATTTCCGTCACCACGGTGTCTATCAGAGGACCTAATATAGTCTTGAGTTCTTTTGACAAAAGTCCTTCGGCTATTTTCTTCTCTTCTGCTTCTTTTCGGCCAATAGACAAGGATTGCGCAATGCGTTCTGAAAGGTTTCCCCCACCAATATCAATAGACCGTGAAGACTGCAGCACTCCTTTTTTAACCACATTAATAGTTGTGGTTTGGGCTCCCATGTCCAGCACCACAAGGGAACCTTCTCCATTTTTCAAAGAAGAGCGGATAAGACCAAAAACTTCTGCCTCTAGAGTTTGAAGCCGCAGCTTGGCCAACTTTGCTATCTCTTGATACTGATTGATTAGCTCGTTGGGGACTGCCACCATTAAAATCTTAATAGGTTCCTTTGGCAGACCAAGGCGCTTCTTGTTTAAAATCTGCCAGTCAAAGGTCACTTCAGAAAAGGGAATGGGGATGTGTTTTCTCGCCTCGTACTGAACTGCTTCTGGCAACTCCTCTTTGGTCATCGGAGGAAGCTCAAAGTGTGTGAAAAAGGAAGAGAAGTCCGGAATGGAGAATACCGCGTTCTTGGTCTCAATCTTTGCTTCCTGCAAAATGCCGCGAAGGGATCTTGCAATGTCTTTTGAAGAAAGGAGCAGGGAACTCTTTTCTGCTGTTCGAAACGGTTTGTCATACAGCATTTCAGACCGCATCTCTCCATAGTTCTTCAAGCTTTTTTTTGCGCCCCACCGAGAAAGCTCCACCACCTTAATGGTTGAAGTTCCGATGTCAATGCCAAGAAAGCTTTTGGGAATAAATTTGAAAGAACCAAGCTTCATATATACTCGCTACAGCTCGTTATTCCTTCTGGAATATACTCCCTGCAACTCGTTATTCCTTCTGGAATATACTCCCTGCAACTCGTTATTCCTTCTGGAATATACTCCCTGCAACTCGTTATTCCTTCTGGAATATACTCCCTGCAACTCGTTATTCCTTCTGGAATATAGTATATCATAAAAAATGCAAACAATCCTGTTATTTCCTGTATTATATAGTATATGCAAAGAAAACCCAAGTATTATAGGGGGCTATTTCTCTCCTCATGGCTTCCCCTGGTGTATGATTTTTGGGTGTGGCTTGCCGTGTTGGGAAACACAAAAAAACTCAGAGAAAGCATCTTAGAGTTTGTGCCGCAAAATCCAAACGTTCTTATTGATCTTGCAACGGGAACAGGAGAGAACGCCCTGCTTCTTAAACAAAGATTTCCTTACTCCAAGGTTCTTGCCTCAGACCTGTCTCAAGGAATGCTCAAGGTGGCAAAAGAAAAAGCAACAAGGCAGGCACGGGAAATTGAGTTCTCTTTTGAAGATGCGACAAAAACTAATTATCCATCAGAAATTGCGGACTTTGTTGCAATCTCTTTTGCCTTACACGACCTTCCCGGAGAAAAGAGGGTAGAAGTGATGAAAGAAGCTTTGCGCCTGTTAAAGCCTGGCGGGATATTCGTAATCTATGAGTACCACCTTCCCAAGAACTTGCTTGTCCGTATTCCCCTCATCATTCAGTTCCTATTAGTAGAAAACCTGGATGCCTGGCGCATGCTAAAAGAAAACCTTACAGAAAAACTGAAAGAAGCTGGGTTCAAAAACACAAAAAAGAAAACCTATTACAAAGGGTTAGCCCAGATTGTAGTTGGGTCAAAGTAAACTGCTTTACTTTGACGGACGATTTAGCGAGGCGTCCCTGCCGAGCGTTAAAAATCGTACCGGGCCCGCCGAAGGCGGATACCTTATTGTTTATTTGGCGGAGGGGGTGAGATTCGCCATATCATTCGATATGGCGCCCTGTCGAATGACAGGGCGAACCTCACTTTAATACGTCTCGATATTGCTGTCGAAATAATCTCTTTCCCTCGGTCGTCTTCAAGAATCGCTCTCTTCTCTGTGCATCGCTCTTCAGGAGGTATGCTTCATATCCTATCAGCTTAAGTGGTCGCAGTGATGTCGTTGCTCGCACATTTCCGATTTCGTGTTCCTTTGTTCGTCTACGCAAATCGTTCGTAGAACCAGTATAAATCCTCCTATTTCTGAGGCGAAGAAAATATACATAGTACATGTGCGGCGGGAGAGGGATTCGAACCCCCGATACCCTTTCAAGTATAGCAGTTTTCAAGACTGCCCCATTCATCCGCTCTGGCATCCCGCCTATACAATAAATTAAAGCTGGTGGCGGTGGGGGTGGGATTCGAACCCACGAGAGGATTTCTCCCCTAGCACATTAGCAGTGTGCTGCTTTCAACCGCTCAGCCACCCCACCTAACTCTTTCTATTCTATCTTATTTCCCGAATATTTCAACCTTTGAATTTCTTCTCGGATTCTGGTATATTCAAAGCGCATATCTCCTTAAGAAGACTGAGGAGCCATGCTCCCGTAGTTTAACGGACAGAATGAGGGATTGCGGATCCCTTGATACAGGTTCGATTCCTGTCGGGAGCACATGCAGCTAACCACTCCTCTCTCTGAAGTTCCACGCATTGGGCCGGTCTACCAGAAGCGACTGAAAACAATGGGGATCACAACTTGCCGTGATCTTCTTTTTCATTTCCCCAGAATGTATCACGACCTCTCTACCATCACTCCCATTGGAAAAGCAAAGGAGGGTTTTGAATACTGCTTTCAAGGAACCTTGGGAGAGCTTCAAGAAATGAGAACATACAGGAAAAGAATATCTGTTGTAGAGGGGGTACTAAGCGACAAAACAGGGAGCATAAAGGTGGTGTGGTTTAACCAGCCCTATCTCAAAGACACCCTGTCTTTAAGACAGGAGGTGTTTCTTGCGGGAAAGGTGGTTCGCGACCAAAATGGTATCCATCTTCAAAGCCCAGCGTATGAGAAAATGAGTAGAAACCCCATTCACATGGCAAGACTCGTTCCCGTGTACCAAGAAACCAGGGGGGTATCTTCAAAGTGGTTGCGCTTTGTCATTCATATGGTTTTAGACTCTCTTAAAAACATTCAAGACACACTTCCTTCATCCCTACTAAAAGAACGGGGGTTTCCTTCACTCAAGGATGCCTTGTTTTCTATCCACTTCCCAAACAATCCAAAAGACGCACAGCTCGCAAGGAAACGCTTTTCCTTTGAAGAACTCTTCTTCATTTCTTTGTTTGTCTTAACAGAACGAAAGAAACTTTCTGAAGTAAAGGCCCCGGTGGTTGCTTATGCCCCAGATATCATGAAGCGCTTCACCTCAAAACTCTCTTTTGAGTTGACCGACGCACAAAAGAAAGCTGCCTGGCACATCTTGAAAGATATGGAAAAGCCAAGACCAATGAACAGAATCTTGCAAGGGGATGTGGGTTCTGGGAAAACCGTGGTAGCTGCCATGGCCTCTTTGGCTGCAGTAAAGGCGGGGTATCAGGCTGTACTTATGGCTCCAACAGAGGTTTTAGCCCAGCAGCACTTCAAGACCGTGGGGGAATCACTGGCACTCTTTCGCATAACCATTGGCCTTTTAACCGGAAAGACAGACCGATTCATTTCTCCTAAACTTCCCAATGATTCCATTGAGATCTCACGAAAGAAGCTTTTAAAAAGAGTCAAAGAAGGAACCGTTGACGTTCTCATCGGCACCCACGCCTTAATTCAAGACAAGGTAAAGTTCAACAACCTTGCCTTGGTTATTATTGACGAACAACACCGCTTTGGCGTACAGCAAAGAAAAAAGCTTCAACACAGATCACAGCTCATTCCTCACTTTCTTTCCATGACCGCAACCCCCATTCCAAGAACGTTGGCAATGAGCGTGTATGGGGATTTAGACCCCACGATTATTGACGAGCTTCCCAAGGGAAGAAAGAGGATTGAAACCAAGATTGTGGCGCCAGAAGAACGGGCAAAGGCATACAAGTTCATTGCAAAAGAAGTGAAAAAGGGAAGACAGGTGTTTGTGATTTGTCCTCGCATTGAGAAAGTAGAAGAAGGAGAGAAATCAGAATTGAAGACCGTAAAAGAGGAGTATGAAAAGCTCTCAAGGGATGTATTCCCTGGCTTTGAAGTTGCAATGCTCCATGGGAAAATGGGGGCGCCAGAAAAAGAACAAATCATGCGGCGCTTTAAAAGAGGGAAAACAGACATTCTTGTTTCAACATCGGTTGTAGAGGTGGGGGTGGATATTCCCAATGCCTCCGTCATGATGATTGAGGGCGCAGACAGGTTTGGGTTGGCCCAACTCCACCAGTTTCGAGGAAGAGTGGGGAGGTCTCGCTATCAATCATACTGCCTCTTGTTTTCAGAATCCAAAAGCGCCGCAACAAAACAACGCTTAAAAGCTTTACTTGAATCTGAGAACGGATTTCAACTAGCAGAGAGAGACTTAGAGCTCCGCGGCCCGGGAGACTTTTCTGGAAACAAGCAATGGGGGCTGCCTGACTTTGCCATGAAAAACTTGGCAAACCTTCCCTTGGTTCAAGAAACTAGGGAGGCAGCAGAAAAGCTTTTAGAACAAGACATCTCTCTAAAAAACCACCCCTTACTTAAGAAACGAGTAGAAGAGCTCCGAGAGAAGCTGCACTTGGAGTAATCTTTGTCTGCTTAAATTTCATTTAGGAGTTCCTAAATGGAATTTACGCTAAGGCCTCAACTTCTGTGTTTTGGAGTTACCCAAAAACCAAGGTATTTTCCCAACATCCATCTGGTTTGTGCTTCCAAAGCAGGGAGCGCCATGAGAAAAATCATGGACAGGGGAAGCAAGATCCACTGGGCAACAAACCAAAAGGCTTTCATCTTGCCAAAGCTCGGCTTTCGCTTTGGCAGCAGGTACAAGCTCAAGACTCCAGTTCCAATCAGTCCAAGCATGGAAAAGGTGAGCATATTGCTCACAAACCGGGGGAGGTTGTAAGAAAGTAGAGTTTCAGAAAAAGCGTCTCCTCCCAGCATCAAGGGCAACCAGCCTAAGACAAAGATGAGAAGGGGGGCTGTTGCCCAAGTCCAGTGGCTTTCCAGCAGCTCAACTCCCAGGGTCAGCTTTCTTCCCAGGGGGATGGTTTTGTCTTTTAAAAACCCAAAAAACACGTATGCTATTTCTCCTACTCCATAGGCCCATCTTCGGTGCTGCAGATAGATGTTTTTTAGCGTAGTCCACAAACTTTTTGCTGCATTGGCATCCATGGACACAGGGTAATACAAAGACTGCACCTTGTAGTTTCCCTGATACCTAAAAAAACACTGCCAAAAGATATGTGAGTCGTCATTCACCACGTTGGGGGCACGGAAGTTCACATCCACCAGTGCCTGAAATGACATTGCATGGGAAGAAAAGGTAATGAGTTTTTCTGGACGCTGTTGGTTCATGGTGTGCCAGAAGGTAGAAGAAAAGGCAAATACTCTTGAAATGGGGGGCGCCTGCCAAATGTTGTTTAAGTACAAAGGGATTGGCTGAAAGCTGGTGCGGGTTGCATCCGGGGTCGTCAAGTAATACCAAGAAAGGCAGGAGAAATACTGAGGGTACACCACGGTGTCAGCATCTAAGGAAGAAATGATGATATTTTGATAGGAAATCTTTAATTCGTCAAAATACTCTCTTGCCTTTTTTGCAGCAAACGATTCGTTGGAACCTTTTCCGGCTATCTCTCCTTCAATGTTGTCTGGGTGCTCGGTAACCAAAAACTTTGAAAACACACCCCCAAACTCCATCTCAAGAATCGCTGCCTTCTCTTTTGCGACCTCTCCTTCTCTTTGTTCAATGCCGAGTATCACAACCATTCTGTCTTTTGGATACGAACTGTCTTTCAATGCTTGAAAGGTAGAACGCAGCACCTCTAAGGGTTCCTTGTATGTTGAAACAACAACAAGGTGCCACAGGTCTTTGAAGGAAGAAACGGGAAGCTGGTACTCTGCCTTTTGCAAGTTCTTAAGTTCCACAATCCAGTCTTTCTTCTCATTTACTCGCATATGTTGATACCCGGTCCACAAATGAAAGGCGAAGTACAGAGTACGAAGCAAGAGATAGATTACGAACGCAATCATAAAGAAAGCCACCCAGACTGGCTGCAGCCAGGAAAAGAGAATGGCAAGCGCAAAGGTTCCCCAAGCAAGAATACCCGGGAGCATTTCTAAGAACCGGTAGAGTCGCCGCTCCACTGTGTTCTTAAGGTCGCCTGCCCTGCCTACATGGGAATAGTTTTCTGGAAGAGACATAAAATAAGGTGGCCCCAACGGGAATCGAACCCGTGTTACCACATTGAAAGCGTGGTGTCCTAGCCGTTAGACGATGGGGCCAAATCGGGTTAATATTACCTTAAAAATTGCAAAAAATCAACCCTCTGTTATGCTTTCAATGTATGACTATTCTCGGCATTGAAACCTCGTGCGACGACACAGGCATTGCAATAGTTGAAGGCAAGGGCCTGCCCGCGCAGGCAGGAAAAACCTGGCCCCGCTTTCGTATTCTTTCTAACGTTGTTGCCTCTCAAATAGAGGTACACAAAAAGTATGGAGGAGTGTATCCCAACCTGGCAAAACGCGAGCATATCGTGAATCTTCCCGTTGTTCTCAAAGCAGCGTTGAGAAAAGCAAAGCTCCAAAAAAAGAATCTCAAGATTGATGCTGTGGCTGTAACCTACGGCCCGGGCCTTTCTCCTTGCTTGTGGACTGGTATTAACTTTGCAAAAGAACTGGCTAAAAAATATAGCGTTCCTTTAATCCCCGTTGACCATATGGAAGGGCATCTCTTGGTTGGTCTATTCACCGGTTTGCCTAAACGAGATTTAGGCAAGATCTTTCCTGCTGTCGTTCTCTTGGTGTCGGGAGGACACACTCAGCTCTTGCTCATGAAAGGAATGGGGAAATATGAGCTGTTGGGAGAAACCAGGGATGATGCAGCAGGAGAGGCCTTTGACAAGACCGCAAGAATTCTCGGGCTTCCTTACCCCGGCGGACCCGCCGTCGCCGCTGCAGCGGCTCTGGCGGGCAAGCCCGCCATTGCAAAACTCGCAGCCATGCCTAAATCTCGTTTAGGCATTAACCTCCCAAGGCCAATGATATACACCAAGGATCTTGACTTTAGCTTTTCTGGCTTGAAAACCGCGGTACTATATGACTATCAGAAAAGAACAAAGAAAGTGCGGGAGTCCAAAGAATATGTACGCAAAATGGCACAAGAAATTCAGCAGGCAATCATTGATGTCTTGCTCAAAAAAACACTGAGGGCTGCAAAGCAATACAACGCAAAGAGTATTATCCTGGGGGGAGGAGTTTCTGCAAATGAAGAGTTACGAAAACAGCTTAAAGAAGCGGCAGGCAAAGAAAAGATAGCGCTCTTCCTTCCAAAGAAATCATTGGCAACGGACAATGGGGTGATGCCGGCTTTTGTGGGATACTTTCTCCTTGTCAAAAAGAGGTATACAAAAGACCCCGAGTCTATTGCCGCAGACCCCAATCTGCGCTTACAATAGATGAATAGTTCCTTAGTCTAGCTAAGGAATTTTTAGCTAGACTAAGGATGTACAAGGATAACTATGAACGAGTTGCCAAAAGCATACAACCCCCAAAAGACGGAAGACAAAATCTATCAACTCTGGGAAAAGAGCGGCTTTTTTAATCCAGATGTTCTTACCAAAAAGAGGGTGGCAAAGAAAACTGCCAAACCATTTTCCATTGTTCTTCCTCCTCCAAACGTGACGGGAACCCTGCACATGGGGCACGCTGCCATGCTGGCGGTGGAAGATATCCTTATTCGCTACCACCGAATGAAAGGGGAGAAGACGCTTTGGCTGCCCGGAACCGACCATGCTGCCATTGCAACAGAATCCAAGGTAGAACAAACCCTTTTGAAAAAAGAAGGAAAGACCAAACACGACCTAGGCAGGGAAAAGTTTCTCAAGCTTGTGTATCAGTTTGCAAAAGAAAGCCACGACGCCATTGTACACCAGGTAAAAAAGATGGGGGCTTCTTTGGACTGGAGCCGTGAGGCCTATACCCTGGACGAAAAGCGGAGCCTGGCTGTGAGAACTGCCTTTGAGAGAATGTATAAAGAAGGTTTAATCTATCGCGGTGAGCGCATTGTGAACTGGGATCCCAAGATGCAGACCACCGTGTCAGATGATGAGATTGAGTGGAAAGAAGAACAAGCCCCCTTTTACTACTTGAAATACGGGCCCTTTACCATTGGTACTGCCCGTCCTGAAACCAAGTTTGGAGACAAGTATGTGGTCATGCACCCAAAAGACAAGAGGTACAAAAAGTACAAACAGAGAGACAAAATTGAGCTTGAGTGGATACGGGGGAAAATTACTGCAACCATCATCAAAGATAGCTCCATTGACATGAACTTTGGAACCGGAGTCATGACCATTACTCCCTGGCACGACAGAGCCGACTTTGAGATAGCTCTGCGTCACAACCTAGACAAAGAACAAATCATTGATCTGAAGGGAAAACTCCTGCCTATTGCGGGGGAATTTACAGGCCAGCACATTACAAAAGCCCGTCCCTTGATTGTAGAGAAGCTCCAAAAGAAAGGGCTCTTAGAAAAAGTGGATAAGAATTACACCCACCGCATTGCAACCAATTCCAGGGGGGGAGGCATTATTGAACCCCAAATTATGCGCCAGTGGTTTGTGGATGTAAAGAAAGAGTTTCCGTTTCCGCATGCAGGACTTAAGGGAATAAAGAAGGGACAGAATACCACGTTAAAGAAGCTCATGCTTCATGTGGTGAAAACAAAACAAATTGAGATTCTTCCCAAACGCTTTGAGAAAATCTACTTTCACTGGATTGAAAACCTCCGCGACTGGTGTATTTCCCGCCAGATATGGTTTGGGCATCAGATCCCAGTCTGGTACAAGGGTAAAGAAACCTATGTGGGAATACAGGCTCCCAGAGGGAAGGGCCCCGCCTTCGCCAATGCTACGGCAGGCACGTGGAAGCAGGATCCCGACACCTTAGATACCTGGTTTTCCTCTGGTCTGTGGACGTTCTCTACCTTGGGCTGGCCCCACTTCGCGCAAAGCGCTACGCGGGGCAAGCCCGGACCAGAAAACGACCTTGCTAATTATCATCCTACTTCGGTTCTGGAAACAGGGTATGACATCTTGTTTTTCTGGGTAGCAAGAATGATTTTAATGAGCACCTACCTCGTGGGCAAAGTTCCTTTTCGCACCGTATACCTGCACGGTTTGGTAAGAGATGAAAAAGGTAGAAAGATGTCAAAGTCGCTGGGCAACGTCATTGATCCTTTAACCATGGTAGAAAAGTACGGGGCTGACGCAACCAGACTGTCTTTGATTATTGGAGCTGGTCCCGGAAACGATATCAAGCTGTCTGAAGACCGCGTTAAAGGATACCGCAACTTTGCAAACAAACTTTGGAACATTGCAAGGTTCGTTCAAATCAACACCAAAGACTACCCTTTAACTTCGCTCGGGGCAGGCAAAGGAAAGGCAAAACCTAAACTCTCAGCCAAAGATAGAAAGATTCTCTCTGACTTTGAGAAAACCAAAAAGCAGGTGACTAAACTTATTGAGGAATACCGCCTTTCGCAAGCCGCGGAAACCTTGTATCACTATGCCTGGCACACGTTTGCTGACAAGGTGCTGGAGGATTCAAAGAAGGTGCTGGCGCAAAAGAACCAAAGGGCTGGAAGACAAAGAGTGCTGCTTTCCATTCTCCGAGAGCTCTTGTCTCTTCTCCATCCCTTCACTCCTTTTGTCACAGAAGAACTGTATCAGCAGCTTCCCTTAAAAGATAAAAAGAAAACTTTGCTGATAGAGCAATGGCCTGTGTAACTAAATCTCGTTTAGGAGCTCCTAAACGAGATTTAAGCGGACTATGAATTATCCGCTGTTTCTCTTCTTTGGTTTTGTTCCCAGTATAATCTGGCTTGCCTTTTATTTGAGAAAAGATTCCCACCCAGAGCCCAATTCCGTTATTCGAAAGGTGTTTTTCTGGGGAATGCTGGCAACGCTTCCTGCCATTGCCCTGGAACTTACCTTGCGCTCCTTATTCTCATTTCTTCCTTTCTCAGAAGGAGTCATCCTGATTTTGTACATCTTCTTGGGAGTGGCCTTGGTAGAAGAAGTGCTTAAGTTCCTGGTGGTGCGCTTTTCTGTGTATGCAAACCCAGCTTTAGACGAACCCGTGGACGTCATGCTCTACATGATAATAGCTGCTCTTGGGTTTGCTGCCTTTGAAAACATCTTAATCTTGTT
Source organism: Patescibacteria group bacterium (assembly GCA_022563395.1). Taxonomy (NCBI): domain Bacteria; species Patescibacteria group bacterium. The sequence continues at coordinate 429,345 of JADFNM010000001.1, forward strand.
TGGATTGGGGCCTACGTCCCCTGTCTCCAACATTGTGGCCTTAACCTTGGTACGCCTGGTGGGAGCCACTTTTCTGCATGCCTTGACTTCTGGAACCTTTGGATACTTTCTCGCCCGTTCCTTCTTTGACCAAAAAAGGAAGTATTGGTACGTGGCAGCTGGCCTCTTTTTGGCAACCCTCTTGCATGGCTTCTTCAACTTCTATATACTAGAGGCAGATGGGATTCAAAAGCTCCTCTTCCCAGCCATTATCTTGCTGGGATTGGCAGTTTTTGTATCATTGGCTTTTCGACAGCTAAAAAAGATAACGAAACTACAAATGTAACATGCCTTCGTTTTTTGAAAAGTTAAGAAACAGCATGGGCATTGAAGAGAAAGAATTGGACGAGAAGGAGCTTAAGGAAGAAGAGCGGCCCAAGCAGAAGTCGCCTCAACAGCAATCCGCCGGCGAGGAGGAAAAGAAAAAGGATACTGAAGAAAAGAAGATACAGGTGAAATCCTCAAAGTCCTCCGGAGGCGGACCCGCCTCTGGCGGGAAAGAAGATGTGGCTCCCTCAAAAGAGGAAGCCCCTGACTGGTTTGAGCCAGAAGGTGAGTTGGCTGTTGATGTATACCAGACGGATGATGAAATCGTTATTCAGTCAACCATTGCAGGGGTGAAGCCAGAGGATCTGGACATTTCCATTGAAAACGACACCGTTAGCATTTCAGGGGAGCGAAGGAACGTTGTTGAAGACAAAGGTAAGAACTACTTTTACCAAGAGTGCTTCTGGGGAGCTTTTTTAAGGGAGATTATCCTGCCAGAAGAGGTAGACGGAGAAAGGGCAGAAGCTGTCATGAAAGACGGGGTATTTACCCTGCGCATTCCAAAGATTGAACGCCAGAAAGTAAAAAAGGTGAAGGTGAGAGGATAAAGCAAAAGGGGGGTCTGACCCCCCTTTTGCTTTGTGACCCCCCTTTTGCTTTGGTGCGCCCGGGAGGATTCGCCCTATGATAAACATAGGGCGCCCCGTGTTCATCACGGGGCGAACCTCATGTGATGTGGGCAGGGTGGGAGTTGAACCCACAAGCCTTGCGGCGCTAGCTCCTAAAGCTAGTGCGTTTGCCAGTTTCGCCACCTGCCCAGCGCTTTGAATATAGCTGAAAATTGAGAGAAAAACAATACAGCGAGGGAATTCCCTCGCCATATTGTACTCCTTGTCTTAAAAAGAATATTTACGTTACAATGCTCCGCAAGATAGCGGGGAATCCTGCTGCCATCAAAGCAATGGCAATGCCAATTAAGGCATAGATGAGCTTTTGTCTTGCACCCGAAACTTGTGCAGGATCCCCTCCTCCAGTCACAAACTGGAAGGCAGCCAAGACAATGTAGATTAAAGATATTGCCAGAAACACGGCAAAGACCCAGTTGGCAATGATTTGAATACGAGCAAGTATTGCGCCACCAGATTGTGGCACTTCACTCTCTGTTCCAAGACGGAAATTAGCTGGGGGAATTTCGCCCGTACCTGAATTACAATCAGCCTTTGTTGCGTACACGGCACTCTTTGAAGCTTTGCAATAATCGCCTGCTTTTGCAGCAACACCTCCACATTCGCAGTCCGCTGTAACCGCTGCCTCACAATTACCTCCACCTACTGTGCTACACTCCGCCGCAGCAAAAACTGTGGCTGGAGCCAATAAGATCAGTAAGAAAACTGCAAGAAAGAAAGTGAGGCCAATAGTTTGTATTCTTTTCATAGCTTTACGTCACAATGCTTCGGAGAATCGCAGGGAAACCGGCAGCCATTAAGGCAATGGCAATTCCTATGAGAGCGTAGATTAACTTTTGGCGAGCTCCTGACACCTGGGCAGGATCCCCTCCTCCAGTCACAAACTGGAAGGCAGCCAAGAGAATGTAGATTAAAGATATTGCCAGGAATATGGCAAAGACCCAGTTTGCGATAAGACCGATACGGCCAAGAATTTCTGAACCTGAACTAGGTGCCTCTTCGGTGGTTCCAAGGCGAAAGCTGGTATCTGGTAGTTTGCTCTCATTAACACAAAGTCCGCCGCTACAAATGAAGCCAGTGCCGCACTCAGCGTTTGTGGTGCAACTGTCTCCCTCTACAGCAAACACAGCAACTGGAGAGAAAATGAGCACAAAAAGGAAGATTATTCCCAAAAGTATTTTCATACTATTGCCAAATATGCGTTCAAACTCGGCCTCTTAGGTTAATATACTTCTTAGCACATCATCTACCCCGTTGGCAAGGAGGGCAAGCCCAATGCCAATAATGGCATAGAGGAGACGCCTCTTGGCAGAAGAGACCTTTTCTGGGTTTCCCTCACCTGTTACGAACTCAAACGCCCCCCAAACGAGAAAGATAATAGAAATTGCAAGAAAGATGGCAAAAACCCATTCTCCAACCCGTTGAATAATCTGTAGGACAGCTCCTGCCGTCTGGGGACCCTCTGGTAATTCTGCCAAGCACTCATTACTTATACTGCATGTCAATCCAGAGTTACACGTTCCTCCGGGTCCGCACGGCTCTCCGAGTCCCTGTGCAAACACAGACCCTCCTGCCAGTACAAAAATAAGGAGGGCTGTTCCAATCCCAAAAAGTAAAATATACCTTGCGGGTTTCATTAAGCTTTATCCTACCAGAATATTCCTCAAAATATCGTCAAAACCTGCAGCCAAGAGAGCAATGGCAATTCCTACTGCAGCATAAATGAGCTTTTGGCGCGCCGCAGTCACCTGGGCCGGGTCACCACCACCGGTCACAAACTGGAAGGCAGCCAAAATAATATAGATGATTGACATTGCCAGGAAAATGGCAAAGACCCAATTGCCAATTAAGGCAATGCGGTCAAGCAGGTCAGCTCCCGTTTGTGGGCCTTCAGGAAGCCCATTGGTAGGGTGTTCTCCTCCATGAACAGCCATTGCTACCGGGGCTCCCACCATGACCAGCAGACTCACCGCTAGCATAATACCAAATACTATTTTCATTCTTTTTGTTTATTGCTTCAATTATGTGAAACCTCGACCTTTCTGTATCATAGCACCAAATGGGAATTGTTAAAACCCTATGATAGCCCGCAAGACCACAATCAGTCCTTTAGCCAGCAAGATAATCACAAATCCTACCGCAGTCCATAAAAGAATACGCTTGGCAGTAGAGATGCGCTCTGGGCTTCCTCCTGCCGTTACAAACATAATACCTGCCACCACTATCATAAGAGGGGTTAACAGCAAGGCAAAGTTAAAGAGAATGTCAAGAATGTTGTTTACAATACCAGTGAAGTTCTCGGTTTGAAGAGGATTGCAGATTTGAATCGTATCTTTTTCTTGGCACAGTCCCTGTGCTCCCTCCACAGCTCCCTGACAGACCAGATCTCCATCACAATTTGCATCCGTCTCACAAGCACCACACACCGGAGCAGCGTCTATTCTTTCAACAAAGCTTCCTCCAAACAAGAAAGCTATAAACACAACCAAAATCAGGGCCTTTTTCATATTAGGTCATTGTACTTGGGAGGATAAGGTATAGCAACAGGGTTATCCACAATCCCAAAAACCTCCCGGCACCATTGACATATTGACGAATTATGATATATTTCTGCACATAGAGAAAGAACAGAGAAAGAGGGGTGCAGCACAATGAGGAGACACATGGGACTGATGGTTTTCTTGCTTGCCACTGTCTTCTTGATAGCGGCATGCGTAGAGGACCCGCAAGGACCCAAGGAAGACACCGGAGGAACAGACTCACGAGGACTGCAAGGAGAACCAGGGCCTCAAGGCATACAAGGAGAACCAGGAACTCAAGGAGTCCAAGGAGAACCAGGGCCTCAGGGCATACAAGGAGAACCAGGAACTCAAGGAGTCCAAGGAGAACCAGGGCCTCAGGGCATACAAGGAGAAGGAGGGGAGCCGGGGCCAAGGGGAGATAAAGGAGACAAAGGAGAGTCTCCAAGCGAAGATGAGCTCATTAAGCTCCTCAACCAGATAGTGAATCCTCCTATTCCAACCCCAGAACCCTTGGAGGGCTCCTATCAAGCTCCCAATCCTCGTTTCGTGTTTAGCTACACGACAAAAGATGACGAGGAGGAGATAGGCGGATTAGACATCTACCTCATCTCAGACCCGGTCTTTGACCACCCTGGATGCCCTGCGCAAGCCGAAGTATTCGGCCAAAGTGCGAGAGGAGATAGCGTTCGATGCAGGTTTAATCCTTTACTCCTGCTTACGTGGGTCAAAGAATTCTCTCTGGCAAGCGAGCTTCCTGAAGAAGGTATGGAGTGGGGCGTATACGCCACTCTCACGCCCTACCAGGAACCGTGGCCTGTGCCAGAAGAAGCACAAGGACCCAAACCCAGATTCCTCGTACAGCTTGAAGCGTTTGGGCAGGAACATTCAGGAAACATCCTGCTCACCGTATTCCCGAAAGGCAAAGAACCCACTCCTCGGTGTCCTGACCAGGCAGATAAAGGGAACATAATAACTGAGGGAGAAACTGAGTACTATCGTTGTATCGCGTCTCCTGTGGCCACGCTTGCGTGGCTCCAGAAGTTCTCCCTTGTTAAAGATCTCCCCCCTCGCGAGGAATGGGAGGAGACCTATGCCATCTTCCCTGCGATCTTCCCCTGGGAGACGTAAAAGAAGGCAACGCAAAAGGGGAGGCGTGCTACAGCATGCCTCCCCTTTCCTTTTCCTACAAACTTGCGGCTGAGGCCACCTTGTCTTTCTCGTCAAGCCTCATGATTCTGACCCCTTGCGTAGAGCGGCTTATCTTTGCAATGTCTGCAATGGCAGTACGGATAACCTGGCCCTTTCTTGAAATAACAATAAGGTCTTCTTCCTCGCCAGAAAGCGCCTTGGCATACACCAGGTTTCCTGTTTTTGCGGTAATGTTTGCGGTTTTAATGCCAGACCCCCCTCTGGTTTGTACCCGGTATTCTTTTAAGGAAGTGCGCTTGCCATACCCATTTTCCGTGAGAATCAAAAGATAATCACCCTCTTTTGGAAGCTTAGCTTCCAAGTCCTTGGAAGCTAAGCTTCCATTATTCCCAGCAATAACATCCATGCCAACCACCTCATCTCCCTTTTTTAAGCGAATGGCCCGGGTTCCGGCCGCGGTTCTGCCCATAGCCCGTGCATCTTTTTCCTTAAACCGAATAGACTGACCCTTTTTGGTAGTGACAATAATCTGGTCTTGTCCCGTACTCTTTCTCACAATTCTCAGTTCATCCCCTTTTTTTAAGGAAATTGCAATAAGGCCGGACTTTCTCACGTTCTTAAAATCTTCCAGCGGCGTCTTTTTGACAAGCCCGTCCTTGGTAGTCATAACCATATACTTTATGCCTTGCTCAGTATCCTTTTTCCCAAGGGCAAAGAGGTTAAGAACCTTGTCATTTGAGCTCAGCTCAACAAAGTTTAACAGGCCACGGCCTTTTGCCACCCTGGTTCCTTCTGGAATCTCGTACACGGGCAGCTGAAACACCTTTCCAGAATCGGTAAAGACCATTAAAGAATCGTGGGTATTGCAGTACAAAAAGTGCTCTACAATGTCGTCTGACACGGTCTTCATGCCAATAATGCCCTTGCCCCCTCTTTTTTGGAGCTTGTAGGTGGCAGGGTTGATGCGCTTTATATACCCACCCTGGGTTAAGGTAATAATGGTTTCTTCTTTTGCAACCAAATCTTCTTCTGCAATCTCCCCCACCCCAGCAACTTGTACCCTGGTTCTCCGTTCATCCCCAAAGGTTTCTTTAGCGGCCGCAAACTCTTTTTTGATGACCTCATCTATTTTCTTTGAAGATGCCAAGGTGACAGTGAGTTCTTTAATCTTTACCCTCATTTCTTTTAACTCGTCTTCAATCTTTTTGCGCTCCAGCTTTGCCAGCTGGGCTAATCTCATATCCAGAATGGCGTTTGCTTGAAGTTCCGAAAGCCTAAAGGCTTTTTGCAATTTGATCTTTGCGTCGTCGCGGTGTTGAGCTGCCCGAATAAGCTTAATAACTTTATCAATGTTTGCCAAACACTTGTGCAAACCTTCCAAAATGTGTGCTCGGTCCTTTGCCTGAGTCAGGTCATACCGGAGGCGGCGCTGCACCACCTGACGCCGGTGCTCTATAAAATACTGGAGAATCTCAACCAAAGAAAGAACCTTGGGCTGAATGCCGTCTACCAAAGCTAAAAGGTTTACGTGAAAGGTCTTTTGAAAGTCAGAGAACTTGTACAGACGGTTTAAAATCTTTTGGGGGTAAGCATCTCTTTGCAGATCAAAAACAATTCTCATGCCGTCCTTGTCTGACTCATCTCGAATGTCGCGGATTCCGTCAATCTTTTTTTCCTGGACCAGCTTTGCAAACTGCTTTACCAAAGATGCCTTGTTCACCTGAAAAGGAATCTCGGTAATGATAATCTGGGGTTTCTTTTGGTCTTCTGTAATCTCTGCCTTTCCTCTCATTACAATTGGTCCCTTGCCCTGAGAATAGACAGCAATGATTTCTCGTTTATTGAAAATGGTGCCTCCGGTTGGAAAGTCTGGCCCTTTGATAAAAGAAAAGAGGTCTTCGGTGGTGGCTTTTTGGTGTTCAATTAAGAAGTTTAAGGCATCAATCAGTTCCCGTAAGTTATGGGGTGGGATATTGGTTGCCATGCCCACTGCAATTCCCAGGGTTCCGTTCAAAAGCAGCTGAGGCACGGGGGAGGGAAGCACCACGGGTTCTTTTCTGGTGCCGTCGTAGTTATCAACAAAATCCACCGTATCCTTGCCAATATCACGGAGCAGCTCTTCTCCTATCTTGGACATTCTGGCTTCTGAGTAGCGCATGGCAGCCGCACTGTCCCCATCTATAGATCCAAAGTTTCCCTGCCCATCAATTAGAGGGTATCTTAATTCAAAATTCTGGGCCATGCGAACCAAAGAATCATAGACCGCGGTGTCTCCGTGCGGGTGATAGCGTCCCAAAGTACTTCCCACTACCGTAGCTGATTTTCGGTATTTTGCAGTATGTGTTAAACCGTCCTCGTGCATGGCAAACAAGATTCTGCGGTGCACAGGTTTTAAGCCGTCTCTCACATCGGGCAGGGCGCGAGCCACAATAACAGACATTGCATAGTCCAAGTAGGACTCGCGCATCTCTTCCACGATTTCTCGGGGCTGAACCACACCTATTGCTGCCTTTTCTTCACTATTGTCCTTGGCTTTGGCCATATTCTTGTAGTTCTTTAAAAACCTCTTCTGGAATCTCTATCTCTTCAAATGCTGGGAATGTGAATTCTTCTTGCGTACGCTGTAGACTTTCTTTAAGCTCTTTTGGAACTTTGGGAAGAGAAACATTCTCTAGGGTTTCTTTAACATTCCTTCCCCACCAAAAAAAGAGCATGATTCCCAGCACCGCAACCACCGCCCACAGAATCACTTTGCGCTGCTTTACTGGGAGCTCTTGAATCTTCATTGCGGCTTTAAGACCACAATCTCTGCTTCTTCTTTTTCTCCTGCAACATCCTTTGCTTTCAAGCTAAGCTTTCCTTGGGGTTCAAGTCCCTTTTTGCCCATTGCGCGCAAAAACTCTTCTACCGGGGCCAACTTTACCTTAAGTTTTGGCAAAGCGTAGTGCATGGGAATGATAATGTTGGGTTCAATTTGCGAAATGATTTTTCCTGCGTCCTTGCCGTTGATAGTATACGTGCCCCCAACCGGAATCAGTAACACGTTAACCTGCCCGATCCTTTCTACCTGCTCTGGGGTCAGTTCCTTTTGCCCAAAATCACCCATATGACACAAGGTAATACCTTCTGCAGAAATGGTGTATACCGTGTTTGAGCCACGTTCTTTTCCCTCAACATCGTCATGAAAGGTTGCAATTCCCTGCACAAACACTGATTTTGCCTCGTACTCTCCTGGAGAATCAATAACAAAGGGATCTCCTTTTGCAACCTTCACATTGTTATGGTCAAAGTGGCCGTGCGTGACCAGTACAATATCTGCCTCCTGGGGAGGCAGTTTCAATCCGAGGGAATCTTCAAAGGGATCAATGAGAATCTTTATCTGCTCCTGCTTCCCTCGCGAGGTGGTAATGTGAAAGCAGGCCTGGCCTTTCCACACGATCTGCATAATATGTCTATTATGTGCCGGCTGGCACAAATGATACTTACCTTAAATATCTAATCTACAAGTACCATTATAACAAAATTAAGTATTTTTGCAAACTAAGAAGCATTGGCCCAGCATCACTTTTAGAAGAAATTCATGGAGTAAAGGTGATGCTGGATTGACAAAATTGATGATAATAGTGTAAAGTGTAGGACATGCAAACTATGCAAGGAAGAACACCAGAAAAGCTGGAGATGCTGCGTCCGTTTCGAGTAGGAGACATTGTAGAGGGCATTGTCATTGGCATTGGAAGATCGTCTGTGTACTTAAACTTGGGCCCTCGGGGGACCGGCATTATCTTCGGCCGGGAGTTTTTGGAAGAAAAAGATCAGCTCAAAGGCGTGAAGAAAGAAGACACGGTTACCGCCAAAATCGTAGAGTTGGAAAACGAGGATGGATACATTGAGCTCTCCTTGCGGGAAGCAGGCCGAGAACTCGCCTGGCAAAAACTCAAGGAACAAAAAGCGACAGAAGAACTCCTGAAGGTGAAAATCATAGGGGCAAACAAAGGAGGCCTTTTAGCTGATGTCTTTGGTATGCAGGCTTTTCTGCCTGTATCCCAACTTTCCCAAGAGCACTACCCAAAGGTGGAAGACGGGGACTCCATAAAAATCCTCCAGGCCTTGCAAGCTTTCATGGGAGAAGAGCTTGAGGTTGAAATCTTTGACCTGGATCCCAAGGAAGGAAAAGTCATACTTTCAGAACGCTCAAAGGAACGAAGAAAGGTAAGAGAAATCCTATCTCAGTACAAGGTAGGAGACGTGGTGGAGGGTGAGATTACCGGCGTGGTTGATTTTGGGGCTTTTGTGAAGTTTGGGGCCAAGGGAGAGGAGATTGAGGGATTGATTCACATTTCAGAGATTGACTGGCAAATCATTGAAGACCCTTCCTTGTTTTTAAAGGTTGGGGACCGGGTGAAGGCTCAAATCATTGACATTTCAAACGGCAGGGCATCCCTTTCCTTAAAGACCTTAAAAGAAGACCCTTGGAAAGAGGCGGCCAAAAAGTACCAGAAAGGAGACGAGGTACAAGGCACGGTAACCAAGCTCAACCCCTTTGGTACCTTTGTGGAAATCGAACCCAAGATCCAGGGGTTGTGTCACATCTCAGAGTTTGGAACAAGAAAGGCAATGGAAAAAGCACTGGGCGTGGGAGCTACCTTAAAGTTTCAAATCTTGGAGATTAATCCTGAAGAACACCGAATGTCTCTCAGGCTCGCCGGGCAAGAACCCGTCGCAGCAGCAGAATCAAAAGAGCAGACGAAAGAGCCAAGCTAAAAGCAAGAAACGCAGGAGGACTAAACACCGATTCTTTAGAGAAAGATCCAGCTGGGTCTTTTTTGTTTGCAAAAGAAGAAAGATTGGCAACTAATTCTTTAAACCCTTCACTGTTCTGACTTTTTGGAGTTCCACCCACTTTTGCGCTCGTCTGCCAGGCCTCCGCTAAAGTTTCGGCCTGCAAAACACCCGTCCGCTCCATGGTGCGTTTGGTTTCATTGTTTCCAGCTGGCCAGCCGTCCTGCGCGTCAATTTCATCGATAATGTTCCCAACCCCGTCTTTCAACGCCACCCTCATACCATTATTCAAAAACTTCCCTCCAAGGTTTGCATAGTTCACATCAGCATTTGGAATCTTGTCATGAGCCGCAACCAGAAAATATCCACCTTGAAAAATGGTGCCGGCAAGAGGAATCACGAAATACAATTCATCTTGCCGATACAGCTCAACATTCCATCCATCCAACAAAAATGGAACATCCTTTGTATTGTGCAGTTCCAACCATTCGTAGCGCCAATACTGGTTTGCATCCACCCCGTCCACAGATGAACCCATCCATGCTATCTCGTTTATGAGAACCGAAGAATCCTGCTGAGCAAGCACAACGCTGGGTAAAAATAGCAAGACAAGGAGAATCATAAATGCCATATCTGCATTATATCCTTAATCTCGTTAAGTTATCCACACCTAAATTTCATTTAGGCACACAGCGATAGGTTTAATTGTATTGCCTAAGCTTAGCTTGGTTTTCCACTCCTTAATTTCATTAGGGATATATGCGGAGCGAGAGCTTGACAAATATAGAATAAAATGGTATAAATACACCCAGTACGAGGGTCCAAACTTAGCCCTCGACAAGGTAGGAGGTGCTCCAGTGGATGCATTTGGAGTGGCTGTCCTGACAAAAGGACAACAGGGAAGAGTCTTCGGCGGTCCCGGGTACAGAGGATGTTCGCTGAGTGTCGCTGGACGCCCCGATGTCATCGACATCAGGGTCCGGGCCAAGGGCAATGGGATCACCCCCATCGCCATCTACGGAGGCCAGCCCTTCGAGTACGCAGAGGACATGGAGTTCCTGCTCCAGGTCCCTGTGCAGTGGAAGCAGCAAGGAAACGTCTGGGTCCCTCACACGCGAGAGCGTGGGAAGGACAATGTGGACATCATCCTGCTGGACTCCAACCTGCGCTTCAAGGATGTGCAGGTATCCCTGCTCTCTCGCAAGGGCCGCTTCTACGTCGTGGTCCAGGAGGTCTATGCAGGGTGGATACGGGTTGTGGAAGACGAGGTCCGCTTCGTCCCCAGCAACCCGATCTACGCCTACCCGGACGCAGACTACCGGGAAACCTGGAGAGGCATGGGCAACGTCCTCGCCACCATGGCTAGGGTCGTCAACGGAGTCCTCGACACGATGGGGGGGACGCCGCTGGAAGAGCCCACGCCGGCGGTGTGGGAACCCAAGGAGGTCCCCAACCAGGATGGGTGGAAGAGGGGCCATGTGCTCTTCTTCAACCCAATCACGAACACGGGACGCTTGCTCGGAGAGGACGGTATCACATACCACCTCTTCGGCAACGACCTCGTGGGTGTGCAGGGCGAGGTACACATGGTGGCTGCCATGGCCGCCGTGTACTTCCGTCCCGGGGAGCAGAAGGAGGGACAGGGCTACCCGCCGGTCCGTTCCTGTAAGCCAGCCTAGGCCGCGAAGCGCAAGGGGTCCGGGGAGCGATTCTCTCGTAGAATCGTCTGTCCCCGGACCCTTCTTTGTTTTCATAAACCCCTCATTTCCTCTATACTAACCAAATGAACCAAGCCTTTATGCAATCTTGGGAGAAGACAGTTCCCCGGCTAAAAGAAATTCTCCAAAAGATGCAGGAAAAAACGATTATCGCTCTGGGTATTGCTCCCTACCCACGCATCGTTCCCGCGTTGTTCTTAAAGAACTACCAAATCTATGTCGTAAAAGATACTGCAGACCTTGATGTTCTACGGAATTACGCTTCTATTTTCTGTCTGGAAGAAAAGTTTCCCAAGGTTGCACCAAAAATTCACTCTACGAACTACTTATTGGGGAATTATGCGTTCCAGGCATTTTTGAAATCACGGCGGCGGCCCTTCCGTCTCATGTTCTATCAAACCACCCCTCCGATTATAAAGAAGTTGGAAGAACAGGGTCTTGATTGGATAGGAAACCGCCCAGAGGCTTTTGAAAACATGCTGCTCAAACGGGATTTTCGCGATGTGGTGCAGAGTCTTGATTTGGCGCATCTTAAAGAACTAAGAGGGGCAAAAGAAACATTTCTCTCCAAATCTTTTCAAGAAATCTTTGCTCGCTGGGACAAACCCTTTGTGGTTCAACGGGGCGACTTTGACGTAGCAGGAGAACAGGGCACCTTTTTCGTTCGCAACGAGAAAGAATGGCAGATCATGCATGATATCCTTTCTGTCGATGAACGATTCAAAGAGATTCAGGTGTCCCCGCTCGTGGAAGGCCACTCTACTTCCATAGTTGGGTGCATAACGCATCTGGGAGTACTCACCTCTCCTCTCCAGCTTCAACTCATTGACGTACCAGAAGCTTTACACAATCAGCTTCCAACCGGGGTATTTCTTGGACACGACTGGAGTTTTCGCTCATGGCCAGAACGGGTAGAGCGCGATGCGCAGACCATGATGGAGCGAATCGGAGCCTTTCTTGCTAATCAAGGATTTCGAGGAATTTTTGGCGTTGACTTTATTTACGACACAGTAAAAGAAGAAATCTTCCCCCTAGAATGCAACCCCCGCTTTACGGGAGCACTTCCCATGTATTCTTTAATGGTCATGGCTCAAAACCAGGTTCCCCCCATGGAGTTCTTCCACCTCATGGCACACCTCAACATCCAAGAACCCTTTGACTTTGAAAAAGTAAATGAGCAGCTCAAAAACAGACTTCCCATTGCGCACATATCCCTTGCCCCCAAGGGCGTATATGAAATGAAGCTGCCTTTGGGAAGCGGCATCTACTCTTGGTCCCCCGAAACCAAAGAGCTCACGTTTGAACGCCAGGGAGCTTTTCCCTGGGAGCTCAAGAGCGACTCTGAGTTTATCATGATAGATTCAGTTCCACGCATGGGTGGGCGCATCATTCAAAACGTTCCTCGCTTGTACAAACTCATCTTTGCCCGCCCCATCGCAACCTCTTCTTTCTCGGTACAAAAAGATATTGCAAGTCTTTTGCAGAATCTCTCTGGAGCTTTGCGAAAAGACCAGTCCGAGCCGAAAGAGGAAACAGCATGAGAAGGCAAACAAGAGTTTTAGGATAACGCATACATGAACTACTTGACGAAACTTATAAAGTATGGTAAGAACTTGGTAGCGAAGCTCGGCAACACCAAGGAGGAAGACATGCCGCGTACCTTTGTATTCGGATACGGGAGTCTTCTCAGCGAGAATAATCTCCAGGGCACTCTTCCCGGCAAGAAGCACGCTGGATGGGCAGACCTCCAGGACTACCAACGAGTCTTCAACAAGGCCGGCCTCGAGCACGCCTACCTCAACATCAGAAAAGAGGAGGGCAGCGTGGTCCGTGGGGTGCTCGTGGAGGTGAACCCATCGGAGCTGGCACGCCTCGCACAGCGGGAACAAGGATATGAGCTGGTCGACGTGACCGACTACATTTCCCCAGTCCCCGAGGACGCCCAGGTACTTACCTTCATCGCGCCAGGCTTGGAGTCCATGCCGGTGCGGGGCAGCTACCTCAAGCGTGTGCTGGAAGGAGTACCCAAGGAGGAGCACGACCGATGGATAGCGGAAACCGACTTTCAGGGTCGTAAAATCGACGAGAGTTCCTAAGCCGCCAGAACCCCCATACACCTTTGCCGTGGCGCGAATGGGTACGGGGGTTATTCTTTTCCCTTGAAATTCAACCCTATTTTGATATACTAACCCCACGGTCACACAGTTTCCCCCGACCCCCCTTCTTTTCAAAACCCTCGGTTTTGAATAATTTCCTACACGGGGGAAACTGAAATTTCACACAATAAAATTTACGATGAAAAACCTAGGCAAAAACCTTTTCTTTGTCATCCTGATCTTCTTAGCAATCTCGGTTTTGTTTGCTGCGTTTGCTAAACCCTTTGAGCAAAAGGACGTCATTTCCTTGACGCAACTGGTCGCAGATATTGAGGCAGGAAGCATAGAAAAGGTAAGCGTTACAACAGGTGAACTGAACATTACCTATAAAGAAGAGGGAGTTGAGAAAACCTCAATGAAAGAGCAGGACGCAGCTCTTAGCGAAACCCTGCTTAACCTTGGCCTTTCAAGGGAAGCCCTGGCAGGGGTAGAAATTGAGACCAAAAAAGAGACCGGCATTTTAATCTGGCTGGCTCCTTTATCTTTTATCCTTCTTCCCCTTCTATTGTTTGCTTTCTTCTTCTTCTTTATCTTCCGTCAAGCAAAAGCAGGATTGGGCCAGGCCTTTGACTTTACCAGGGCAAAAGCGCGGCTGTTTGGCGCTGAAGGAACGAGCAAGGAACGCATCACCTTCAAAGATGTTGCGGGGTTAAAAGAAGCAAAAGAAGAACTCAATGAAGTTGTGGACTTTTTAAAAAACCCTAGAAAGTACCTGCAGATGGGGGCTAAAATCCCACGAGGTGTTCTCTTGATTGGTCCCCCGGGCACAGGAAAAACCTTGCTGGCAAGAGCCGTGGCAAACGAGGCCGGCGTTCCCTTCTTTTCTGCTTCTGGGTCTGAGTTCATTGAAATGTTTGTGGGAGTTGGTTCCTCGAGAGTAAGAGATCTTTTCTCCACAGCAAAAAAGGCAGGACGCAGCATTATCTTTATTGACGAGCTGGACGCCATTGGCAGGCAGCGGGGATTCGGGTTTGGGGGAGGACATGACGAACGAGAACAAACCTTAAACCAGATTTTAGTGGAGATGGACGGTTTTGAAAGGGATTCCACCACCATTGTGATTGCTGCCACCAACAGGCCAGACGTGCTGGACCCGGCTTTGTTGCGTCCCGGAAGGTTTGACCGGAGAATCATGCTTGACTTGCCAGATATTAATGACCGGGAGGCAATCTTGAAAATTCACGGCAGGGGAAAGCCTTTGGCTCAAAACACCAACTTAAGAGAGGTAGCTGAACGCACTCCAGGGTTTGCGGGAGCCGATTTGGAAAACTTAATGAATGAGGCTGCCATCTTTGCTGCACGCAGAAACAAACTGCAAATTAGCCAGGAAGAACTGCTGGAATCCATTGACAAGGTGCTCTTGGGCCCCGAACGAAAGAGCCATGTCTTGAGCAAAAAAGAAAAGGAGATTACCGCCTTTCATGAAGCAGGCCATGCTTTGGTAGCTTCCTTAGTTCCTCATGGAGATCCGGTACGCAAGGTTTCCATTATTTCCCGGGGAAGAGCAGGAGGATATACTTTAAAACTTCCAAGCGAGGAGAAACACTTAAAAACCAAGGCAGAGTTTCTCTCAGACTTAGCGGTGCTGCTCGGTGGGTATGCAGCAGAACGACTCAAGTTTAAAGAAATTACCACCGGGTCCTCCAATGATTTGGAAAAGGCAACTGAAATTGCGCGCTCTCTGATAAAACAGTTCGGCATGTCAGAAAAGCTCGGCCCTGTCACCTTTGGGGAGCGCGACGATACAATAATGTTTCTGGGAAGAAGGGGGCCCGAAACCCAGAACTATTCAGAAAAGGTAGCAGAGGAGATAGACAAAGAAGTGGCAAAACTCTTAGAAAATGCCAGAAAGACTGCAGAAAAAATCCTGAGAAAAAAGAAAGCAACCCTTGAAAAGATAGCCAGGATTCTGATAGAAAAGGAGACGATAGAACGGGAAGAGTTTGAGAAAATAGTAGGCAAGAAACAAAGGAAATAACGGATATTCCCTTAATGAAATTAAGGATGAGGGCACGTAGCTCAATGGTTAGAGCACCAAGCTTATACCTTGGCGGTTCCTGGTTCGAGTCCAGGCGTGCCCACTAGTATAATCCTGGGCGGTTAGCTCATTTGGTTAGAGCGTCACATTGACATTGTGAAGGTGACAGGTTCGATCCCTGTACCGCCCACCATGAGCTTGAATATTCTCTTTGAAAATGCTACACTCCAGGTTGTAGACAAACCTGCTGGCATTGATATTGAGGGAATACAGAAACTCTTGCCAGAAGGTTTTTCTCCAGCGCACCGCTTAGACAAAGACACATCGGGAGTACTCTTGGTGGCAAAAACAAGAGATGCTCTCGAGTACTTTAGAGGACAGTTCCAAACAAGAAAGATACAAAAAACCTACCTTTGTTTAGTACAAGGCAATGTAAGAAAAGAACAAGGAGAGATTGAAGCACTGTTGGGGAGATCCCCAAACGACCGCAGAAAACAAAAAGTGTTCTTGCCGGGGGAACCTGGGGCTGAAGGAAAACGGGAAGCCAGCAGCAAATACCGGGTACTCAAACAATATCAAGGATATGCCTTCTTAGAGGTAAAACCCAAGACAGGGAGAAAGCATCAGATCAGGATACATCTCAGCCACCTTGGCCATCCCATTGCAGGAGATAGGCTCTATGGATTTAAAGGCCAACAGGTTCCAAAAGGACTCAACAGACAATTCCTTCATGCGCACTCATTGCAGCTCACCATGCCAGATGGGACTACCAAAGAATTCACGTCAGAATTATCAGAGGATTTACAAGAAGTTCTCATGAAACTTAAAACATGAAACGCGAAACCTTATTTTTATGTTTCACGCTTCACGTTGCATGCTTCAAGACATTATGACCACAAAGCTAGAAGCAGTAGCGAATATGACACTAAAACAAAACGTGCCCGACGTTCGACCAGGCGACGTGATTCGGGTACACCAAAAAATCAAGGAAGGGGGCAAAGAAAGAATCCAGGTATTTGAGGGTATAGTGCTTGCCAAAAAGCATGGCAAGGGAATCACGAGCACCGTTACCGTAAGAAAGATAACCCAGGGCGTTGGGGTTGAGCGAATCTTCCCTTTGCACTCACCCTTGATTGACAAAATTGAGATTGTACGAAGGTCTAAGGTAAGAAGAGCAAAGCTTTATTACCTACGGGAAGCTAAAGGAAGAAAGGCGCGGCTCAAAGCAAAAGCTTTCAATCTGGAAGTCCCAGAAAAGGAACCCCAGAAAGAAGTGCCAGCACCAAAAGAACCTGTCGAGGAACAATCTGCTGAAGAAGAGAAAGCTGCTTAACATTTGCGGACGTGGTGGAATTGGCGAGACACGCAAGCTTGAGGGGCTTGTGGGAGCAATCCCGTGGAGGTTCGAGTCCTCTCGTCCGCACCATTTCGAAGGGGCAGCTAGCTCAACGGTAGAGCATCGCGTTTACATCGCGGGGGTTACGGGTTCAAATCCTGTGCTGCCCACCAAAAGCATGGGACAAAACGATCAAATCTTCTACGTCGGCTTGAAAGCTTTTATTGCCGATGGAGAAAAACTTCTCATCGTCCAGGACCAAGATGGACAGTGGGAGTTGCCGGGTGGTAAAGTTCAGATTGAGGAAGATGTAGCAGCTGCATTAAGCCGAGAAGTAAGAGAGGAGATTGGAGAGAGTGCAGACATTGAAATCGGCTCTGCGTTTCATGCGTGGATACGACAACCACACCCGGACCTAAAGTTCCTTCTGTTTTTGGTAGGTTTCCGTTGTTTCTGGAAAAGAGGTGAAATCTCGATAAGCCCTGAACACAAGAACTTTCGCTGGATTACCAAAGAAGAAGTTGATAGCATAGGCTTTGAAAATACGTATAAAGATGCTATAAAGTATTATTTCCAGAGCCTTGAAAAATAAATATGCCGCGGTAGCTCAGTGGTAGAGCAGTGGCTTGAAGAGCCTCGTGTCGAGTGTTCAATTCACTCCCGCGGCACAAAGTCCAGCCTTCGCTGTCTTCTTTGCGGGTCTTGCCCGCGCGCCGTCGCCAAAGCTATGGCGGCGTGCGACCGAAGCCAGCTACGGCTGGCGAAGGCGGGCGTGGTATAGTGGCTATTATGAGTCGTTGCCAACGACTAGACGGCAGTTCGATTCTGCTCGCCCGCTCCAAAAGCAAAATCGCCCCAGAAGGGGCGGTTTTGTGTTCCTTCAATATCTCCTTAATGAGATTAAGGATTCCTTAATTTCATTAAGGAAAAATTGCTTTCTATGCAACACCGCAAGGGCAAGTTCGTATGCTCCAACAAACACTCCGACAAAGAAGAGGTCTCCCAGTAGAGTATATTTCAAGAAGGGGAGACCCATTGTATAAGAAAGCATAAGACCTTCTAGGGTTGGGGCGTACAAAGGAGAAAAAGCCCACACGGCAAAGTTGGTGAAGAGATAAAAGAGAAACGATCCTGCCAGGGTTGCCAGTGTTATGGTTCCAAGGTTCTTTCTGCCTTTGATAAGCAGGCCAAAGATACCATAGAACAGAAAGCTTCCGTACACCACAAGCATTAACTTTACATCATAAAACCCAATGACAAGGTCAGCCAAAAACATCACGGCCAATGGGAGGACAAGGGCCCACCTGCTTTTTCTGGCAAGATATATGCCGGCAAACAAAGCCAAAGCACCTACCGGAGTAAAGTTTGGGGGGTGAGGAATCAGGCGCCCTGCCAAAGCAATTCCTAGGGCAGCCAACAAAAATCCAATAAGAAGATGCCGCTTCATTGCTATTTGTATGTTGGTTTCTTTTCTCTGATTTTACCTTCTGAAATCTCAAGTCTCGCTAAAGCATACAGGTAGCTGGAGAGCCGGTTCAGGTAAGTTATAAGCTCTTGTGGAAGTTTGTGTTTTTTGTTGAGCTTTACTGCTGATCTCTCTGCGCGGCGTGCTACCGCCCTGGCATAGTCCAGCCACGAGGCCTGCTCATTTTCTCCTGGAATGATGAACCCACGTTCTGGCTTTATCTTCTTCTCCATCCCGTCAATCTCTTGTTCCATCTTTCGAATCTTACCTTTTGTCATCTGAGGACTTTCAAACTTTTTAAACATCAACCAGGCTATTCTTGCCTGGATAATAAACAGGTTTTCCTGTACCAAAAAAAGCTTTTTTTGCAATTCTTTCTTTGCGGTGCTGCGAATAAGCCCCAGTAGAGAGTTTAACTCATCTAAATCACCCAGCACTTCTAAGATGGGAGAATCCTTGGGATATTTCTTTTTTCCAACAAGAGACGAACCTTTGTCTCCCTTTCCGGTATAAAATAATGCCATATCTTAAAAGAGCGAGGCAACAAATTAACAAAATAGCTCTCGGAGGCAGTTTTGCATGGTCCGTTAACGAGGCGGAAAACTGCCGAGAGCGCAGATTGCCCCGCCGTACTGGAGGCGGGGACAATCGATATTTTGGAACTTTGTTGCCAAGCCTTAAGTACACCTACTAAACCCACACATCTTGCAGGAAATGCATCCTTCCTGCATTAAAAGTTGAGCTCCGCAATCCGGGCATCCTGGCATAAATCCAAAATCCGCCATTTCCATCTTTGCCGTAGAGTCTCCAGCAAAGGGCAGCACTTCTTGCTTTTCTGGGCGGGAGATAACTTCTTGAACTGTTCCTGTGGCTGTCACGTGCTGCTCTAAAATTTTACCCAAGGCGTCTGGCAAAGAAAGAATGGTTCCTTTGTCGGTGAATACGGGCATTGGTCCCCGAATACCTTTCAGGTGCTTCACAATCTCATCTGCTGCGACCCCCGCCCTCAAAGAAATGGAAATGAGTTTACAGATTGCTTCTGACTGTTCTTGAAAGAATCCTCCTGACTTGCCAATGGTGGCAAACACTTCAAAGGGTTTTCCCTTCTCGTCGTTATTCACGGTGACATAGAGATTACCATACCCTGTCTTGACGCGGTACGTGTTTCCCGACATGACCTCGGGTCTCTGCCTGAGCTTACCCTGTTCTGCACTAATACTCAGGGCTTTTGTACGATTTTCCAGCGCCTCGGTGGGAGCAATGATGTTGTCTCCTAAGCCCACGTTGAGAATCTGTATAACCCGGCTGCCGTCTCGATACACGGTACACGCCTTACATCCCATCTTCCAGGCCTGCACAAAAGTATCTGCAACTTCCTCTCTGGTTGCCTCGTTGGGAAAGTTTACGGTCTTTGAAATGGAGTTATCCACGTTACGCTGAAAAGCAGCCTGCATTCTCATGTGGTCCAAACCCGGAATATCCATTGCAACCACAAACGTATCTCTAAATGCTTTTGGTAAATCCTCCAAATGCTGAATAGTTCCCTTCTCAATGACTTCTTTTAAAATCTTGTCCTGTTCTTTTGCAGAAAACTTATAGCGCTCCAGAGCTTTCTTGAAATGCTGGTTGAAGTACTGGTACTGCTGGCCGTCCTTATCTTGTTTGATGTAGGCTAAGGCAAAGTTGGGCTCAATGCCAGAGGAAGCATCAAACATCATAGAGATGGAGCCCGTAGGAGCCACTGTGGTCAGGGCAACATTTCTCATCTTCTTTCCCATGCCCCACTTTTGGGCTGCAGCATGCTGAACCTTCTTTTTTCCAAAGATGGATTTCTTGTAGTTTGCGAATTTGCCCTTCTCCTTTGCCAGAACTTGGGACATAAGATACGCCTCTTTATTAACGAACCCCATCACCTTTTCTGCGGCGGCGAATCCCTGCTTTGAGTGGTACCTTATCCCCAATTGGTAGAGCATGTCTGCAAATCCCATAATACCCAAACCAATCCTGCGGTTCTTTTGTGCAAGTTCAGTTACGTCCTTTACGGGAAAATCAAACTTGTCAATGACATTATCCATTAAACGCACTGCGGTCCTCGTTGCAAAGCGCAATCTCTTAAAATCTACCTTCTTTTGCTTCACAAAGGTTGCTAAGTTCAGGGACCCAAGGTTGCAGTTGTCATAAGCGTGCAGAAACTGCTCACCGCAGGGATTAGAGGCCTGAAGAGGGCCCATGTCAGGCAAGGGATTGGTGCGGTTGACGGTATCGATGAAAGCAATACCGGGTTCCCCGTTCAGCCAGGCGTGCTCCACCAGCAGGTCAAAGAGTTCTTTTGCGGTAATGTCTGTCTCTTCTGCCTTGAAGACCGAGCCGTTGGGGTGGCGAAACACCTTGTGAGGCTTTGTTTTCTTTCCCTTAAAGATACAGTACCATTGTTTGTCTGGGTTCTTTTCTAACTGTTCCATGAACTCGTCGGTCATGGTTACAGAAATGTTGAAGTTTCGAATATCGCCTTCGGTTTCCTTGCAAGAAATGAAGTCTAGAACATCGGGGTGGTCTATTCGCATCATTGCCATGTTTGCCCCGTGTCGTCCTTGCTGCTTGATGGTTCCAAAGGCAGCATCATACACCTTTAAGAAGGAAACAGGACCCGATGCCTTGCCGCGGGATTTCTTGGTGGGGAAGTCTGCCGGGCGCATTTCAGACAAATCAAAACCAAGGCCAGAGCCTGCCTGCTGCAAGAGGGCGGCATCTTTCAAGGTTTGAAAGATGCTCTCCATAGAGTCATGGATGGGGAGCACAATGCAGTTTGCAATGAGGGGAGTTTCAGACCCTCCATTGGTGAGTGTTCGACCAGCCGGGGTGTATTCTTTGCTGGCCATGATGGAGAGAAAATCCTTTGCAATCTTGTCGGTAAACTTTTCGTTTCTTCCGTACTTTTTTTCTTGCTGCGCCAAGTCGTTTGCCACCCGCAGAAACATGTCAGCTGGGGTTTCTTGCGTTCCATCATCTCGCGGAATAAGGTATCGTTTCTTCATCATCTTTAAAGCATTCTCTGAGAATCGAGCGTTGATGACATTCTTTTCTTTCTTGGTGAGCTGCAGCATAGAGTTATTTTTTTTCTAATTTTTTGATTTCCTTTTCAAAGGCCTTCGTGCTCTTAAAGTTTCGGTGCACAGAGACAAATCTTATGTAGGCAACCTTGTCTAATATTCTGAGGTGCGAAAGAACGATTTGCCCTATCTCTTCTGAACGAACAGTCTCTTTTTCCAAGTTAAAGATGTCGTTTTCAACCGCAGAAACCAGCTTCTGGAACTGTTCTTCTGACACCGGGCGCTTTTCCAAGGCCTTTCTCAATCCAAGCTCTAGCTTGTGACGCAAGTAGGGTTGTTTTTCCCCGCTTCGCTTTACCACCTGGAGCCCAAAAAGCTCGATGCGTTCGTACGTAGTAAAACGCCGGTTGCACTCCAGGCAAACCCGGCGACGCTTCACCGCTCTCCCATGGTCAGCTGATCTTGAATTGCTAACCTGAGTAGAGTTTTGACAGACAGGGCATTTCATTCCCTAATTAGTCAACATATTGTATAGAATGTCAAGGGTACTGTACTATGAAATATTTAGCAGTGCACTTCACATTGTAAAAGGCCAGGGGGTTGGTGTCAAACTGCAGACTGTGGAGAAATGCAAAGACTCCATACCAGAGATTGATTTTGCAGGGTTCTCAGGTCTTGACTTTCCCTCATTTCTGGTATATACTTTTTGCATACCCCGTGAAGGGGGTTTTCTATGAAACAAACAATTGCAAGAACAATTTTTGCCTCCCTTGCGGCATTTGGAATGGCTATTATCCCTATTTTTGGGGAAAAAATAGATAAGGGACCTATCTTTTTAGAAGAACCCCCGGCATTGATGGGAGAACTATCTTTCTCGCAGGCAAACGCTCTCCTTCCTATCCCATCGCCTACTCCAGAAAAGGTGGTTAAAACAATTCGTGTGGTGGTAACCGCCTACTCTTCCACCCCAGAGCAAACCGATGATACCCCCTTTATCACAGCATCTGGAACCAAAGTGCGAGAAGGTATTGTGGCAGCAAACTTTTTGCCCATTGGAACCAAGATTAAGCTTCCTGACATTTACGGAGACAAGATTTTTGTGGTGGAAGACCGCATGCACCCTAGGAAAAAATACATGGTAGACATTTGGTTTGCCAGCTTTCAAGAAGCAAAAGCATTTGGAGCAAAGCTCACCTACGTTGAAGTTTTAGAGGGGTGAAGTTTCAACTGCTTGAAACTTCACGGATTTGCGCGCCCCGAGTCCCCGAGGGGCAATAATGCAAATCCTGGTCCTGCTTTGGAAAACTGCTGAAAGCAAATCGTTTTTCAAAGCAGGTACCAAAAAAAACAAAAAATAGCTCAGACATGAAGCTGTTTTTTGTTAGTGCCCAGGGTGTACTATTAGACCTCCGAAGTCTAACACTCCTACGCCTTATTTATACTTGACTCAAAGCTTACCAACAAGGGCATTGTCCACCGTTGGGGCTTCCTGGCAGTCCCGGGTTGTAATCCAGCTTGAGGGAACCTTTTTGTGAACCCGCAAACCAGTCCCCTTCTTCAAGCTGTATGTACACGCAATACAACTGGCTTGAACAATTGGTAGTCAATGTATTCACGTTGTCTATCCAGGCATACGAACCTCCCCCTTGAGGATCTGTGGGGACGGGATCTAAATACTTGCCATCACCTATACCATTGCAGGATGGAGGATTGGTACAGGGAATCTTTGAAGGAAGAGAGGATCCTGCAACCTGGGAATACATCTGATCATCCGAATAATCCAGCTCCATTGCAAGGGTAATTTGACGAATGTCAGCCTGACGCCTGGCATCGCGTGTCGTTTCTCTTGCCAAATTGAGACTCAAATCAGATTGGCTGCGTGCGTCGCGCGTCGTTTCTCCTGCCGAATTGAGACTCCAAAAAAGGGTTGAAAGAATTATGGCAAGGATAATCAAAATTCCAAGAATTCCAAGAATTCCAAGAATTCCGATAATAATAAAAGTTGCCTTCTTTCTTCTGGTTGGCGTAAAAACAACCTCTCCTTTTACGGCTTTTAGATTGCTATACACTAAAAACGCATAAGTCATTGTCAATGGGGTCAAAAACAATCCAATAACAATACGACTAATTTCCTCCCCGAAAGGAATCTTCAGAAAGCTAAAAATAAGAATTGGAACTAAAGAAATTATAAAAGATATTACGCCGATAAAAAAGAAACGCCAAAATACACTACCCCATTTACCTTTTACATACTCACGACTCTTTAATAGAGCGTTCATTCCTTTTAGGTCTTCTGCAATTAAAACAAACACTGCCAAACTAAACCAGACAGCAAAAATAATTCCGGGCACAATCAAAAGAAAAAATCCACCAAGAGTAATAAATCCTACTAACAAAGAAACCCACCAGTAGGAAAATATTTTGTGCCATCCCCGCCGATACGACTCCATTACTCCAATCCTCTCTTGACTATCTTTCACAGCATACAGTAACGCTATTTGCCCCCATACTTGGCTAATAAAAGTAATTACAAAAAATAAAATAGCCAAAAGAATAAGCAAGCCAATGCCACCAGCAGCAAATTTTGAAAAAAGTAGACTAGTACCCAAAAGTCCACCGCCGGCAGAAATAGCGAGGACCGCTATTGATACTAACATCGGAATTACCATCACACCCAAAAATGTGCCAAGCCTTTGTTTATATATAGTCCATGCTTGGCCAAAAATCGCTGTAGCACCCGGTAAAGAAGAAATGGTTTGCGCTGGCGGCGGGGCTGGTTGCGATTGGTTAGTAGGATTTTCTATAAGAGAAAAAGCCTCATCAATATCTTGCATCTGCCAACCATTAGCCATTAGAGAACTTTTAATTTGTTCTTTGTTCGCTCCTTGTTGTAGCTGTTGCTTGATATAATCAAGCAATTGTTGATTAATCATATTTTCACTTAAAAAATTAGTTAATTATTTTTTTGACTCCACCATTACTTATAGCTTACCCTTACCGACACCTTTTGCAACAATCGTTTAGTTATCTTGTTAATACTTACCTTAAGAGCTTTCGCAATTTTCTTGAGTGTATCAAATGTTGGGCTCTGATTTTTACCAGCTTCAATTTAGTGCCGAGGGAGAGATTCGAACTCTCACGCCATTGCTGGCAGGGATTTTAAGTCCCCCGTGTATACCGTTCCACCACCCCGGCAAACTTAATCTCGTTAAGTTTGGAGGCACAGGCGAGAATCGAACCCGCTCATAGGAGTTTTGCAGACTCCTGGCTTCCCATTTGCCTACTGTGCCATTATTCTTCTTTCTTGATTTTATCTAAAATCTCATCAATCTCTTGTGCCTCTGCGGTCTTTTCTTCCAAGACCCACTCAATGCGGGGAACAGGGCGCATGTTGAGACGCTTGTTTAAAAGCTGCTGCATTGCATACACCTCCTTTTTAAGAAGCTGTAACACCTCTTTTGCCTTTTCTTCTGGCATTACACTAATATATATCTTGGCCTGCTGCAAGTTGGGAGCTGTATCTACCCTGGTTAAGGTCACAAGGGTATTTTCTGGCACATCAAACTCACGAAGTAAGATTGTTCCCAGCTCTTGCTGCAAAAGCTCGTTGACCTGTGGGACGCGCTCGGTCACAAGGCAACTTGCTGTGTTTCTTGGATAAAGGATTTCAAGAAATCTCCCTCCTGGACGCGCTCTGACCCTTCATACATTAACCCACATTCTTCTCCAGTTTTGGCAGACCCCACATCCTTTTTGTTTTTCTGGAGATTCACAATTTTCCCTGTTCCAATAAAATCTTCTCCCCGAAACACCTCCACCTTACTGCCCTTTCGAATCTCGCCAGCCACAACCTTTCCTCCCAGAATCTGTCGATTCTTGTTGGTCAAAAACACTGCCAACACTTTTAAAGAACCGAGTTCTGTCTTTACCGATTCTGGCTCAATGCTCTTTTCCATTAAGGTGCGTACTCGCTGGATTAACTCGTAGATAACATCAAAAGTTTCAATCCTTACGTGTTCACGTTCAGCCAAATCAGCTGCCGTGCTTTGGACTTTGGTACGAAAACCAATAATCCTTGCTTTGGTCCCAATTGCTGTTTTCACATCTTTCTCGGTAATCTCCCCGACCCTGGCATCCACAAAGCGCAAGGCAACCTTTTCTTGTGGGATTAAAAAGAGGGCCTGCTCCAATACTTCCAGAGAACCTACCACATCGGTCTTCAAGATAACGTCTAGGGTGGGAAGGCCAGCTTTAAGCTCGCGGGGTGGCCGAGTCTGACTCGGTTGTGGCAAAGAAATGTTGGCTGGCGCAAGAAATGCCTTCGCTTCTTCTGCGCTGTCAAATACCTTAAACTCCTCTCCCACCCGGGGAGGACTTTCAAACCCAATGACAAGGCAGGGAAAGGAGGGGGGGACCTTGTCCATTGCCTTGCCCTGGAAATCTTCTACAATGCGCGCCTTGCCAAAAGAAGATCTGGTGCCCACAAAAGATCCTGGGGTCAAAGTTCCTTCTTTCACCAACAGGGTTGCTGCTGGTCCTCGTCTTGAATCCAGATAGGATTCAATAACAATGCCTTGTGCTGGTTTTCCTGCGTTGGCCTTTAAATCCTCAATATCTGCCACTAAAAGAATGGTTTCTAAAAGCTCTTGTATACCTTGTTTCAAAACCGCAGAAGTTGCAACCTCTGGCACCTTTCCTCCGTATGACTCCACCACAATGCCCTCTGAGGAAAGCTGCTGCTTTACCTTCTCCAAGTTGATTTCCGGCTTGTCTATTTTATTGAAAGCAACCACCACGGGGATTCCAGCTTTCTTTGCCTGCTCAATTGCTTCTTTGGTCTGGGGTTTTACTCCCTCGTCTGCTGCCACCACCAAAACTGCAAGATCTGCTACCTTAGCTCCCCGGGACCTAACTGCAGAAAAGACCTCATGGCCCGGGGTATCAATAAAGGTAATAGGCCTGCCTTCAAACTCTGCAACGTAGGCCCCGATATGTTGCGTGATGCCTCCAGACTCTTTTGCAATAATCTTGAAATCCTCTCGAATTGCTTCCAATAAAGAGGATTTACCGTGATCAACATGACCCAGTATTACGACAACCGGGGGGCGTATAACCATAGTTGTATCATTATTCAAATGTGTGATGTTTGGTGTCGCCATGTTACTTGTATCTAGTATGAAAAACTTGAAATATACAAAATACTATATACTCACTACTAGCTTCGTGCCTTCTTGATTGCCTCCTCTTCCTCCATAGACAAGGAATGTTCGGACTTTCCCTCTTTGATTGGCTTGGCATATATTCTTTGTATATCCTTTCCGTAATGGGAGGTAATAACAACTCCTGAATCTTTACTGTCTAGTAAGGCTATGGAAAAACTCTGGTCTCCTCCTATCTCGCCAAAGGGATTAAACCTCACCATACCAACCTTAGTGACTGCTTTCTCGTGGGCCTTTTGTAAAAGAGCAAGCTCTTTTGCGGTTTTTTCCAAGCGTTCTTCCAAGGACTTTACCTCTTTTACTAATTCCTTTGTAGTGGTTGCCTGCTTTTTCTTTTTTCCAAAGTTGAACATATATTCTCGACCCACCTTCGCGGTCTGGCGGACTTTGTCCGCCAAAGCTCGCTACGGCGGGCGAAGGCGGAGGGTGCAGGATTCGAACCTGCAAGGGATTGCTCCCAATGGTTTTCGGGACCATCGCAATAGCCGTTCTGCCAACCCTCCTTTTGTGGACCGTACCGGGCTCGAACCGGTGACCTCCTCGATGCCATCGAGGCACGCTACCAACTGCGCCAACGGCCCATACTCTTTTGTGTGCCCCCGGGAGGAATCGAACCTCCATCGGCTCGTTAGGAGTGAGCTACTCTATCCGTTGAGCTACGGGGGCCAAAAGCAGCAATAATGCAAATCCCGAGCCTACCTTAATTTTACCCTTAAAATATAGCACAAAATGCTCTCTTTTACAACCTTTGCTCTCCTGTGCAAAACCTCAGTTGACAGAGTTTTTAGGGCAGATAATAATGATATTTATAATAAAGAAAAGGTCGGAAAAGAACACTTTTCTTGTCTTAAAATTCATTTCTACACAAAGTATGTTAATAGACCAAAAACTCAACAATCAATTCCCTTCGTTTGAAGATAACGAAAACACGGAGATCCCCTTGGAAGAACCGGGGAGCGGTTCTTTTGAAGATGTAGATGACGAGGAAGAGGATGACGATGACGATGACGATGACGACGTAGAAGACGACTCGGAAAAAAAGGAGTAAAAAAAACGGTTCTGCAATCCTTTCAAGAGAATATTGGTTTCATGGTCTTGTTCAATGAGCTAACCTTTTGTATCAACCACCTTTTGCAAGGTTGTAATCATATCATTTTTCGCAGAGAGCAAATCTGAGGATTCTTCCTTCTCTTCGTGGTCATGCTCTCATGGAAGTTCCTTTTTGGAGGAGCTTCCTTTTTCTTATTATATCTGCCTAAAAACACATAAAAGTCCGCATATCGCCTTAATGAAATTAAGGATTCCTTAATTTCATTTAGGAACTATTCGAGTGTTTGAACTGGGGTCCCACTCCACAGCTTATTATAACCTTAGAGGACTGGAAATATATGTCTATTATGCGAGAAAAACTCCTGGAAATCAAAGCGTTGTGCCCAACCTAACTCCCCAGTCCAAAGCTTATTATACTTTTAGAAGATACAGAATATATGGCTGGTTTAAAGCAGAATTTATTGCAATTGACTTAACCTCGGAATCCACCCTCCCATAGAAGACATAAATTACGTAAAGAAATCACGCTTGGTTTCGTCTGAATTAAACCCCGAAAAACCACCTTCTTTGATAGAAAACATTTCCCCATGTGTCGATATGCTCTTTTTCACTTTTCTAACGACTTTCTCAGCGTTCTCTGCTGTATCTGCTACAACCAATGCCTTATACCCCATTTTGGGTAAATTATTCTTTAAGATTTCCAGCAACAGTGGATCGCCAGCACTCCACCCGATAATCAGGACTCTATCTATGTTTGGAAGAACACGCTCAAGTGTTTGGATATGACTTAACGGACATATATAATCATCTTTCTCGTTCAATGGAAGTGCAAGAGCAGGAAATTTAAGGAATTCTCGACTGCCAGTATTTTTACGAGCAAATTCTTGTTTATGGTAGGGCGCTATCTTTTCTTTCCGCAGATTCTCAAGAAGTCCGGGATTTTCAAGATACAACTGAAAATTGGTTTTTCGTTCTTCGCTACTAGATGCAAAACTATCCCTTGGTAAGGCATATATCCAATCATGAGAACCATGCAATTTAATCACTTTCAGATCACCCTCTACATAGTCTTTCATCGCTTGGGGTGGCCCGCCCGGAATATTGCGTTCAAATAACGTATCGTAGTTAAATGTCACTATACATGCCTTGCCGTCCGCATAAGTATCTATGCTATTAATAAGGTCTCTATAATTATTTATACTATGCATTCTTTTTTTTCTAGGAACACCAGCGTCAACTGAAATAGTCTCAAATAATACCTGTAGATAAAATTCTAATGCGGCAAAATGAGAACGCATCCGAGAGGAATGACTTGATTGTTTTTTTAACTCAGTTAGTACTTCTTCAAAGCTACGCTTCTTCCCCTTTACCTGTTGAATAACACTAGAAAGCAAAGACCCAGCCCCAGGATACCTATCTAAAAGTTCAGGGTTAAGAAACTCATCATCAGTTAAATGTATGGTCAAAGGACCAACTTTCCCCAGAGGAGAGTAATCATATGATGCACCTGCACCGAAAATAATAAGTGGATACGCCATGTCAGATAGTCTACCAAAAAACCGCCTCAAAGGCGATTCTTTGATTGAACATATCCTAAATCTCGTTTAGGAACTAATGATTCTGACGCATATCGCCTAAATGAAATTAAGGAATCCTTAATTTCATTTAGGAACTATTCGAGTGTTTGAACTGGGGTCCCAGTCCAAAGCTTATTATAACTTTAGAGGACTGGAAATATATGGCTGGCATGAGAGAGAAACTCTTGGAGATTAAAGTGTTGTGCCCAAGATAGCTCCCCAGTCCAAGGCTTATTATACTTTTAGAGGATGCGGAGTATATGGCTAGTATCAGGGAAAAGCTTCAATATGTTGCTAGTTTTTAGCCTTAGAACTTAAAGGAAAACAGGTATTCTGCTCAGAAGTATCCGCAAGAAAGCGAAATAGCAATATGCTACAATAAATCAATGAATAAGAAGTTTGAAGAGATAAAAAAGAAAGTTGGGATTCCTTATTTTGAGGATGAAAACTTTTTACTGTTCAACCAAGATGCCATTGCATCCTTAGAAAAACTAACCTCTCGGATATTTGATCTAACTGTAACAAGTCCTCCTTATAATATAGGTAAAGAGTATGAGAAGATTAGGGGGCTAAAAAACTATATAGCTTGGTCTCATCAATGGATAAAAGCTGTCTATGAATGTACTAAACCCCAGGGGTCTTTCTGGCTTAATCTTGGATACCTTGATATGAATAATAAGGCAAAAGCTATCCCCATTATATATCTTTTGTGGGAGCACATTCCTTTCTACTTAATTCAAGAAGTCATCTGGCACTATGAAGCAGGGGTTACTGCAAAAAAGTTCCTTGCTCCAAGGAATGAAAAATTCCTCTGGTACGTAAAAGACGCCAGATCCTATACTTTCAATCTTGATAATATTAGAGATCCAAACGTTAAATATCCCAACCAAAAAAAGAATGGGAAATTACGATGTAATCCGTTTGGAAAAAATCCTGGAGACGTTTGGGATTTTCCAAAAGTTACTTCTGGAGACAAGCGTAGTTCCAAAGAACGCACAAAACATCCTGCTCAATTCCCAATCGCAATTATAGACCGTATCCTTAAAGCATCTTCTAACAAAGGGGATTTTGTACTAGATCCCTTTATTGGTTCAGGTACTACCGCTGAATGTGCGTTAAGAAACGGACGAAAAGTGGTTGGTTTTGAAATAAAAAAAAGCTATTGCGATATCGCTATAGATAGATATAAGTCTGCAAAAGATAAGCTCAAAAAAACTATCTAGAGTAAGTTTAAAAGCTTAAACTTCATAGCTTCTACGCTGAGCCTAGATTGCTGCCCTGTAGGGGCTTTTTGTGCTATCCAATCAGAATGCTCAATCCATCCAAATCTTATCTTCGTTATTTGAGGTAACTCTTGCTGTACTTTCTTGTCAAAATTTATGACGAGATAATATCCTTCTTTGGACTTTTGAGTACCTTCTGTTGCCTCTTGACCATAACTCCGGTTTCCATACACTCCACTATTACTTGAAGATGTCTTAATCTCAAAAGAATAATCATCATTAGAAAAATATACCATATCCTTTTCCTTTTTAGATTTTCCAATTCGCCAAGCACTAGGATCTTTTTTTTGCAAATTATAGGCAATAAGAATATGCAAAAAATTGCCTATCATCTGAGGAGTAAGATTAATGTCCTTCCCTATCTGAAGAACTCCTCCTATCTTGCTCTTAAAAATCTGCTCCCACGATTTAAGACAAACTTCAAGAATGCCTTCCTTATCTAAAGGATGCTCTTCAACTAATTTTTCAGTAATAGCTAACCAATCCTTTGGCTGTTTTTTAGTATATGGATTCACTCAAACACAATTATACTCTAATTCCTTCAACATGACTCAAGTATACCAAAAAACCGCCTATATGGCGATTCTTTGGTTTAAAACTAACTTTTTAATTCTTCTAGCTCTAAATTGAAGTTGCAGTAAAATTTCTTGGAGCACTTATTGCATACAAAACACCTATCTGGCTCTGTAACCATTAAGATTCCGCCACATGCATAGTTTTCGTCTTCAGAATTTCCGCTACCAGGACACTGAGTAGCTCCGTATTTTTTAATCCACTCATCCATAATAATTTTACTTACAAGTCCCGTGCGATACTAAGGTATCCAAACCAAATCCAACTGTCTCAATATACTTGTTATCAAGTGATAACTTTATCGAAAAGGCTCTTGCCTCTATTGGTTCTAAAATAGTAAACAACCCGCTTTCATTGCTTACAACATTATAACTATCACACGGCTTATTGTCGCACCTGTATACTATACTATTGTTCTCGTCATATAAAATAAACACCGTTGGCTTTACTGGCTTGCAACCTGTCTCACTACATTGTTGCTTTGTCTCTGGCAAACATATTTTAGTATAAAGCGGTAGTTGATAAGAGAGAGCAGATACATCAATATCAAATGTTAAACCACCTTTAACCCCACCTAAAAACTCATCAACTTCTTCGTTGACCCCTTCTTTTCCTGTTTGTGGCTGGCTCTGTTGTGATGTATACCAATAAAAACCAACTCCTAAAACTACCAAACCGATACCGATGATATATTTGTATTCCTTGAGTTTTTCCATATCCCAATTCTACCAAAAAACCGCCTGTCTGGCAATTCTTTAAAAAGTATAATAAGGCCAATCACTTCCCCCTATGGGACACGTTTAGAACTTTAGATTGGAAACAAATTATACAGGAATTACTGAGTTAGAATATGACCATTACCTCAAAATTCAGTTGATTATTTTTACTTGCCTTAACCTTGCCCCTTGCATATGAGGTATATCAAGTGATGCATTAAGATCTTCAACGTCTTCTTTTTTTAACGAGAAGCTGACTTTCTTACATATGTTACTATCTTCTCCCATCCCCTTATTAGACCATCCTGAGATACTGAAATCATATCTTCCCTCAACCCATTTAAATGTATCTGATGAAATAAATTCTATACCCTGAAAGGCGCTACTTTTAGCTAATACAGCTATTGATGTTGGAAGCTGTTCAAGCTCACTGCTTACAGCTTTTAATCTATAGAAAACATTCCACACATACGTATACTGCTTATTACCAGGAATATCTAAAGTAGCCGCAAGTTTATTTACTACTAACAGTTTATTCGTAGAATTAGTAAAATTAAAATTAATCTGTATTTTATTTCTCGCTGCATAAACTATCTGTAAACTATCACCGACAAAGATCTTAAGCTTCGCTGGTAAAATATAATCTTTCAGGAGAATAAATCCAGAGATAAGTAATGCGGCTAATGATATGATTATAGATATGTCCATTTGTATAGATAGAAGAGATTTTTACTGGTTAGCTCTATCTTAGACGGTGTTAAACGCATGTTTAACTACTACGTAACTTTTATGGAATCGTGGGGAATCGCAATTAGACAATCTGAGTCGGGCATTGGGTTATTGTCTTTTACTACAGCAATATGTAAACGCCTCAACTCCTGCTCTGGAAATTGAACAAGGTATTGCTTACCAACTCGAGCATTCACAATCGTGTCCATAATAGGTTTCATTTCCCCCTCTTCAGTTTTTCCTTCAAAAGAAAAAACTATCGCTACCTGATCCTTTAATTCTGGGTGGTCAATAATAATATCCTCATTTGAAGGTTTGATAGATTTTAAAGATTCTTGATTTCTTATTATAACAGTAAATAAATTCCTAGTAATAGGCATCTCGACAAGATAAAAACTCCGGTCTATTGATCCATCTTTGATTTCTCTCTTAAGCTCTATTTTGTTATCCTTAAATTTAAAAGAAATCTCTATACTTTCCCCATCTTCAACTTTTTTCACAGTATGTGGCTGTTCAAAATCTAATTTCTCTAGACCACCATAATGTTTTTTCCATGTCCTTACCGGACTTATTTTGTTTTTAAAGGAACACTTAAAACTATATCTTCCTTGGGAATCAATAAGATATAATAAATCGGCTAGATGCAAATTTTTATTTAAGATTATTCGTTTCTTAAAAAGTGGCTTCATACTCTTTAATTCCTATTTTAGAGTATGCTTAAGTTATTGGGAATAAAATCACTATGATATATATAATTGGATTAAATCACGGATATCAAAGTCAAACAGATACTTGGCCTCCTATTCATGGTGTCCCTCTTGAAAAGAAAAGTAAAGACCAACAACAGCCATTCTTAAGATGGCTTGAATCTCAACTATTGAGCGACCCGCTGTTAGTATGGGTATTTGAGGAATGGACTTACGGTAATAGACAAATACCAAGCATTGCTTTCACTCTGGTGGAAAAGTTAAATAACGGTATTCAACATCTACAAATTGACCCCATGGATAGACTTTTCAAAGACAAATCTGAGAGCAATGAACATCGTGAAAAGATTTGGCTTGAAAAGATTCTTGCAGAGCTTAACCCTTCTATGTCAGGAAATGCATTGTTAATAGTAGGAGATGAGCATGTTAAAACAATGGAAGAGAAATTAAAGTTGAAAGGATACGAAACTAAAACAATAAGGGAAGTAACTCTACTAGAATCCATATCTAAATTATCATAATCTACCCTCAAAGGTAACAATATACTTCTCACGCCTTAAACCAGCTCAAAACCGGGGTTTTATGGCCGATACGGGTGGTTGTAATGGGATGTCTTGCTCTTTATACACCAAGGTTTACCAAGGTTACCTACTTTCCCCATTGAAACCTGTATTAACAAGTGTTTCTTTTCTATTAGACTTAAGAAAACTTGATTATGAGATAATTTTAAGATAAAATCAACCCATTAATTCAACAGGTTTATGACGCTATGACGCCAGAAGAAAAAATCAATTGGCATCTTTGGTGGCTTCTTCAAAAAATAAAGGAAGAGTATTTAAGTACGCCAAAGGGAGAGCCTGTAACGCTTGAGCTCGGAAACACAGAGTCTCTGGTCAATGTTAAGTTTCCCTCAATAGACAGGAGGGAGAAGCTAATGCTCAAGCTAAGAGAACTGGGGGCGATAGAACTTTTGGGAGATAGGCGCACTATCTACGGAAAAACGTTCATACTTAAAGTTTCCCAAACAAACTTTGATAAACTCTACAAAGAATACGAGCAACGCTGTAAAGATACTGCCAAAAATGAAGCGATAACGTTTGATGACGCTACCACCTCTCTAAAGATGGGCAGGAAAAAATGTCAGTTGCCTCCTTTCAAAAATGAACATTTCTTCTGTAGAGAGCTCTTCAAGTACCTTCCTAATGAGGCAGTAGACTGGTCTCTAATCTACGAAGCAATAACTGGAAATCAAGTAGATAGTAACAAGCAAAAGCAACAGAAAAACCGAAAAATGGTTTATGATGTCTATGAAAATCTAAACAAAAGGGGAAAAGAGTTGTTTGGGATAAAGAATTGGCTAGTATGGCAAGGTAAAACCGTAAAAAGAACCCAATAGACCATGACATAAACGGTGAGTCACCGCAATTCTCAAGTGACTCACACCGGAAAGAGTAGGCTAAAAACAAAGCCTACTTTTTTTATTGCCTAGATGCAAGAGAAACACAATCCAAAAGAACAAATATCAGAACTTGAAAGGGCAGCAGAAATGCTTGCTCGGATATTCCTTTCGCAATTGGAAAACACTAAAGGTCGTGGCAAGAAAAGCATTGGGGTCACCCACACACAACATGCCAAAAGTACAAAACGTAAACGAAAGAATCTCCGAGCTAGAAGAGGCCGTTGAGATTCTATGGGGCTGGATGGTTCAACAATTTGAAGAAAATAATGGCAAGACCTTACGCAAAAAGGAGGTACATCCAGCATGACTGGACGACCCAAAAGGAGTTTGACCTATCCCCCACAGAGGCACTTACCATAGGACTCATTGCGGGTCTCTCTATAAATACTGGGTGGTCTTACGCCTCTAAAGTCACCTTGGCAGATATTGTAAATATTAGCGTACCAACTTTGAATAACACAATACGCAGACTCAAAGATAAAAGACTGATTGTAGAAGATATAGAAAACCGTGGACCAAAGAATGTAAAGATGTTTGCCCCAACCAATAAATGGTGGGATTCCGTATACGTAGATGAAATTCTCTAGAAGAATACAAAACCACGTATTAAAATTCTTAAAGAATCACTAAAGCTTTTTTAAAAGAAGACCTAAAGTTTCTTTTGATATGGGGCCAATTTCTTTAGACAATATTAATAAACGATACTAATAAAAGTAATAATAATAAAAATATGTTTTTATTTTTTCCTAATCCTTACTGGCTTATAAGAAATACAGCTAGCAAAACTGTGAAGAACTTGGTTGGTAGCATCATTAACAGTAACTATAATAACCTAAACTTAATTGAAGAAATATGAAAACAGAAGACAAGCAAACAGCGCTGGTATATTGCCGAGTCTCCAGCGAGGAGCAGGTCCATGGATATTCCTTAGATGCTCAAGAAAAATCTTGTAAAAGATTTGCAGAAACCAACAAACTCAAGGTACTCAAGGTTTATAGAGACGAAGGAAAAAGTGCCACCAATCTTGATAGACCTGCTCTTCAAGATCTTCTTTCTAGATGCAAAGAAAGCAAAGGGATTGAAGCAGTGATAGTCCAAGAAACAGATCGCTTGGCAAGAAAAACCCAAGACCACCTTGCTATCAAGGCAATCCTTAAAAAAGCAGGGGTGCGTCTCATCTCTGTTGCCCAACCAATGTTAGATGAAAGTCCTGAAGGCAACATGATAGACACCATTCTTGCCTCTGTAAATCAATTTCAATCAGACCTCAATGGGAGAAAAACGAAGAAAGGATTACAAGAAAAGTTTGACTCCGGTTGGTGGCCCGGACTTGCTCCTCTCGGATATCTCAACAAGTCTGTTGGTGAAAAAAATATCATAGTTAAAGATCCTACAAGGTGGGAACTTGTTAAAGAGGCAATGGCAATGTATTTGACTGGTAGCTATTCAGCAATACAAATTTCAGATACTTTATACACAAAAGGGCTTACAGGCAGATCTGGAAGAAACATCACCAATGGCATGATGATTAGCATCCTAAAAAATCCTTTCTACTGTGGAATAATGTGTAGAGACAACCAAGAAAAAACTGGTAGACATGAGGCAATGATTTCAATTGATGAACATCAGCGAATCCTTTCAATTGCACAAGCTCATGGTCAGCATGCTTCCCGCAGAAGAAAGCATGACTTTCTCCTACGAGGATTTGCACTATGTGCCATTTGTGGCCAACGATATACTGCAGAAAAACACCGAAACGGAAAGAATGTAGACTATTATCATTGCTCAGCTAGTATCACAAAACATAGCAACAAAGGACAAAATGTAGAAGTGGAAGAACTTGAGAAACAAGTAGAGGAAAGGTTCCAAAGCATTCAGTTCAGCAAAGACTTTATTGACCTTGTTGTTCAAAAGGTTACAAAATTCTACCGAGAGAAGAGAGCAATAAAGGAAACTAAGAAAAGGGGATTGCTGAATAAAAAGAATGGCATTGAAAAGAAAAGAGATACAGCAGAGGAAAAGCTTATTGCTGGAACTCTTTCAGATGAAGACTTCGTAAGAATGAGGGACCGATTTAAACAGGAAATTGATGTAATTCAAAATCAAATAGATGAAATAGAAAACTGGCATGAGGTAGATACCGACACCATACGGGAAGTTCTCATGCTCGCAAGAAACATTTATGAAGCCTACAAGAAAGCTCCCAATGAAGTAAAGAGGCTTTATCTTGGATTCTTCTGGGATAAGTTCCTGGTAAAAAACCAAAAAATAGTAAAGGCAGAACCCACAAAACTAGTGCAGACTCTCAAGAATCAAAGGAAAATTATATTAAACCTTAACTGGGGTGGGCGAGGGGATTCGAACCCCCGATCTTCGCTGCCACAGAGCGACGCTTTAAGCCGCTAAGCTACGCCCACCATAATCCCTCCATGTGCCCCCAGTAGGAATCGAACCTACATTCCCAGCTTAGAAGGCTAGTGCTCTATCCGTTGAGCTATGGGGGCTTAAAACCAAACTGCTTTGGTTTTAAGGGGCATTTTCTCTGCGAGCGATCTCGCCGCAGAGGCGAGCGCGAGGCGAGAAAATGCACCGGGTCTATAATCTACCTATTCCAACTGCTTTGCTTGTGCCTAGGGCCTGCTTTGGGAAACCGCTGAAGGCAGATCGTTTTACAAAGCAGGTACATTAGCCTTCAAAATTATACCGAAAAATGCTGGTTTGGTCAATTCCTTTACGGATTAAACAGATCTCGGGGATTGAGAAAATCTGCTTGCTTAACCCTTGTTTCTTCCCTTTGTAACTCAGACAAAAGCTTCTCAAACACCTCTTCTTGGAATTCAAACTCAGAAGTTACTGCTTCCTCTCCTATCTGTGGGGAGAAAACCACATACTGGTAAAAGAGGACCGCAGCAATAAGGCCGGCTCCCAACACAAAGAGCAGGATTGCGACAAATGCATGCTCACCCAGAAACCACACAGCACCGCTCAATCTTTTCCCCCATTGCATCATATCTTGTTTTAAAAACTTTCTCATGGTGTTGATACTTTAGGCAAGGGCCCAGTAAACACTTGAACCAGCAAGGTAAAACTCACATCTTTCGCAATATTTTCTTCGTCTTCTAAAATCCGGTCTCTCGTAAGAAAGGTATTCTGTACCTTAAGAAGGTAGGGACCGTTCTCTAATTTCTCTAAAAAGCGAAGGAATACGGGATAGCTCACAGACGAAGCAAGCTGAAAATCCATGATTGGCCAGGCAACCCCTTTTTGCTTTTTTACGGTGCCCGGCGTTATCTTTACTGTGAGATTTAAAGTTGCTGCAATCTTTTCTATAAATCGAATAAAGCCAATGGGGGTTTCGGCATCCACAAAGATGTTCTCAATTGTCTCAAAGTCCTCTTCTTTCGCCTGAGATAATTTTAAGAACTTTGCAACCTCTGTTTCAGCCGAGCTTGCCTGAAGCACTTTTAAGTACTGATTCTCCAAATCCTTGGAATCTCTCTTGATTCCTCTAAGCAAAGGAAGTACTGCAAGAACTCCAAACAAGAGGATGCCAACAAGGAGTGCCGCTGTTGCAATAATGGTTTTCTGTCTCATGGCTTGTCTTGTAACTTTGCCTGAAAAGAAAAGGTAATATCACTTGGACTCACCCAGTTTGAGGGAGGAAACACAACTTCAGCAAAAAAGGGGTTGGCCTGCAAAGCGTCCTTGAAAGAAAGCAGCTGTTCTCGGGTTTGGGCTTTTCCGGTTACGGCAATGGTGGCTGGAGTTTTTTGCACTTCACCCCCCTTCTTTTCTCTTTCAAAGGCAGGAGTGTAAGAAAAAGAGAACAGGTAGAGGTCTTGGGGAAGTGAAGAGCCAACCTCATCAAACACATCTTTGAGGAAACGGCGCTCTTGCTTGAAACTTTCGATGTTCCTCAGCTTTGAGTTCCAGTTCTTAATCTCAGTCAAGGTAGAATCTTCCTTTGTACTCTTTTCTTCAAAGGAACTGAGCTTGAATTCTTGGGACAGGCGCTCTTTGGCAAGGGAGACCTGAATAACCAGAAGAAAAACGCTCATGGCAAGAAGGGCAATACCAAGAACAACGCCCAAGAGGAGCACAAGACGGAACCGCTCTTCCTCTCTAAGCTTCTGGCGATATTTTGGTGGGAGTAAATTAATCATTGTTTACTTTGCTCCTCTCAATGCAAGCCCCAAGGCCGCCGTGTACTTTAATGATTCTCCAAAGGAGAGGAGAGGGAGTTCTTTAAGTGAGGTTTCCAAAATGTTCACCCAAGGATTTCCCAAGATAACCTCGCGTTCCAGTTCTTTTGAAAGAAACCTGGTAAACCCTCTCAGATTTGCTCCTCCTCCAGAAACGATGACTCTCTTGATACGCTGCTGGTTTATTCCCAGATGTTGGTGAATGGTGTGGGATTCATAATAGGAAAGGTGTTTCTTGATCTGTTCCACAAGGTTCAAAAGGGGTGGCATCAAGGCCTCAAGCACCTTCTTTCCCTGTTCGTCGTCTTGTCCTTGCAAACCAAAGCTAATCTTTAATTCCTCTGCCTTCTCTTCTGTAAGCTTTAGGGTCTCTGCAATGCTTTTTGTAAGCTGGCTTGAAGAAACAGGAATGGAGGCGGTAAAGCGCAGACTGTACCCAGAAAACACCACAAAGCTTGTTCTTGTTGCGCCAAAGTCAACCAATAACAAGGGCAGTGCAGCTGTTTCTTTTGGAACGAGGACCCGAGAAATTGCCAAGGACTCAATCTCCAGCGCCTTAACGGTCAATCCGGAATGCTCTAATGCCTCAAGGTAAGGATCCACCATGGTGCGGGGGAGGGCAGCTAACAGAACGTCTGTGTGGTCTATATAGCTGTGGAAGGGTTTTACCACTTGGTAATCTAAATATACCTTCTCAATTGAATGTG
Organism: Patescibacteria group bacterium; assembly: GCA_022563395.1. Taxonomy (NCBI): domain Bacteria; species Patescibacteria group bacterium. The sequence continues at coordinate 468,712 of JADFNM010000001.1, forward strand.
GGACATAGTTTTCTGCTTCAAAGCGCACTGCGTGTTCTAGCTCCTCTGGCTTCATGCGCGGCAACTGCATCACCTGCAAAAACGCTTGCTCTTCGGGAAGGGAAGCAACAACATATTTGGTTGAAAGTTTGCTGCCAAAACTTTTCACTGCCTCGCGGATGGTCTGTGTCAAGACATCTCCCTGTTTCACCTCCCCCCGCTCAACCACCCCGGGGGCAATGGAAAATTCTCCAAAAGCATGGAGTTGGAATCCCTTTCCCTGGCGTTTTAAGCACATAATCTTTAAAGAAAGATCTGAGATGTCTAGCCCAAAGGCTGACGGATGAAGAGTTAATGCGTTCAACATTCTTTTATTGTACCTGTCTATTCCACTTCTTTCCAGGACACAAGCTCCCACGCGCCTCCGGTGCCCGAACTGAAGATGGCTGACGTAAGCTCAATTTCGTAGGTTATGACTGCGTTGTTTTCCAGGTGAACACCGTATCCTGTAACCACCCGCAGCTCGTCGTTATTCTCTATGAGAATCCAACCAGCTGAGGTATAGAGGATATCAGCTACGGCGTTGTTCTTTATGTTTATTGCGGGATTGCCGGTGTTGGTGGAAAGATACATGAGATAGCTTCCTTCGCTTCCAGAACCAGAGGAGATGGTGATGTTCTGAAGAGTAATGACGCTGTCTGCCACAATGACTCCGCTCGTGCCCCCAAAGGAGACGTCGAGTCGCACTTGAGCATCATTCTTCACATCCACATTGCCCGTTACCCAGAGATTGCCAGTAAGGGTGAGTACTGCCTTGTCCGCCACCAACAGGTTCCCAACGATTTTTTGCGGCCCAAGGGAAGCGGTCTCGGTTTTGTCTAACTCATAATCTCCAAAGAAAACTCCACCGGCTTCGGCCGCATCCTTCCACCCCTGAATTTCTTCTGCGGTAATGGGAAGGGAAACGGGATCTGGAGGGGTTCCCAGAGAAACAAAGGCGCCAAAGGAGCACCCATCGTTGTCGTTCGCGTTCAGGGTTGCTGTAATATCGGCATCCTTACATTCATCTACAAACACATCTCCCACCACCGATATGTTAGAAAGATTACCGCCCAACCCCGCAACCCTTGCAGTTCCGGTGACGATGGCTCCAGAATTTCCTGTAATGTCTCCGTTGGAAAAGACGTCTCCTATTACCTGGCTATTGTTGTGCATAATCAATCCTCCATCACCTATATGAGCACCATAGAAGAACTCGGGGATGATGCCGGCAAGACGGTACAGAGCTTCCACCCTGCGAAATCGAGACGAATCATTTCCTTCAGCAACCACCAGCTTTCCTTGTGGAGTATCTGTAACGGTCGTGGTGACTGTCGCATCCAGCACGTTAAGGGAACCCGGATTGCTCCAATTCAAGGAATTCTTGACGCGAAAGAGCGCATCTTCTACCCCGGCTTCTGCTCCATAGTATGCCTGCAAAGACGCTTTTGTGTTTTGAATGATGCGCTGTTGCGAGGAGGTCAAAACAAAAGCAGAAATCCCAATGCCAGACAGCACAAACACCACCAAGAGGGTCAGATACAGGGCGACAAATCCTTGCTGTATATTGTTCATACTATCTCAAAGAAGCAGTGGAGGTTACTGGTACCACGGCCTCCAGTTCTGGCCTGTTATTGGGATTTTTGTGGCGCACTTCCATAAATACTCTTAAGGAAGGAAAGTCTGTATCGGTGGAAATGGTGGTGAAAGAAAGGTTGGTGACCTCAACTGTGTTTGGAGTAAGGGCAAGGGTTGCTTCCCCTTCTTTTTTTATACACAGAGCTTCACCGCACAAGAAAAAATCAATGTATCCTAAAGTTTCCCCCGGAGGAATTGAGGTTTTAGTTTTAAGGGAAACCTGGGTCGCCGTAGTGGTGGGGAGATACAAGCTTTCTGCCTCTCTGATTTCATACATTACGCGGTCCATTGCGAGCTGCGCCGAAGAGGTTGTTTCCTGCAACACTTGGGTTTTGGTATGGGCTTTTAGGGTCCACAAAAACAGCGTGGAAGTAACTCCCCCAAGAATAGCAAGAACTGCAATGTACACCACGAATTCTATAATCGTGAACCCGCCTAAGTTTTTCTTTGAAAAATTTTGGTGGGTCATCTCCAGTTAGTGAGATATGTTGTTACCTGAATGTCGTGTGTTCGCTGACGTTCCTCCCAGAAAACAGTGACCGTGACTTTTTTGGTTTGAGGGTCAAGAGTTCCTCCTGATTCTACAATATTGTCTGCCGCATCGCGCTCCACAAGATCCACCACAACCTCCCTTGTGAAGATTCCAAGGGTTTCCTGGCCCAAAAGAAGCTGCCATCGTGGAGGGGTATCTCCTGAAAGTTCAAGGTGGAGTGATACTCCGGTAGTAACCTGCCCCAAACCATCGTAGTTGTTGCCAGGATCATCATCCGTCCACCCCGTGTTGTCTCGATAGTTCTTTAGCGCCTCCACATATTCTTTAGCGAAAAAAGAGGCCTGGGTGGTTTGCTTAAACAGGGAAGCTGTTCTCAAAGAAAAGGTGCTAAAAGAAATCGAGGCTGAAATTGCCACTCCAATAATCATAATAACGACGAGCAACTCAATGATAGAGATTCCTCTACTGTAATTCCGGTGTTCCAGCATAAATGGATGTTCCTTGTGTTGTGATTCCTGTTGCATCATAGGAAATGAGGTTGCCGGTTGCGTCTCCCGACAACTCAATTTCTAGGGACTTGGTGTTTTTATCTCTCCTACGGTGCAAAGAAAACAGGGTCCCTTGCGTAACATCGTTCAAAAGGTGGGTATGGATTTTGAGATGCTGAGTTTCCCCCTCTGATACCACATCTCCCTCCCAGAAAATCTGGTCCGCTGACATATTGTCTAGAATCGGGAAAGAAAAGGTGGTATCGGGAAATATCAGACGCACGCTTTCGGTGGTTGTGGCAATATCTCTCCCTTGGTAGGAGAGATGAACGTGTCTTGAATCCACCACCCGGTCCTCATCTGAGGGCGGGGTTGCGGTTCCCTCTTCAACTGTACCAGAAGAAAGAATACTCACGGTTTTTGTGTAAGTTGGATCTGCAATCCGGCGGAACGTAATAGTTCCTTGTACGCTCGCTTGCCCGGTCAAGCGCAAAAATACCACTTCATTTCCTCCGCCCAAGGAAATTACGGAAATCTCAATTGTCTTTGAAAGCTCTGTAACCTGGTCTTCTGCAGGATCCCTTGCTGCATAGCTTGAACCTTGAAACAGGGTATACTGGTTGGGAGTGCTCAGGGTATCAAAGTACACGCCGTACTGCAAAGCTCCCTCTGAAGCTAAGGTGCGGCTCTTTGCAAGACGCAAAGTTGCTACCACTTCCTTTCCGGTGTTTTCCAAATAAGACACCTGCTGAAAGGAACGCAACTGAGGGATACTCAGCCCCAAAAAGAGAACAATAATCCCCACAACAACAAGTATTTCAATCAAAGTAAATCCTCTTTGTTTCATTATACGTTTCCCAGCATAGAGTACATTGGCTGGATCATAGAAATGGCAAAGAACCCAACGACAGCTCCAATGATAAGCATGAGCACAGGCTCAATGATAGAAGCCAAGTTCCTGGTGATGTTCGTCACCTCTTCCTCAAAAAAGTCAGCGAGCTTTGCTAAAAGCTCGGCTGTCTGTCCGGTTTCTTCTCCCACCTCAACCATCTGCACCACCACAATAGGATAGAGATTGGTGTGTTGCGAAAGAACCTCAGAGAGTTTCACCCCCTTTCGCATTTCTTCAGCTCCTTTAAGCAGCACCTTTCTGAAATGCGTGTTCCCAAGCACGGTTGCGGTCACCTCCAAAGCGCGAACCATGGGAATGCCAGCTCCAATCAAGGAACTCATGGTGCGGGCAAAAAAAGCAGTATTCACCTTTTTAACAATGGGGCCTACTATGGGGGTTCGTAAGACCAACGTGTCCACCAGGTTCTTTCCGGCCTTGGTACGCAAGGCCAGATATCCCACAGCCATGCCCCCCAGAGCAAAGAGAATTACAAGATACCAAAAGCTTGTGAAAAAATCTGCAAAAGAAATAATCGCTCTCGTGCTGGCGGGAAGAGGAACCTGAAGTTCTTCAAACGTGGCAGCAAGATTCGGCACCACCGTAATGAGCATTAAAATCCCAATGCCAATCATGGCAACTATAATGACTGCAGGATAAACTAAGGCACCCTGAATTTTGGAGCGCAAATCGTGTTCCCGTTCCAGCTGTAAGGTGAGCTGAGAAAGCACGTTTTCGAGCGTTCCCGACTCTTCACCCGTTCTGATCATATTCACAACAAGGTCGGGGAAAATGCCTGGATAAAAACTCATGGAGTCAGACAACTGATGTCCCTGCAAAACTCGCTTTCGTATCTCTCCTAGGGCATTCTTCAGTTTCCTTGATTTTGTTTGCAAAGAGAGTACCTCAAGAGTTTTGGGCAGGGCAATGCCCGCGACAACCATAACTTTAAGAGTACGCATGAACATGAGCTTTTCTGCCAAGGGGACTCCAAACAGCCCCGAAAATGCTCCAAGAAACTGAAAACCAGGCTTTTTTAAGCCCCTAAGGTCAGCTTTTGTGAGAATATACCCTTTCTTGCGCAGTCTCCCGGCAAGCTCGTGTTCATCTTTGGCAAACTCCTCTCCGGTGAGATATTCCCCCTGTTTTGAGATTGCAGTGTACTTGTACTTTGGCATTACTCAGAAATGACTCTCAATACTTCTTCAATAGAGGTAACACCCTGCGCTGCTTTTAGAAAACCGTCTTGAACCATGGTCGTCATACCCTCTGCCACGGCTTGCTTTTGAATCTGGTCGGCTGTCGCCTTTTGTACAATGAGGGTTTTTATGGACTCGCTCACGGGAAGCACTTCATAGATTCCAATCCTTCCCTTATATCCATCTTCTGCCTCTTTGCTTGTCTTTGGCTTGTAAAACGTGATGGAAGAAAGAGTGTCATGTTGCTTGATGACTTTTTCTTCTTCAAAAAGCTTGGTAAGCTGATCAAGGTCACAATAAGAACTGAGATTCTTGAGGTTTTTGAGAGAGAGTTTGTAGGGCTCTTTTTCTTCAGCAAGTTTCCTGACCAACCGCTGGGCAACAATGACGTTGAGGATTGAGGCAATGAGAAAGGGTTCTCCTCCCATTTCAATGAAGCGGGGAATGGCACCAGCAGCACTGTTGGTGTGCAAGGTGGAGAGTACCAGGTGTCCGGTTAAGGCAGCATTGATTGCAAGCGAGGCGGTTTCTTGGTCTCGAATTTCACCTACCATGATAATGTCTGGGTCTTGCCTCAAAAGAGAGCGGAGCCCTGAAGCAAAGGTTAGCCCTATCTTGGGGTTCACCTGCGTCTGGTTTATCCTCGGCATACGGTATTCTATCGGGTCTTCCACCGTTGAAATGTTCACATCAGGCGTGTTTAAAATCTCCATCGCAGAATACAAGGTGGTGGTTTTCCCGGATCCCGTAGGACCCGTAACCAAGAGCATACCTACGGGTCTTTTCAGCGCATGTTCAATGTATTCTAGCGCAGCTCCCCGCAATCCCAGTTCTTCTAAGGTAAAGGCCTTTGCGGTTTCAGAAAGCAGGCGCATGACAATCTTTTCTCCGTCAAATACCGGCAAGATGGACACGCGGACAGAATACTTGTACTCTTCAGTTTTTACCTTAAACCTTCCATCTTGGGGAAGTCGGTGCTCGTCCAATTTCAAAGTGGAAAGCACCTTGATTCTCGCCACAATGCCAGCGGCTGCTGTTTTGGGAAGCACCATGGCATTTCTCAACACGCCGTCAATGCGATATCTCACCACAACTTCTTTCTCTTCTGGCTCAATGTGAATATCAGAGGCTCGCTGCAAGATGGCGTGCTTTAAAAGAGTATCGACAATTCTAATGATGGGAAGATCTTCTGCTGCCTTTTCTAATTCCTTTGCGCCAGATCCCCGTTCTTCTGCCTTGATTGTCTTAATGTCTCCCACCTCCTTTTTAATAATATCCCCAAATTCAGCTTCCAGAGTCTTTGAATACTGCAACAAAACCTGTTTCATGGACTCTGGGGTGGTGAGACGGGGGAGAATCTTTAAGTTTGCCTTCTTTCGAATAAAGTCAATGGTAGCTAAGTCCCCTGGGTCTAACATTGCAACCTCCAAGTTCTGGCCTGATTTGCGGAGCGCCACAATATTGTGGGACCTTGCAATGGGCTCTGGAATAATCTTTAATACTTCGGGCGCAATCTTTTCTTTTTCCAGGTTCACAAAAGGAATGCCCAAGATGTAAGCTTCCATCTTGATAACCTCTTCTTCTGATATCAATCCCTCTGCAATCAAAACATCCCCAAGGCGTTTTCCCTTTTTTACTGCCTCCTTATTTAGTTTCTGCAAAGCCTTTTTCTCAACGAGTCCTGAATCTGAGAGAAAAGCTTGGAGCTGTTGATCTTCAACCCTCATTGTTCTCGAGTTCTCTTTTGACCTTTTGAACCACTTCTTCAAGATCGTAGTTGGACTTCACAAGGTAGGTGGTAGCTCCCAGGTCCGTTGCCCGTTGAACATCCTCTAGGTTTTCCAGGTTGGTCAAGACAATGACGGGAATGCCCTTTGTTTCATCATCTCCACGGAGCTGTTCTAACACCTCAAATCCCGTTATCTTGGGAAGAACAAGGTCTAAGAGTATAAGGTCTGGGGTTTTCTCTTTTGCCAGTCTCACCCCTGCTTCTCCGTCCAAGGCAGAAAATACCTCGTATCCCTCTTGCGACAGCACGTCGCCCATGGTCTTTTGCAAAGCTGCTTCGTCTTCAATGAGTAAAATTGTTTTCATGATGCGTATGGTATGGTAAACCAGAATGTCGACCCTTTGTGTTCTATAGAATGAAATCCCATTTCTCCTCCAGATCTTTTAACTATAGCTCTGGCAATATATAATCCGAGGCCGGATCCTTGGGTTTCATGGCGCAGTACGTTGCCGGAACGAAAAAACTTCTGAAATAGGTACTTTTGGTCTTCTTTTGGAATGCCCACCCCTGTATCTTCAATCTCAAAACGGAGATTTTTCCCTTTGTCTTTCAGGCGCATGGTGACTAAATGTTCTCTTGCTGTGTCCTGTAAAACCGCACTCTTGGTCTTACCTGTATATTTAATGGCATTGTCCAAAAGGTTGGAAAGAACCTGCCGAATCTGCAAGGGATCGGCAAACACCTTGGGAATCTTTTTTGGGGACTCCAAGCGTAGTGTAATGTTGGTAGCTTGTATCATGGGTTGAAAGTTTAAAACAACTTCTTTGAGCAGGTCTTCAAACGAAAACTCCTCACGTTTCGTCACCAACCCTCCTTCCTCAATGCGAGATACCATCAAGAGATTGTTCACCAGCTCTTGCATCCGAGAAGAGTTTTCTTTGAGCATTAAAAAGTATTCCTCTTGATTGGCGTTTCCTTTCCTAGACACCAAGAGGTCTGCTATCCATTTCATGTTTGAGAGGGGAGCACGGAGCTGGTGGGACACAATACTCACAAACTCGGACTTTAATCTGGAGGCTTCGGCCAGTCGCTCAAAGCTTCTTTCAATGATAAAGGCGAGAACGAGCAAAACCAAGGTTAGAACGATAATAAAAAGAGCAGCAATGTGCGGGTCTTCAATATATCTTCTCCCCAAGATGTAAGAAAGAATAGAGGAGACAACGATAATAATCCCCATGACCAGAAACAGAAACTGCGGGTGCTGCCACAAAGGAATCCCGTATTTCCTTGCCTGCTTGACAATATTCAACTCGGCTTGCAGTTCCTTCAAACCCATTTGTGTAGTATACCCCGTTAGAAGTTCCCTTCGCAAGCAATGTTGCCCCTTTAAGGCGGTACAACCTGGATGCTTAACTTCTAACGGGGTATATCACGGATTGAAAAAGAAGAGCAAAAATGGTATAAGAAAATACGCTGCGGGGTGTCGTATAATGGTAGTATGCTTGCTTTGGGAGCATGTGGCTCAGGTTCGATTCCTGGCACCCCGACAAGAAACGGAAACAAGTTCTCCTTAAGTTTAGAATGCGGGTGTAGCACAATGGTAGTGCTTCTGGTTTCCAACCAGACTACGAGGGTTCGATTCCCTTCACCCGCTCCAAGACCAAAGACAAATCTTTTTTACTTACTTCGCGGTGGGCATCCGCAATGGATGCCCATTGTTTTTGAGCCAATGATTTTTTAACTTACTTGCTTACCCCACCCTTCCCGTACACGTGTTACATTTTGCCGACTTCAAATCAATGATTTCAAATCGGCAAACTCCCATTTTATTAATTTTCTTTATATCGTTATTATAAGCCGACGTAGTTCTTTGAAAAACTTCCCACCTAAAAGACTATCATCTACTGTATTAAGTATTTTAATTGCTTTTGCTGGTGAGGGCAGGGATTGAAAGGGAAGACTCTTAATCATTGCATTAAAAAGGGATAGCTCTGAAACAATATCAGGGAAAAACGATTTCGTCATCGAATAAGTAAGTGCTGCGCGGTAATAAGAAAGAAAAGGAGTGACTATTAAAAACATTATTAAGAAAACAATTAAGATCTTTTTAAAATTAAGTAAAGAGAACTTCTGCATCAGAAAATAAAGAAATAAGAATAAAACCATAATAGAAACTAAAAGATATGCGGGATATAAAACTGCTTGAAGCCATAATGGAAAAAAGAGAAGTAAGCGTGATAGATCTATAAGCCAAAAAACAAAAAATCCTACTTCATATAAGAAAATTAATTTTAACACTGCTGAAAATTTAGCTAACCGATTAAAGAGTTTAATTAAGAGATAAAATATCCCTATATTTACTAGAAAAGCTAAAAGGATTGTAATTGCCTCTAAAATTATAAAATATGTCATAATTTTTTACTCAAAAAATCTAAAGGTAGAAAGCAACTTATTTATTATTTCATCCTTCAGGGGATCGCTTTTGGTGATTATATAAAAAGTCTGATTGTTTTCTGATATAAAAAATAATTTCAGTAGAAGAAACTTTTTCGTGTACTCTCCAGTCGTACCAGTTGTAACTGACTTTATCATCTATTTCACCGAGGGTAAAACTTCCCAATGCCGAGTTCCAAGTCTAAAATCTAGACCTGTTACATTATACAATGTCAAGAGCTAACTAGAAAGCCGCCTTTCACGGGCGGCTTTCTGTTTCTAAGGCGCATATATCCTAAATGAAATTAAAGCATCCTTAATTTCATTAAGAAACTAGCGCGCATACTCTACAAATCTATTCTCCCGCACAAGGGTTACCTTAATTTCCCCTGGGTAGCGAAGCTCCTCCTCAATTCTTCCCGCAATGTCTTTTGTGAGTTTCTCTGCCTCAACGTCAGACACTTCTTTTGGTTTTACAAATACCCTGATCTCTCTTCCCGCCTGAATGGCATAGGACTTTTCAACACCCTCAAAAGAATTGGTAACGTTCTCCAATTCCGCAATCCTTTTCAGGTAGTTTTCCAAACTGTCTTTTCTTGCTCCGGGGCGGGCTGCTGAAATGGCGTCTGCTGCCTGTACCAAAACCGCTTCAATGGTCTCATACGGATACTGCTCATGGTGAGACTTCATGGCATCAATCACTTCCTTTTCTGCTCCAAACTTCTCCAGCACGCGCATGCCAATGTCAATGTGGGAACCTTCTACCTGGTGATCCAAGGCCTTTCCAATGTCATGAAACAGTCCTGCTTTCTTTGCAATAGCAATATTCATTCCAATCTCTGCTGCCAAAGCTCCTGCCAGATGAGCCACCTCTATGGAGTGCAAGAGAACGTTCTGGCCGTAAGAGGTTCTGAACTTGAGTCTTCCCAGCAGCTGTATAAGCTTTGGGTCGCTTCCCACAATTCCAACGTCAAAGACCGCAGCTTCTCCTGCTTCTTTAATCTGCTGCTCAATCTCCTGTTCTACCTTTTCCACTTCTTCTTCAACGCGCGTTGGATGAATCCTGCCATCTTTCATCAGGCGTTCTAAGGCAACCTTTGCAATGTGGCGGCGCAAGGGGTCAAATCCAGAGATGACCACGGCTTCTGGGGTTTCGTCAACAATGATCTCAACTCCGGCTGCCCGTTCCAAGGCACGAATATTCCTTCCTTCCTTCCCAATGATTTTTCCTTTCATGTCTTCGGAAGGCAAGGGAACCGTAGTGCTAGAAATCTCTTGCACCTGAGAAACCGCAGTCTTTTGAATAGCATACGCAAGAATCTCTTTTGCTCTGTTTTCAAAGCGTTCCTGGCCCTCGGCTTCAAGCTTCCGGATTCTGCCCAAGATATCTTTCTCGTAGCTTTCCTCAACACCTTTAAACAACTGTTCTTTTGCTTCTTCACGGGAGAGCTTTGCTACCTGCTCGAGCTTTTGCAAAGTCTCGTTCTTGCTTTCGGCTAACTTCTGTTCTTCCTTTTTGAGTTTTTCTACTTTGGCAAAAAACTCCTGCTCCTTTTCTTCATACAAAGAAAGCTTGTCGCCTAAGGCGACCTCGCGCTTTAAGAGTAATTGTTCTGTTCCAAGCAGAGCTTTTCTGCGCTCGTCTTCTTGGCTTTTAGCTTTTGAAAGAAGTGCTTCTGCTTCTTTCTCTGCTTGAGCTACTTTCTTTTGCAGCCGCTGCTCTACGGTTCCGGCTTGGCGCTTTGCAAGGGATTGTCTCAACAAGTAGCCGAGAAAAATTCCCAGTGCCAAAGCCCCAAAGCCTGCCAAAAGGATTTGGGTTGTCATAGAGAATATTGAGCGATTGGATTGTATTGTTCATCCAAGGGTCAAAGTTACCTGGTAGTTAATTCCTAAGAATACACTACCAGATTTCCCTTCCCTTGTCAAAGGCCTCAAAAGCTCCGAAGAATCGCGGGGAGCCCCCTGGCCAAGAGGATGATGGCAAAGGCGATGACCGCCCACAGCAGGATGGTCCTGGCCCTCAAGATCTTTTCCGGCGCGCCTCCGGCCGTAAGCAAAAGGATACCCCCATACAGGATAATGATGGGGAGGACAACCACGGCAATGCCAAAGAGGAAGTTAAGAACGTTCTCCAGCAGCTCTTGTAGGGTTTCAGAAGAGATGGGGTTAAGGTCAGACGGGCTAATGATGGGAGGCCCCCCTCCACCAGGTCCCCCTCCGCCAGGCCCCCCTCCTGGCGGCGGCTGGACTACGACCGGATCCTGCTCAGTGGAAAAGGTTGCCGGCGAGGAATCGTCAATAGGACTTCCGGCCGAATTGTAGGCGGTCACCTTCCAAGTATAGGAATCTGCGAACTCAATCCTTCCAATGGAAAGAGCCAAGAAAGGAAAGGTACACGTGCCTCCAGCACACACCCCAGAAGAGATGTTGTCTTGAGATTCCGTAAACTTGGTTGGATTCGAGTGAAGAATATCCAAAACATACTTTGTGGCAAGTGGAATCTCCTGCCATTGGAAATGGGCGTCCACCTCCACATTTGTTGCTCCGTTCGTGGGAGCAAAGGTATCAAAGGCAAGAGCGCTGACAGGAGAGAGCAGGAGTGCGAGGGAAAACGTTAGGAGAAGAACCGGTTTCATTGATTCAGTATATCAAGCATTGATTTACTCCACAATCACCCAGGCCGTAGCACACGTTGCCGTTGCCCCGCTTAAGTCTCTGACTTCAACCTTTGGCATAAACGTCCCGAGACGCGCGTAGGAATGGAACGGAGAAGAATATTGTGACGTGTCCCCATCCCCAAAACTCCAGGAAAAGGAGAGTTGGTCTCCGTCGGGGTCCGTGGCTTGCGTCTCAAACCGAAACTCGGTGGTCCGGTCCCCCCGGCCAGGGGTAACCCGACAGAAGCTGATCTCGGGGCTTTTATTCACAAACACCCGGAACGGCACCGATTCCCCGGAAGCTACGTTTCCTGCCGCATCAGAACAGACAAAGGCGCCCCCGTACTCGCCGGGCACAGAAAAGGCGTGTAAAAAAGATACGCTGCAAGCTTCTCCCTCCTGGCAGGGCAAGGGGGAGAGAAAAACGTCTGCCTCCAGCACTTTTCTGTCTACAAAGAAGGCGCATCCCGTTATCTTGCCGTTGTCTGAAACCGTTGCTTCAATAATATACTCCTCCCCCGGCTGGACAATGGGAGGTAGGGAGGCCTTCCCCACCTCAGGACCGTTAAGGTCAATGAGGAACACGGCACTCTCCCAGGAAGATTCGTTCCCCGCCTTGTCGAATGCCTTGCTGGACAGCAGGCATCTTCCAGCAGAAGAGGTGGCATCAAATGTGGAGGAGCACGTCTGCCCCTGCCCGACCGAGACAAACACCCGAACTTCCTGGCAGGGGCGGACTCCCCCAACAGCCTGCCTTGTTCCAAGGTCCTGAATGATGTACTGACATTGGTGTTTCTCTGCGAAACCAGAATCGAGATCAGAATCAAGAATCGTGGCGAGAAATCCCTTGCTGTGCCAGGACTTGTCCTGCGGGAAGAAGATGGCCGTAAAAGGAGGAAGGGTATCACTTAAGACATCCGGCTGCTCGGCTTCTTGGGGGGATTCTCTCAGCAAGAACCCCACGGCAAACACCAGCAAAAGAACGCCAAGTCCAACAAAGAAGAAGGCAAGGTATCGTCTTCTCATTTCCGCATTCTACCACGAAAGAATCAAAAACGCGCAGGGTTTCCTGCGCGTCCTCTCCTCTCATCCCGACTTTGCCTTGATTACCTGATCAATTAAACCGTAAGTTTTTGCTTCCTCGGCTGTCATATAGTAATCGCGGTCCGTATCCTTTTCAATTTTTTCCATGGGTTGCCCCGTGTACTTTACCAGAATCTTGTTTAAGCGTTCTTTCATCCTCACGATTTCCTTGGCTGCAATCTCAATCTCAGAGGCCTGGCCCTGGGCTCCTCCTATGGGCTGGTGAATTAAAATTTGGGAGTTAGGCAGGGCAAAGCGCTTTCCTTTCTCGCCCGCTGCCAACAGCAGGGCTCCCATGGAGGCTGCCATGCCAACACATACCGTGTGTACGGGCGACTTTATATACTGCATGGTGTCATAGATGGCAAGCCCAGAGGAAATGATGCCGCCCGGGGTATTGATGTAGAACTGAATGGGTTTTTCTGCATCACGTGAAGCCAAAAACAAGAACTGGGCAATAATGGAGTTTGCCACTACGTCGTTAATGGGGGCCCCCAAAAAAACGATGCGGTCTCGCAAAAGACGAGAATAGATGTCGTAGGCCCGCTCCCCATATTGAGTCTTTTCAATAACGGTTGGAATAAGATTCATAATGTTATCTTACCCTTTTTCTTCTTTTGACGCAACCTCTTTGTGCCTCGTCGGCACATCCTCTGATTTCTCAACCTCCTCTTCTTCTTTTTCTAAAGAAACTCCTTTCCCTTCTGGGGTTCGAATATCTATCTTCCAACCCGTGAGTTTGGCCGCTAAGCGCACGTTCTGGCCATCCCGTCCAATGGCCAAGGACAGCTGATCTTCTGGAACAATGGCCACTGCCTTGTTCTGATCTTGAACCTCAACCTGCAGAACCTTGGCAGGGGATAGGGAATTTGCAAGATATACTTCAGAATCCTCTGCCCATTCAATAATGTCTATCTTTTCACCCCCCAGCTCATTAATAACGGCAGAAACCCTTGTACCTCTTTGCCCTACCATGGAGCCAACCGGATCCACCCCTTCCTCCCGCGAAACCACGGCAATCTTTGACCTGGATCCGGGTTCCCTGGTAATGGCCTTAATCTCCACGCTTTCTGCTGCAATCTCTGGAACTTCCAATTCAAAAAGCTTGGAAATGAACTTGGGGTAGGCACGAGAGAGAACCACAGAAGGACCCCGGGGCTGGTCTTCTACAGACAAGAGGTAGAACTTCAATCTTTGGCCCGGACGGTAAAACTCTCCTGGAACCTGCTCTTCTTTGGGCATAATTCCTAACGTCTTTCCCAGATCCACAAATACCATTCTTCCCTCCACTCGCTGCACAATGCCAGACACCAGCTCTCCTTCCTTTGACTGAAACTCTTCTAACACCGCCTCTCGTTCCGCCTCGCGTATCTTTTGCAAGATAACCTGCTTTGCGGTTTGAGCTGCAATCCTTCCGTAGTCGCCCTTTGACTCCAGTTTTATCTCCAGATCCTCTCCCACAGCAATCTTTTTTTGTATCTTCTTTGCGTCTGCCAAAAGAATGTGGCGCTCAGGGTGAAACCTCACCTTTTTCCCCTCTTGCGCAAGCTCTTCCTCCTCTTTTTTGTCCTTTAATTCCTCCAACTCCTCTTCTGAATAGATCATGTCTTCGTCTACCACCTGCTTTACCTGCCAAAACTCAACCTTCCCTGTTTTGGGGTCCATTTTTGCCTTCACTATCTGTCCTCTGGTTCCGTATTCTTTTTTGTAGGCAGCGGCAACAGCCTGCTCAATTAACTCAAAGACCTTTTCCTTGGGAAGGCCTTTCTCTTCTGCAATGATCTCTACTGCCAGTAAAAAGTTTTTTAGATCCATCCTTCGCTTTCTCGCTTCGCTCAAAAGCTACGGATGCCCTTCCGTAGCCTCCGGCGAAGGAGGGCTACAATTTCTATACTCTTGATTAAAGAATGTCCGCTTTTGGCGGACACCTTCATTCACAAAGCCACTATACATCCTTTACTCCACTCTGTCAATCCCTCCTTAATAAAATTAAGGAATCGTTCTGAGCTACCACACATAACGTAGCTCAGTCTCCAACTCTATATTCCTCACTTTTTGGAGGTTTCACCCTTCCAGATTTTATGTCTCTTTTAAGATAAAAACGAGGCTTCCCTATGACATCAAAAATAGTCTCGTATGGTTCAAAAGAAACCATGTCCTCTCCAAAACTTAAATCATCCAGATCGCGGAGGATAAGTAAAAGGATAGCAACGGTTGAGATAAGCGTGCCAGTCAAAAAAAGAGATGGTAGGTCTGGTGTTCTGACAAAAAAGATAGAGAACACCAGGATCAAAGAAAGAAACAAAACTACCATCCACTCCAATTTACTCAACCTATCTTTGCCATACATAAATAAGCGTTCTCGTGCGGTTGTAATCTCGTTTAAAAGCGGCAAGAAGTTCGTATACGTCTCCACTTCTTTATTGGTCTTTAATTCTTTTACATCACCAAGAGATTGAATGATTGCATTAAAATGCGGGTCAATTTTTCCATAGTCCTGCCACTCAACAGCAAAGAACTCTCTTACGTATCTATCAATAAGTTCTTGCTGTTTTTTTGCCCACTCTTTGTGCTGAGGGAAGTCCCCGAGTATCTGTGTAAAAAGATAATAGGTCTGAAGACCACTGACCTCTGTTGCAACACTGTCCCTGATTTTTTGGAACCTGCTCCATAGGTCGGTAATGAAAAACCCAACCAGGATTGCGAAAAGAAGGCCCACGACTCCCAGAATGGTGTTTATACCCTCTCCTACATCTTCCTTGGTGGGAAGCAGAAAAACCAGGAGAAACGATCCCGCTATAACAACAGTAACAAGATATGGGAGCTTAATTTTCTTTAAGAGAGAGGCCACATATTTATAATACTGAACTAGCACAATAAGACAAGAAACCCGCCTATTTGGCGCTTCTTTGTTTTGAGATAAACCGATATCTCCTAAATGAAATTAAAGCATTCTTAACTTCATTAGGGAATCACTAATTTCAATGAATATTGCTTAAATCTCGTTTAGGCATGAATGATTTTTCCGATTATCTCTTAAATGAAATTAAGGATTCCTTAATTTCATTTAAGAACTATTGAATTCTCACTTTGACCTACAAAAGGAGGTGGGGCATACTTGAGATATGAGCATTATACGGCTTGCCGTCTTCTTTCTCTTTCTCTTTTTTCCTTTCTCTCTTGCTTTCGCTCAAGAGACAAACGCCGGGTTTGTACAGGGTGTTTGGTATTCAAAAACCCCCTTTTTTGCAGGGGATACGATAAGAATATACACTGCAATTCAGAACAACTCCGGCTTTGACATTCAAGGAACCATAGAGTTTTTGGTAAACGGCAACAATATAGGTGAATCATCGTTTTCTGCTGCCAACGGAAGAATTACAGAAGCATGGAGCGATTGGAAAGTTACACAGGGAAATTACTCCGTTGCAGCTCACATTAAAGAAGCATTTAGGGTAGAGATTGGAAAAAATCCAGAGCCAATTTCCCTGGGCACTGGTGTGCTTGGAGCAAGCGAGGTGTTTATAGATGAAGATACGGATCAAGATGGAATAGGAAATATGGAGGATGACGACGATGATAACGACGGCCTCACAGATCAAGAGGAAGAAATACTTAAAACAGACCCTCTGAATCCAGATACAGACGGAGACGGAGTAAGCGACCAAGAAGAGGTAAATTCTGGGACCAACCCATTAGTAAAAGAGAATGCTTTAATAGAAACGCAGGAAAAATCAGAAAAAGAGGAAGTGGTACCAGAAGAATCCCTTTTAAAAGAGATTACTGACACAATAACCCAAGAATACCTTCCTTCTCTCGTACAAAAAGTAGATGCTCTCGCAAAAGACACAACAGAGAAACTCAAAGAGCAAAGACAGGAACTTCAAGAAAAGAAAAATGCATTTTTAGCAGGAAAAAGCCCCGAGCCCCTTTCTGTGGCAGAACAAAGCCTGGACTTTCTTTTAGCCTCAGCCATTATTGCCCTACCACAATGGCAGATTGGTTTGTTCCTCTTTTTTGCAATTGCAGCAGCTCTCCTGTTACGCCGTCTCGCTTCTAAAGAACAAGAAAGAGGATAAAGAAATTCACTAAGGCACTCAAGATACACCATTCACACCACTTTTTCAAGATGAAAGCTTGAACAAAAAGAAGGTACAAAGAAGCAAGGGAGGCTGAAATTGCAGCAAACAGCAAAAGGGAAAGAAGGGGAAGTCCCAGACCCATGGTATTGCCAAGCTGCGAGAGAACAAACAGGGCAAGAACAAAAAGGTAAAAGCCAACGCCAAACACCTCGCTGGGGATACCAAACATGTATCCATACTCGCTCTTGCTCACTTTGTCGCAGTCATCCCCAAAAAAACACACAAGCTTTTCCTTTCGGAGTTTTTTGTACAAGAGGTAAGAGGCATCTGCCAACCCAATAAGGGCTAGAACGGGAATCCAAAAAGAAAACATATTACAGCCAGCGGTTTTTCAAAAATAAGGTAAGAACGGCAACAGAAACTAAAATAGTGACCCCCAGCACCACCAAAAAGGCATCAGGGGAATCAGCCAGGGGAAGACGCACATTCATGCCGTAAAAAGAGGCAATAATGGTTGGAACGGTCAAAACAATGGTAAGAGCAGTTAAGATTTTTATCACCCGGTTTAAGTTGTTGCTCATGATGGTAGAGTATCCTTCCCTGACGTTGCTAATACTCCTCATGTTGGACTGGCACAGTTCAATTAACTGGCGGTTTGAAAGCGTGAGGTCTTCCACTAATTCGCGGTCTTGCTCGTAGAGCTGCAGAAATTTCCCAGACAAAAGATTATTCAGCAAGGTGTTTGTGGGGGTCAGGGCTGCGAGAAAATCGTTCAAAGACCCTTCAAACATCACAAACTGCTTTATCTCCTTGTTTCCAATGTCTTCTAAGCGAACCGTCACTCCCCGCACATTCTTTGCAATGTTGTTGATGAAAGAAGAGTACGCGGTGTTGATTTCAGAAAAGAGCTGCAGGAAGAGTTTGGTTTTTTGCGTGGTGTAAAATTCCACCCTGCCTTCCTGAAACTTTGCTAAAAAGGGAAGAGAACGATGAGAAATCGTCAAAACAAAGTTTTTGCCAACTGCAATCATGAGAGGAGTGGTGGTCTGCACTTCTTCTTGAAGAGGCACCCTTGTGTATACATACGTCACGCCTCCTTCTCGCTCCACCCGGGGAACCTCATAGGGATCCACAGCGTCTCGGAGAAGATCTCTATTAAGTGGCAGATCCTGTGCCAAAAAATCCAGCTCTTCCTCGGTTGGATTCTCAACTGCAACCCAAGAACCCGTCTTGAACTTTTCAAGCGTTTGGAGCTCCTGTTCTTTTAATGTTCTGTAGTAGATAGTAATCATAGAATTTTTCTATTATACCTTACGGTGGACCTAGGCGGAATCGAACCGCCGTCTCAGCAATGCGAATGCCGCATTCTACCATTGAACCATAGGCCCTGGTCGGGGATGTGGGAGTCGAACCCACCATCTCACCGTCCCGAACGGTGCATGTTGCCGCTACACTAATCCCCGTTTGTTTTTAATGTTTGAAACCAAGCAGTTGGTTTCAAACCCAATACT
This sequence comes from Patescibacteria group bacterium, assembly GCA_022563395.1. Taxonomy (NCBI): domain Bacteria; species Patescibacteria group bacterium. Next base: position 486,935 of record JADFNM010000001.1, read on the forward strand.
TTTGTTTTGACATTTCATCCCGCTTCATCTCCACATGTTCGCGCTCTTTCTTTGCCTTCTTTGAAAGATGGAGGAGTTCTGCCTCCTCAAGGGGTAAGAGTTCTTTTACTTCCCTCTCCAGATACTTTTTGGTATTCTTCTTGGGGTCTTCCAGCACCCCCGCCAACAGCACATCTAATAGGTAGCCAACCTTGGGACCAGGGGAAAGGTTTCCCAGTTTCATTACGTCCGAACCGTTGAGTTTTAACATCTTTGCTGAAATGGGGTCCTTTTGCACCCTTTCAATAACATACCGCAAGTGGCGAAGCTTGTAGGGTTCGGCCTTTGGCACCCCAGAGCCAATGCGGTCTGCCATGCGAACTTGCATTAAATCCTCCACGTTCTCTTTCCCAATATTTCGCAGTAACCTCCGAATGGATGATTCTGTTACTTCGTCCACGTTGTAGTAAAAGAGGTGATAACGAACCAGATTCGCTATCTTCCCTGTTTGTTTTTTGGGAAACTTAAGGCGTTCTAAAATCCGTTCTGTCATTTTAGCTCCCACCACCTCATGGCCATAGAAAGTGGAGTGTAAACCTTCTCCTCTCTTTACCTTGGGCTTGCCAACATCATGCAGCAAAGAAGCCAGTCTCACTTCCAAACTCCAGTTGTTTTTTGCTGCGTATTGCAAAGCCAAAAGGTTGTGTTCCCACACGGTGTAAATGTGGTGCTTGTTTTGAGCGACTCCATACCCTTGCTCAAGCTCCGGAAGAATGTATTTGAGCAGGCCTAATTCTCTGAGTTCTTCAATGCCTTCCATTGCTTTTTTGCCCATGAGAAGCTTTAAGAACTCATCCCGTATTCTTTCAGCTGAAATTTCTTTTAAAAGGCTTGCATCCTTTTGAATTGCCTTTCTGGTCTTCTCTTCTATTGCAAACCCCAGGGTTGCAACAAAGCGCACTGCTCTCATCATGCGCAAGGCATCTTCTTTAAACCGTTCCTTTGGATTTCCCACTGCGCGAATGAGTTTTGCTTTTAAGTCCCTTTGTCCTTCAAAAGGGTCGTACACCTTCAGCTCTCCTAAACGAGATTTAGGAGCTCCTAAATCTCGTTTAGGAGATAAGGCAATGGCATTTACAGTAAAGTCGCGGCGAGAAAGATCTTCGTTAAGATTATTTGCATATTCAACCCTTCCTGGCCTCCTTCGGTCTGCATACTCAAACTCAGCCCTAAAGGTGGTCACCTCAATCTCTTTTACATGGGGGTCTTTGCTGTTGGTGAGAATAGTTACCGTAAAGAACTTATTTTCATAGAAGTTGCTGGGAAAGAGTTTTTGAATCTGCTCTGGGGTGGCACTTGTCGCAATGTCCCAGTCGTTGGGCTCTTTTTTTAAGAACAGGTCCCGAACGCATCCTCCCACCACATATGCCTCAAAACCTGCTTTCTCAAGCTTTGCTACAACCTCTTTTACCTCTTTTGGAAGAGCAGTCTTCATCGCTTGAATATTAGCTTAAATTGTGGTATATTTCAATCGAAAGCTTCCTTAATTTCATTAAGGCCTGCCTGCGCAGACAGGAGATAGACGAGTAAATGTACTGTCCTCGTGGTGTAATGGATAACATTTTGCGCTTCGGACGCGACGATTGCAGGTTCGAGTCCTGCCGAGGACACAATCCTTAATTTCATTAAGAAAATATGGCAGAATAGAACAATGAAGAAGTTTCTCCCCATAGTTCTCATCGTATTCCTGTTTTTGCCTTTGCTCATTTTTGCACAACAGGGGCTGGTTCCTTGTGGCGAAGCAGGAAACCCTTGCAAGTTGTGCCATCTTTTTCAGCTCGTCAACAACATCTTAAATTGGGTGCTCTTTGTAATTATCCCCATTATAGCCCCTATCTTTATTGTGATTGGGGGCATCTACCTTTTGATTGCGCGAGGCGATCCTGGGATGTTTAGTAAGGGGAAAAGCGTCTTGACTGCAACCGTTATTGGCCTTATTATCGTGTACACCGCCTATGTTCTCTTGAGCACTGTGCTCACCTCTTTGGGAGTAGCTAACTGGACCGGCCTTGGAAGCTGGTGGCAAATTGCTTGTCCGATATAAATGAAGAGATTATAGACCCGGGGAAACCCAAACAGTCTGCCAAAGTAGTCCCGCACAAGCGGGACCCCGGGCCGAGCTTCTTATGCCGTGCTCGCCGCTGGCTCGCACATGGCAAAATATGTTGCTCGGCCGGCAAAAGCCAAGCAGTTGGAATGGGTAGATTATAGACCCGGTGCATTTTCTCGGTGAGCCGAGCCTACTGGCAAACAACGCTCGCAGAGAAAATGCCCCTTAAAACCAAAGCAGTTTGGTTTTAAGCCCCCATAGCTCAATGGCAGAGCAGAGGACTCTTAATCCTTTGATGTAAGTTCGACTCTTACTGGGGGCACTATATTTATTAGTAGTATGAAAGTACCTTGAATGAAATTAAGAACGTGTTGATTTTTTGGCGATTCGTGATACAGTGCAGCTATGCTCACTACAAAAGACAAGGAAAAACTGATTGAAAAATACAAGATTCATACCACAGACTCAGGGTCCCCCGAGGTTCAGATTGCCTTAATTACCGAGGAAATCAAGCGGCTGCTCTCACACTTAAAAAAGCATCCCAAGGACTTTCATTCAAAAAGGGGTCTTTTGAAAACCGTGGCAAAAAGGAGAACTCTCCTGGCATATCTCAAGCAGGAGAGCGTGAGACGCTACAACAGCCTTATTAAAAAGATTGGATTGAAAAAGTAATAGAATGCCCATTAAAAACAAGGATCAGCGCGTCGCTATCTTTATTGACGTTCAGAACCTATATCATTCAGCAAAGAACCTCTATCAGGCAAGAGTGAACTTCCGGGAGATCTTGAAAACCGCAACGGCTGGCAGAATGCTCATTCGGGCCATGGCCTATGTAGTAAAAACCAAAACAGGGGAAGAAAAACCTTTTTTTGATGCCTTGCTTGGCCTTGGCATTGAAACCAGGGTAAAAGACCTTCAAGAATACTATGGGGGCTTAAAAAAGGCAGACTGGGATGTTGGTATCGCAGTAGATGCCATTAAAAACTCGGGGGGGGTAGATGTTATTGTCTTAATCTCCGGGGACGGGGACTATGTTCCTTTGGTGGAGTATCTTAAAAACCACGGCAAACGCGTGGAGGCCCTGGCTTTTGGAAAATCCACCTCCACCAAACTGCGTGAATCAGTGGATGAGTTTATCGACCTGGGAGAGGATTCTGGAAAATATCTTTTAAAGAAATCACGATGGCCAGCAATCAGGATTATAAAATAAAACTCGGAGAAAAGGAGATTTCTTTTGAATTAACCTCCCTTGCTGAGCAGGCAAACGGGAAGGTTTTGGTCAGAATGGGAGATACCGTGGCTTTGGTAACAGCTGTCATGTCCCGCCAATCCTTAGACAATCTCCCCTTTTTCCCCTTAACCGTAGAGTATGAAGAGCGATTCTACGCTGCAGGGAAAATCCTGGGTTCGCGCTACATGCGAAGGGAAGGAAGGCCCTCGGATGAGGCGGTGATTACGGCCCGCTTAATTGACCGCGCCATTCGCCCCTTGTTCCCCAAAGGATTCAACCGCGAAGTTCAGGTTATCTGCACCGTGCTTTCCTGGGACGCAACAAACGACCCCGACGTTATGGGGTTAATGGGAGCTTCCTTGGCGCTTTCAACTTCTAACATTCCTTTTGCAGGACCTGTTGGAGTTGTTCGTATTGGCAACATAGATGGAAAGTTTGTCTTGAACCCAACCTATGAAGAACGCTCAAAGAGCGACCTCGACTTTGTGTTGGCAGCTACAGCTAAAAAGGGAGAAGTTCTCTTTAATATGATAGAGGCAGAGGGGCAGGAGGTGCCAGAAGACGTATTTCAAGAAGCCCTGGAGTTTGCAGAGCCCCACCTGTTGTCGCAAATTGAGTTTCAGGAAAAGATTGCAAAAGAACAAGGAAAAGAAAAAGTGCCTTTTGAGGCACCGGGAAGCGATAACGAACTTGTCCGGGAATGCAAAGAGTTTCTAGGAGAAAAGTTAAAAGAAGCTTTGTTTACAGGAGAAAAGCCTTTACGAATGGAAGCTGTCAATGATCTAAAGGCAGAGCTCGCCTACTATATTGAGGGCAAGTTTCCAGGACAGGAAAAGGCAAACCCTGCAAAGGACTACTTTGAGTCTGAAATTGACGCCGCGGTTCACGAAGCAGCACTCAAGGAAGGAAAGCGCGTAGATGACAGAAAGTTAGATGAAGTAAGAGAGCTTTCAGGAGAGGTTGGGCTTCTCCCCCGCACTCACGGCTCAGGACTCTTTGTGCGCGAGCGCACCAAAACCCTCTCCATTCTCACCCTGGGAGCGCCCGGAGACCAGAGGCTTATGGAAGGCATGGAGTTTATTGGAAAGAAACGCTTCATGCACCATTACAACTTTCCTCCGTATGCGCCAGGCGAGGTAAAACCCATGCGGGGCCCCGGAAGACGAGATATTGGCCACGGCTTGCTGGCTGAAAAAGCCCTCCTTCCCATTATTCCTTCTGTTGACCAGTTCCCCTATACCATTCGCATTGTGACAGAGGTTGTCTCCTCCAACGGCTCCACCTCCATGGCTGCGGTCTGCTCCTCCGCGCTTGCCTTGTTGGATGCCGGAGTTCCCATCAAAAGACCGGTTGCCGGCATCTCAATGGGAGTAATGATGGCAGAAAACGGCAAGGGTTACGCACTCTTAACTGACATTCAAGGGCCAGAAGACCACCATGGAGACATGGACTTTAAGGTGGCAGGAACCAAAGAAGGAATTACTGCAATTCAGATGGACGTGAAAGTACAAGGCATTAGCAAACAAATATTTAAGGAAGCCCTGGCTGCTGCAAAAGAAGTCAGGTTTAAGATTTTAGATAATGTTATTGAAAAACTGCTGCCCGAGCAAAGAAGGGAGCTTTCACCCTTTGCCCCTCGCATTATTATTCTTAAAATTAAGCCTGAAAAAATTGGCATGGTTATTGGCCCTGGAGGAAAAACCATCAACAAGATTATGGACGAAACCGGAGTAGAAATTGACATTGACGATTCGGGCGAAGTTTTCATTACGACAGACGACCCAGAAATGGCAAAAAAGGCCTCTGACATGGTACAAGGTATTGTAAAAGAGGTTGAGGTGGGAGAACTGTATGAAGGAAAAGTAAAGAAGATAATGGACTTTGGCGCATTCGTTGAAATACTTCCGGGTCACGATGGCTTGGTCCACATTTCCCAACTTGCCAATGAACGAGTTGAGAAGGTGACCGACGTGGTAAACGTGGGAGACAGTATCACCGTAAAGGTTATCAAGATAGATGACCTCGGGAGAATTGATCTTTCTTTGAAAGAGGCAAAAAAAGCGAGTAGCAAAATGCCAGCACAATAGTTTCTTCATTAAATTAAAGAGATAGCATGGACGCACCAAAACAGCCAGCATCCCAGCCAAATCAACAACCCCCTGACGAGAAGTTGGAGTTTTTAAAAAGAGAAGAGGTTCGCACCATGGCAAAGGACATTGCCAAGGTCAGAGAAGTGGAGGCGAAAAAAGAGCAAGAGCGCATAGCAAACTTTAAAAAAGAAGCGAAACTGCCAAAGAAGCCTCAAGTGGTACTCTCCCAACACCCCGAAGGAAAACTCAGGACGATTTCTAACGGCTCCGCAGGAACTCCGCCTGCCCTGGGTACTTTCCAACGGCTCCGCGGCCTGCCTGCGCAGGCAGGGAGCTCCGCCGAAAGTGCCCGTCCAAGTCAAGCAGTTGACTCGGACCCCGGGGGAACAACGCAGCTGACTCCAGCCCCAGAACAGCCTTTGATGCAAAGACGTCATCCCAGGCGCTCCGAAAAGCTGTTCATTCGCCTGGTGCTAGGTGGGATTATCTTGTTTCTGCTCTTTAATGCGGTGGCCTTTGGGTTCTGGTACTTTTTTCAGAAAGAGGCGGAGCCAAGGCTCGAACCAACGAGTGAACAGGTTGAAGAGCCCACTCTGGCGGAACCAACACCCCCACCTCCCCCCCAGCCAGAGGCTGGTCCGTCTCAGGCGGAACCCCCAATATCCTTTTTTGAAGCGCCAGAGCAAGAACTCTTAATTGAGTCCCCAGGAGAGCTCCTTTCCAAACTTCAGGACTTTCTTGGTGGAGTCCCAGCTCTCGGGTTCACCAATCTTGCGGTAAAAACACAAGGGGATATTCTTTCTCTTAAAGACTTCCTGCAGGGAGCGGAGATCACAATACCCCAAGAACTCAAAGGAAAGCTCGCAGAAAACCTCATGCTCTTTTCCTACGTTGCAGAAGACAAAAAGCGCCTTGGATTTGTTGCAAAGCTTAAAGAAACAGAGGGTGTATCAGGACTTTTGCAGTCATGGGAGCAAAGCAACATGGAGCAGGACCTGGCTTCTTTCTTTGACATTATTGAAAGAAAGGGGTCAGCCTACACTCCCTTCTTTCGTTCCGCCACTTACCAGGGAGTGCAAGTTCGCTTTCAGACCTTTTCTGTGACAGACTTTGGGATTGTGTATGGTGTTCTCGATAACAAATTACTACTCACCAGCTCATTTGAGAGTTTCCAGAGGGCGGTTGACCAACTTAAGGCATCAAGACCAGAACCTTAGGATATAAACCACCATATTAATAAATCAATAATTTCATCAAGGTGCGCTGCGCACATTGATTTATTAGTACCAGGGTGAACAAGAAATCAATTACAAAAACACAGCAGAAGTTAGAAGAGAAAAAGAAACAGCTGGAGCAAGAGCTGTCTTCTTTTGCTACCAAAGACCCCAATGTGAAAGGGGACTGGGACACCAAGTACCCCCGTGTTCCAGAGGGGGACCTAGAGGATGCTGCAGGAGAAGTAGAAGAATACTCCACCAAGCTTCACATTGAGTTTAGTTTAGAAAAGCAGCTTAAAGAGGTGAACAACGCTTTGGAGCGCATTGCAAAAGGGCAGTATGGAATGTGTGAGAACTGCAGCAAGGAAATTCCAGAAGAACGGCTCCTTGCCATACCAGAATCACGGCATTGCACGGAGTGTACAGCAAAGCAATAACAAAAAAGACCCTGGGTTTTGCCCGGGGCCTTGTTTTATCGGAATGGATTCGCTGCGCCTCTCACCTCAAAGTGAACGTGGCATCCCGTGGCATACCCAGTGCGCCCCGTATATCCAACAAGCTGCCCTTGGTATACTTTTGTTCCGGGGGTTGTGAGAATTGCTGAAAGATGCCCATAATAGGTCACCACGCCGTTGGGATGAATGATGCGAACATAGTTTCCTCCCAAGGATGTATATCCGGTTCTCTGCACGGTTCCTCCAGCTGCTGCATACACCGATTCCCCGCATATTCCGTTGGAAAAGTCCACTGCATTAAAGGCGTGCAGTCCTTGGGTGATGTGGTAGGGGGAAGGAACCGGGTAGATGAAGTAGGAGTTGGCAAGAGGAGTGAGTCTGCCTTGGGGAAGAACCGAGGGTTGAATACCGTCTGGAATAATCAAGAAGTCTCCTGCAAAAATGGCAGAAGAGGATTCCAGGGCATTAAAGGAAACAATCTCTTTAACTTCAGCTTGGTACCAGCTTGCAATCTCGCTTAAAGTATCGTTGGGGCGCACCAGGTGCAGAGCACCGATGGTGGGCAGGATTACAAGCTCATGGCCTGGTTTTAATGTGGAGCTTTGAGACAGGTCGTTTGCCCAGAGAATGGTGTTCAAAGAAACCCCAAACTGCTCTGCCACGCTTGCCGTGGTATCTTCTTTCTGTACAATATATCTTGCAACCTCGGGGCGAATATCAGCTTCCAGTTGCCCCATAATGGCTCCTAGCACCTGAGGAGTTATGGTCAAAGGAGGGGTGGCGGCCCGAAGGGTATTGTGCGCCACAAACATTAACTCGGGGGTTTCTGGAGCCGGAGCCTGCTTAGAAGAAAGTTCAAAAGCAGAAAGAACATTGGATCTAAGGCCTAGGTCTCCTGGCCCCTCTATGGTGCGAAAACTCAATATGAGCAACAAAAAAGTAGCGATCACAGCTACATATAAAAGAGGGCTAGCGGTTTTCATACCTATTGTCCCATGTTACGCTCACTGACCTCAAAGTCAATATCTGTATCCACACCCCTAAAACAATGGATTTATACTCAATAAAAACTATAAAAGAGCTTCTAAGAGCATACAATACAATCCCAAAGGAACGCCTTGGTCAGAACTTCTTGTTGGAAAAAAGGGTGGCTTCAAAGATGCTCAAGGCAACAGAGATCTCTCAAAAAGACATCGTTCTTGAGATAGGGCCGGGGATTGGGACTTTAACCCAAGAACTCGCTCAAAAAGCAAAACGAGTCATTGCCGTAGAAAAAGACCCTACCATGGTAAAGATTCTCAGGGAAACCACCGGAGCCCTCCCCAATATAGAGATTATCCAAGCTGACATCCTCAAGCTAAACTTAGCTAGACTAAGTTACTCAAAGGTGGTGGCAAACCTTCCTTATTATATTACCTCGCCTGTAATACGCATGTTCCTTGAAGCAAAGAACAAGCCAGAGCTCATGGTGTTTATGGTGCAAAAAGAGGTTGCGCAAAGGATTTGTGCCAAGCCCCCAGACATGAATCTGCTGGCTGTGTCCGTACAGTTTTACGCTGAACCAAAAATCGTTTCCTTTGTGCGCAAGGGTGCTTTTTGGCCTCAGCCTAAGGTGGATTCTGCTATTGTAAAGATTGTGCCAAAAAATGAGTTACCTTTTGTGGATCCTGGTCTTTTCTTTCGTATTGTGAAAGCGGGCTTTAAACAACCAAGAAAGCAGCTAGGAAACAACCTCGCGCAAGGACTCAAACTTTCAAGAGAAGAAATAGAAACTTGGCTTAACCAAGGGGATATTCAACCAACGCAGAGGGCCGAAACCCTTTCACTTACAGACTGGGTAGTGCTCGCAAAATCTCTTCCAAAGTCTACCTAAACGAGATTTAGGTGTGGATAACTAAATCTCGTTTAGGCAGAACGGGAGAATCTGGTACAATAAAACAATGCGATTTATTGTAATTGGTTTGGTATTGAGCGTTCTTGTTTTTGTTCCTCAATTTGCTGTTGCAAACACAGCTCCGGTGGCAAATGCAAATGGGCCCTATGAAGAGACGATAGGAAAACCTATTATATTTGATGGCTCAGCTTCCTCTGACGCAGACGGGGATTTCTTGACGTCGTATAGCTGGGACTTTGGGGATGAAGCTACAGGAACTGGCAGATTTTCTTTTCATGTATACGCTGCCCCCGGAATCTATACAGTAACTCTTGTAGTACATGACGGCACAGAAAACTCGGCCCCTGCAACAACAGAAGCAGTAATAGGGTTGGCTCCGCCAAGCAACCCGGTCTTGCCTAAAGAGGATGCGGGCTCGGTGGCGTTCCCCTTAATTCTTGAATGGGAAGAGGTAGAAAATGCCAAGTCGTATTTCTATAACATTTTCCCCATGGAAGAGGCCTTTTCGGTCTCAGATACAAAAAGCGGACCCCTGCCAAACGAGGTTTTGGAGTTCCTCTCCCCAAAAATCTATGAGGAGTACAAAAGGCAGTGCAAGCAAGAAAAAGGAGGGGCATGCTCAGATGAAGACATCCAGCGGGTTATTGTAAGGGAGCAAACCTACCCTTGGAGGGTAAAGGCGTGCACCGTTCCAAATCCTTCCGCCCCAGACGACGCCTCTTGCGGGCCCTACAGCGATCCACCTTGGAGTTTTGTATATATCCCCCAACCCCCAGAAAACTTAGAAGAACCGAGCCCAGGTTCTTCGGGCGTTACCCTGCCCGTAAAGCTGGGGTGGACAGGAGTTGAGAATGTAGGTTCCTATGTTATTGATGTGCGGCTTGACATTGGCTGCAGCGTTATAGACAACATTGTAGGGTTCTTTACTGGAGGAGATTGCGACCCTCTGAACTTCTTTATAGAATCGGTCCTTGACTGGTTTGGGTTTGGAGAAAACTATGACCCATCCTGCCCTTGGAATTTGTGGAATAAGAACACGCAAGAATGCGTGCCCCTGCCCATCCTCCCTCGACTCAACAATGAAGACCCTCCAGTAGAAGAGTTGACCCCTCAATACCAAGATGCGGAACAAAAAATCTTGAAGATAAAAATTCCGGGGGTAGGTGATGTAGGAGATACGGTAGAAGGCCAATGCGTGTTTCCCAAAAATGCATCCTATAAAATCACCATCGCAAGTTGTCTGGATAAACAGGCACAAATCTGTGGGGAGTGGAGCGATGAATGGAAGTTTTCAACCGGAGCCAACAGAGAAGACGGTTCTTCATACGAATTGCCGACTCCCACCCATATTGAACCAGAGTACGAACTGGGCAAACCCTTGCCTGTTGTAGGCAAAAACGCCTTGCTCAAATGGGAGGCGCAGAATTGTGTGCATTACGTGCGCCTCTTCGTTTCTCCTGTTGGGGGCAGTCCCATCATTAAAGAAATCTTGCCAAACTTTGAAAGCGCAGACCTTTCCCGAGAACAGTTTAAAAAGCTTTGGGACGAACCTTCCGACTTAGACAAAGAGTATGTATGGAATCTAGAGCCTTGCTGGCGAGTAGTGGATGATATATTTTGTGAAGGAGTGTTTAGCAACGAGTGGTATTTTAAAACCATTGGAGAACCACCTCTCCTTGAAACTCCAGAGAATGGCGAGTTTATGAAAGTTCCAAGTCAACTTTCTTGGAAAGGCATTGGCGGAGTAGAATCCTACAAAATAGAGATTGCTTCTGATGAAGAATTTGAAAACATTGTAAAGGAAGAAAGTGTGATACTGGGGAACACCTTTGTTGTTCTTTTTGAAGATGGTTTTCGACCAGACAACCAGTATTGGTGGCATGTGGCATCCTGCGCAGATACAGAGGGGGAAGTATGTGGAAACAACTGGAGCGAAGAAAGAAGCTTTCGTACTCATCCCTTACTTCCTCCTACCAATCCAAACCCGGGGGACGAAGGAGAAATGTTAATCCCAGGAAGCATCTCGTGGCAGCCAGATCCCGGAGCTTCCTATTATCAATACCAAATCTCGTATGCCTTACTCGCTCCAGACGAAACGCTTGAGGGGTGCGCAGAAAAAGAAGGGACGCAAATTATTCCAAGACCAGGGGATACTCCTCCTATCACAAACCAAACTTCCTTTTATTTGAGTGAGCGCTGTACCGGAGAATACAATTGGAAAGTTCAATCTTGTGCGGATAAAGATTGCGCTATAAACAGTGACGATACCGAGGATTGGACAGCAACCCCGCTCTGGAGCTTTACTGCACAAGAACTCCCCGTGGAAGAACGCTTTGGTTTGGTCCCTTGCGGAAGAAACTCCAACAACCCCAAAACTCCGTACAATGAAAAAGAAGCATGTGGGGTAAAACACGTGGGCTTTCTTCTGCAAAACATCTTGGACTTTGTGCTATGGAAACTGTCTCTCATTATTCTTGCCGTCTTGGCGGTGTTTGTGGCAGCATCAACTTACTTCTCTTTTGGAAGGCCTGATGTCATAACGCGTATTCGCTCTGTGTTTCGCTCTTACTTCTATGGTGTTCTCATTCTTCTCTTTGCCTGGCTCATTGTGAATATCATCATGGCGGTGCTTGGCTTTAACGTTAACTTCTTTGGCAATTGGTATGAAATACCATTTTAAACACATCCTTAATTTCATTTAGGAACTATGGCTTTCCATTTTCACCCTCTCTGGGATATAATATAATAACCATATGTACAAACGAGTTGTAGATTTCATGCGCGCTCTACCCCCGCACAAAGGAATGCTCTTTGGCATAACATTTTTTATAGTACTTTTTTCTATTGTTCCTCTGCGGTTTGCTGAGGCAAACATCTTTTCTGACATCTTTGGGCTAATCAGCAACCTTTGGATTGGCTGGGCGTTTGGAATACCGCTTGCCATAATCACCGCCCTGCTGGTCATTGGCGCGCTTTTGGCTGTCTGGCTGTCTGCAGTCCTGGTAACCATCATCAAGTTCTTTATCATATCCTCTCTTAGCGTACCGATTCTCCCCGGATCTGGGATTGAGGTGGTAACTGTGGGATGGGAGTTCTCACGAGACTTGGTGAATCTTGTCTTTATCCTTATTCTTGTTTTTATTGGGCTTGCAACTATTTTGCGTATTCAAAATTACCAAGCGCAGCGAGCCCTTCCTCTTTTAATTGTCGTTGCACTTCTTGTGAACTTTAGCGGTGTGTTTGTTGCTTTCATCGTAGATATTGCCAACCTTGTCACCAATGCCTTTGTGGCAAAACTGGGTGGATTTCATATGGCAGTCGCGGGATCTAAGGCGATTCTCGAATCTTTAGCAACGGGCCTCGTCGGCATTGTCACCAACCTTACAGACTTTGGCGCCATTCTAGTCCCCCCGATAACGGCAGCAATTTATCTTATTTTCTACCTTGTATTTGCGATTATAATGTTTTTGGTCGCCCTTCTCATTATTGTGCGTGTGGGCATTTTGTGGGCACTTACGATTTTAGCACCCCTTGCATTTGCATCTTACATTCTGCCTGCCACCAGAGGCTTGTGGAATCAGTGGCTCAAACAGCTTATCCAGTGGTCCATTATTGGCATACCCATAGCATTTTTCCTCTGGCTTGCCCAAACCGCTGCAGCCGGTGCTACAAACATTAAAAATGCGTTCATGCTGGGGATTAGACCTGAGTGCTATAACCCTGCCTCCGAAGAATTCTTGAATGGGGCAGGATGCCTTAATGGGGCGGATCCTGGACTGATGAATGTTATCGCAAACCTTATGGGTCCTATGGTTGCTCTTCTCTTGGTTGTAATGGGAATTATAGTGGCGATGCAGTTTGCTCCTGCTGGAGCAAACCAGGTTATTAACCTTGGAAAGAAATGGGGGCCGAAGGGCGGAGCTGCTCTTGGAACTTTTGCATGGAGAAGAATGGGGGCTGGTATAGAAAAGTTTGGGGGGAATATCAGGAAGCGGGCACAAGGCACATGGGATGTTGAAAAAGACACGCTTACTAGGGGCGAAAAAGTTCTTGGGGCAATAGGAAGAACAACACGCCTTGAAAAAATTAACTTGGGCCGCTTTGGAAAAAGGGGGGCAGAGATTTTTGGCACGGTTATTGAGACTGGGAGTAGAAAAACAACTGCCCAAATGCACAAACGGGATGACGCTGAAATAGCTAAAGCATTAAAAGCAGGCACAAACCAAGATTTCAATGACAACTTCGGCGATATGACAATCGCTGCAAAAAGAAAAGATTGGAATACCTATCTTGGGAAGCTGGTTGCTACCATAGATAAAAATGGAGACACCGATGAAGTCAGAAAGGCAGCAAACTCTGGAAAACTGAGCTGGAAAGATATTGATGCAGCCCTACAGCATGCAGAGCACCATGGGAATCCTGATTACTTCCGTCCTATTATAAAGGGGCTACGCGGTAAAATGCAGGATGGCACAAAAACGGAAGATGGCACCTTGCTACATCCACAGGAATCAAACCTTGCAACTATTGATGAAAAAACGAAAGTTCGAGACATTACAGAAAAAGTTGTAGACCTAGAAAGTATTATGGGCACACCCGAAGGAGAGGAGGTACTAAACGGATATTTCTTAAATGCTGATTCTAACATTACAACGGCAGTGATGCGACATCCGAACAGAGCGGTGCGGGAATGGGCAGTGCAACATGCAGAATCGCTGGGCGCAGACTGGTTTCTTGAGAACAACAGGCGAGATACACTTGAAACGATTGTCAGCTCGGGAGGAAGAAGCATGGGCGTGCCTGTGTTTGGCGGACTAGCTCGCGACGGGATTCGCCGAATGGCGGTTGAAAGAACAGGGCGTATGAGCGACGAGGAGCTTGAACAAAAAATTGAGAGGACGAATGATCAAATAGGGGGATTGAGGGTGCGCGAAGAAGAAGAACGGGCGGCTGGAAGAAAACCAGGAACAATCAAAAATCAGAGAGGGCAGCTTGAGAAAGAACGTACGGAAGCCCAGGAGGCGCTCCGCCTGCGCAGACTTTCTCCAGAGGATTTGCAACAAGAAAGAGTGGATCGCCAGTCCGAGATTGGCAACATAGACCAACAATTTGCCGCCAAAACGATAGACGGGGATGAATACTACCGTCAAAAAGCACAGCCACAGCGAAACCTTGAGCGCACGGAACAAGAGCTAGAAAGGAGGGGAGTTGCTACGCCCGAAAAAGAACCGGTCTCAGGGGAAAGAGCAAAACTCCAAGAATCTACCGGCCCCATAGGAAAGACTTACCAGCAATGGACGAAACAAATACAGCGAGCGAGAGAGCTCGGGGCTTCGCTTCCAGAACTTCATGCGCGTGTTATGGGTCTAAGAGACGAAAAGGAGCGTGATCGCGCATCAAATATGCTTATAGAGCTTGGAACTAAGGCCGAAGCGGAACAAGAAGTTGCACAGGAATTCATTGCTTCAATTCTTACAGTATCAAAAGAATCTGAAGGTCTTTCAGTAAAAGAACAAAGAGAGGCGATAAACCCCCTCAAGCTTGACGCCGAACGAAGTTCCGCAATGAACGAAGTAAAAAACACGCTGAAAAAGCTTCGAGCAAACTTAGAGAAGGCAGAAAGCAAACAACGCGATGAAGAACCCCCAGCTCCTCCCGGAGAAACCCCTGGAGGCCCCATTCCGCCGCCTTCTCCGCCACCACCACCGCCTAACACAGGAAGGGCCCCAGTACCTCCTCCGTCTCCTCCGCCCCCAGGGGGGAGTCCTGCTGTGCCTCGTCCCCCACAACCACCAACAAGAGGAGGTGGGGAAGCTAAAATTACCGTAGAACGAAAACAGGGGACGCCAGCATGGCTGAGAAAAGGTCTTGCGGACTTGGAGGATGGACAGGCAGTACCAACGATGATATCAAAGCCTCTTCAAAAATACCTGCACAGCAGAGGAATCACCAAGGAAGAAATGGGTCGCATGAACCCACAACAAGCTTGGGAAAGGGTTGATGAATTATCAAAGGAATGAAGAAAAGAATGGAAAGTACCTTAAAATAAGAAAAAGGAGAGAAGGTACTCATGACATTGTGGTGTCATTTTCCCCTCTCTCCTTGCTTGAGCGAGGTGCCCCTAGCTTTGTTTGCTAGGGGAGCTGCAGACCCGGAGGCGGGTCGCCAGACGCATCCTCCTCAAAGATCTCCAGGAGGCGCTTGGCAAGCTCTTTCGCCTGCCTCGCTTCCTCAGCCTGTGCCTCGGCCTGCATGATCTTGACCCGGGCCTCCACCACCACCCCCGCCTTGTTATAGGCGGCGGCGACCAGTGCCCTGTTGGCGCCTTCAAGACGCCTCTTCCCTTTGCCGTGCCACCATCCGACGACGATCTTGACCAGCAAGATGACCGCCAGTACGATGGCGAACGCCACTGCCAGCCAGAATGCCCACGCTTCAATCATGACGTCTTTCCTCCCCGAAGATGTGTGATCGGACTAGGAATCTTCCGCCCTCATCGCCTTGCTCAGTGGCTGAAGCGGCCTGTGGGCGCTCCAGAGAGCCTGCGGCGTAGAGTCTGCTGCCGCGCGTTCCTCCTTCTTCTATTCTCTCCTTTCTGGTCACTTTGGAATTTTAACTAGGAGGGCTGGTGCCATCTCCTATCCATCTCCTCATGAACTTCGCCCATAGTATACACTAAAACGTTAAAAATGTCAAGCGCCTATCATGCCCCCCAAATACACCCAAGAACAACTAGATAAAATCTATGAAAAGCTCCCAGAAGAGCTTAAGGAAGCCATCTTCTCCGTGGAGACAGCACAAGATATTGGAGAGGTCGGCGACAGCTATGGGGTGACCGACGAGCGTCTCAACAAAATCTCTGAATATGTCGGACATGTCTTGATGGGGCTCTTGCTTCCTCAAGAGTTTGCCGGAGTGCTGGAAAAAGACGTAAAACTTCCTAAGGTATTGGCCAAGGCCATTGCTCGAGATTTGAACAGGCTGGTATTCTATCCGGTAAAACCAGCTTTAGAAGAGCTCCACCAAATGGAAATTAAGGTTACAGCCAAGGTTGTTACTCCAAAACCAGAGGAAGAAGAAAAACCACCAGAAGAACCAGGAAGAGAAGATAAGTATAGAGAATCGTTGGAACAATAAATGAGATTTCAGGTACCACAATTCATAGAGCATGAGGCCAAGGTAATAGGGCCTCTCACCTTCCGTCAGTTTATTTACATAGGCATTCCAGCTGCCGTTGCATTCTTTTTATATTTTTTAGTCACCTTTTTTGTATTTATTGTAGCCGCTGTTTTTCTGGGAGCTCTTGGCTTCATGTTCGCCTTTATAAAAATAGGGGGAAGAAGCTTACCCAGCATCTTGCTAAACTTCTTTAACTTTACCATTGCCCCAAAAAGATACATCTGGCGCAAAGGTCAAGCCCCACTACCAACATCCGTTGGCATGGGGATAGCCTCACACCTTGGCAAGGTGGCGGGGGAACAATCCTCTCAAGAAACCCCCAAGCGAGAAATTAAGCTTGTCCAAAAGAGTAAGATAAAAGACCTCGCAACAAGAGTAGAAACCAACCGTTAAATATGAACCACTCGCTTTGCTCAGAACCATATATTTCTCACTAACGTTCAAAATATGGTGAACGCATCTACGCAAAACTTTTTGGAGATTGATGAGATTAAAGAGGGAATGTTGGTATTAAAAACCCGCCAGCTCCGGGGCGTATTAATGGTGTCTTCTGCAAACTTTGCGTTAAAGTCAGCAGAAGAACAGCAGGCCATTATCTTTCAGTTTCAGAACTTTTTAAACTCCTTGGACTTTTCTTTGCAGATTGTGGTGCAGTCCAGAAGGTTGAACATTACAGGATACCTGGACGCCTTAAAAAATCTTGAGCAAAACCAGCAAAACGAGCTGCTCCGCGCACAGACCGCAGACTACCGGGCATTTGTAGAACAGCTTATTAAGGGGAGTTCTATCATGGCAAAGAACTTCTTTGTGGTAGTCCCCTTTTCTTTAGGTGAGGTAATTGGAGGAGTACAGAAGGAAAAACAGCAAGAGAAAAAAACCGGAAAGCTTTCTGAAAGCCAATTCCAAAGAATGAAGAACCAGTTGTGGCAAAGAATGGAGTTTGCTGCCCTGGGCTTGCGCAGAACAGGACTTCAGGTAGTTCCCTTAAACACAGAAGAGTTAATTGAGCTTTTCTGGAGTTGGCACCACCCACAGGAAGCAGAGGTTGGATATTACCCAGAAATACCCCCCGAAGTACTGAAATGATAAACATTCCTTTTTTCAAAAAGAAACAGCAGGTTCCAGAAAGAATTTTTGAAACCGCAGTCACCACCGCAATAGACATCATTGCGCCGGCTTCGGTCCAGATAAACCCTGGGTATTTAGACATGTCGGGGAGAATGGCAAAGTCCTTCTTTGTGTTTTCTTACCCCCGCTACCTTTCTGCCGCCTGGCTCTCTTCTGTTATTAACCTGGATGTACCAATGGAAATCTCCATGTTTATACATCCTATAGACACTGGCTACATCTTAAAACGACTAAGGCGCAGTGTGACCGAGGTGCAGTCAGAATTAATGGAGAAACAAGAAAAGGGGCTGGTGCGTGATCCAGAGCTTGAAACCGCATTCCAGGACCTGGAAGGATTGAGAGACCGCTTGCAAACAGCTCAGGAGAAAATGTTTCGCTTTGGCTTGTATCTCACCATTTACGGAGAAACGCAAGAGGAACTGAGATCGATTGAGACAACACTGCGTTCTATTTTTGAGTCCCGCTTAATTTACATTAAACCTGCCTTGTACCAGCAAAAAGAGGGATTTAACTCCTGCCTGCCCTACGGAAGAGACCTTTTGCAGGTGCACACTCCCCTAAACACAGAGCCCTTATCTTCTACTTTTCCCTTTGTTTCATTTGACTTAAGCTCCAACGAAGGAATCTTGTACGGCATTAACCGCCACAACAATTCCTTGATTCTGTTTGACAGGTTTTCTTTGGAAAACGCCAACGAGGTTATCTTTGCAAAGTCTGGCTCTGGGAAATCATATGCGATAAAGCTAGAAATTCTGCGTTCTTTAATGACCGGCGTAGACGTGGTAGTCTTGGATCCAGAAAATGAGTACAAACCTTTGGCAGAAGCCGTGGGGGGGAGCTTCTTTGACATCTCTCTTGGTTCCGAAAACCACATTAACCCCTTTGACCTGCCACCCCCAAGGGAAGACGAAAAGCCAGAAGACGTCCTGCGTTCAAACATCATTAACTTAGTGGGATTAATGCGTTTAATGCTTGGCGGTCTAACCCCAGAAGAAGACGCCATTATGGATCGGGCTTTAACGGAGACGTATGCTGCAAAAGACATCACCCTTGAATCTGACCCTGCCTTGTGGGAGCAAAACATCCCCTTAATGGAAGACTTGGAGCAGGTATTGGGGGGCATGGAGGGAACAGAATCCTTGGTGCGAAGAATTAGAAAGTTCACCAAGGGAACCTATGCCAATTTCTTTAACCAGCCCACCAACATCTCTTTGGATAAGTCCCTTATTTCCTTTGGCATTCGAGACATGGAAGAAGGCCTTCGTCCCATGGCAATGTATATTATCATGCGCTACATCTGGAACATTGTAAAATCTAAATTAAAGCGCAGATTATTTGTGTTGGATGAAGCCTGGTGGATCATGCAGTCAGAAGACGGGGCCTCTTTCTTGTACGGCATTGCAAAGCGGGCAAGGAAATACTACCTGGGGGTTACCACCATTACGCAAGATGTGGGGGATTTCTTGAGATCTAAATACGGAAAGCCAATTATTACCAACTCTTCTATCCAGATTTTAATGAAGCAGTCTCCTGCTAGCATTGAGGTGGTGCAAAAGGCATTTAATCTTACCAATGAAGAAAAGATGCTGTTGCTGGAAACCGAGGTGGGAGAGGGCATATTCTTTGCGGGGCAAAAGCATGTTGCCATAAAGGTGGTGGCCTCTCCCAAAGAACACGAGATTATTACCACCTCCCCAGAAGAGTTGCTGCGAAGAAAACAACAACAATCAAACGCATAGTGCCTTAACTAAATTATGGATTCCTTAATCTCGTTAAGGAAACGCCCAAGGTATATACAATGGCAGAAGCTGTAAGCATAACGTCCCAAGAGCTGGAGCATCCTCAAGGTGAGGATGTAGAGCAGCAGCAAGCTGAATCCCGGGCAAGCTTTCTGGACCCAGATGTGTTGCTGTTTGCCCTCCCCTTTGCTGTAATCATTGATATCCTCGACGTTGTCTTGGCTATTGGGGTAATTGTAAACCTCTTCATCGGTCTCCCCCTCCTTGCCTGGATGGTATGGAAAACAGGACGAATAGAGGCCGGGAAAGAGCAGGTTGAGAGGGTTCGCCAGGGACCTCAGATGAGAGAAAGATTTCGCCAAAGACAACAAGCACGACTTTCTGCACGGCGCGCTGCAACTCGCCGTGCCCTGAGACGAGGCCTTCTCTACTTTCTCGCCGGACTAATCCCGATTGTAAGCATCTTTGTTCTTTGGACATGGGCAGTGATTTCCACCATAAGAGGAAAATGATACACTAAGCTTAGCTAAGAAACCATGAAGCATACAAAGAAAATTATCCTTGCGATGCTGCTTTTAGCCCTTATCGTTCCTGTTGCTGTAGATGCAGTCAGGCTCAACTTAACCTATCCGACTTTCCCCGGGGCTCCTGACATTAACCTAGAAGAGAACCAAAGTCTTTCTAGCATCGTAGCCTGGCTCTACACCATGATTGTTGGCATTTCTGGGTTAGCTGCCTTTGTCATGATTGTGTGGGGTGGGGTGCAGTGGATGACGTCAGCTGGCAACCCTACAAAAACCTCTGACGCAAAAGACAGGATACAAAAAGCCCTGCTGGGGCTCTTGCTTATCTTGGCTTCCTTCTTGATTCTACAGGTGATTAACCCAGAGCTTACGTTACTCCGAGAGCCTGGATGATCTACAGCTTCTCCTTAATCTTTATCACCACTCTTCTGTCTTCCCCTTCTCCTGCGCTTTCGGTTTCAATGTCACTTCTTTCCTGAAGCTCCATATGAACCAGCCTTCTTTCGGCCGGCGACATGGGGGGAAGCTCCTTTGGAGTCTTTAAAAGAGTTACCTCGTCTGCCGTGGTTCTTGCAAGCTCTCTTACATAGTGCTCTTTGTTCTTTCTATAATCATTAATGTCTAATGCTACGTATACCGGCTCCCCGAACTTCTTTCTCAATAGGGACTTTAAGATATACAGAATCTCTGATAAGGTCTGGCCTTTCTCTCCAATATAGAGCTGGGGGTCCTGGCAGGTAACGTCTATTGCAAAACTTCCTTCTTCTTTTTTAGAAACCCGAATGTCCCCCTCAAGCCCTATTTTGCGCAAGAGCTCTTTTGATGTTTGCTCAATTGTTTCTAATGTTTCGTGTTTCATGTTTCAGGATTCGTGCGTTTAATATACCACTGCTGGCCAATGGAAAACAAAGACGTTGTTATCCAATACAAACCAATGGCAGAGGGCAGTTGAGACACAATAACCAGGGTTAAAATGGGAAAGAAATATAGGGCTTGCTTTTGGAAGGTCACAGCAAAGCTCTTTTGGTCTCCTGCTGGGCGCTTTTGTACCATCTGCTTTCCCTGGACAAACTGGAAGACCGCTGCTACAGCTGCCATGGCAAGAGACTGCTCCCCCAGGTTTATCATGCCAAGAAAGGTTGGGTCAATGAGCCCCGGGTTTGCAACAAAACTATACAGAAACTGCAGCTGTTCTACCGCAAGCCCTTTCCAGAACACCTGGTATAGGGCAATGAGAAAGGGAATCTGCAAAAGAATGGGCAGGATGCCAGCAAGGGGATTGACCTTCTCTTTTTTGTAGAGCTCTAAAAGTTCTTTTGCCTGCCTATCCCGGTCCTTTTTAAAACGCTCTTGGATTTCCTTTGCTTTGGGCTGCAAAGCCGTGAGCTTTCGCTGCGCCACCACTGCTTTAGCTGACATGGGGGCAAAGGCAAAACGCACGAGCAGGGTTACCAAGATAACCGCAATCCCAAAGTCCTGGCCCGGAACAAGGTTATACAAAATAACCAGGGTATTAAAAAGGGGTTCAAAAAGAACGGTGTGGTAGATTGAGAAAAGGAAATCTATCATGAAATACGAGTAAGTTTTGCCTTCAAAAAGAGTTTTTCAATGATGCTTTGGGCCTCGTTGAGATCTTTCAATGAAAATCCTGGGAGCGCAACCAGGACAATATCGTATGGGCCTCGCAAAGAATCTTGCTGTGCCCCGAGAGCCTCTGAAAGGAGCCTCCTCATGCGATTTCTGTGCACTGCCTTCTTTGCGACGCTTTTTGGCACCACGATTCCAAAACGGGAAGAGTTCTTTTGCGACGCTTTTGCCTTGAGGAGCAGCGCCCCTTCCTTGACGCTGCGCTTACTGCGAGAAACCGCACGGAAATCTCTTGTAAGCTTGAGGCGTTTTTCTGCGGGGAGGGCCATTGCGTTTACGGCGTCAGGCGCTTTCTGCCTTTCTTTCTTCTGCGGGACAACACCCTTTTGCCGTTCTTGGTTTTGCTGCGCTTGAGAAACCCGTGGGTTCTAGCCCTCTTTTTCTTTTTTGGCTGATACGTTATGCTCATAAAAGAAAGTATACTACAAAAGGAGCTCGGTGTCTATTTGGGGCTCGACATAAGGTTTTCCGCGACCACCTCGTCCCGCCCCCAGCGAGGCGGGCGGGTTGCCCTCTCGGTCTGCCACCCTTCGGGACCATGCTGGCAGACCTGCGAGAGCTCGCAAAAACCTTAATGTCTTGCCCATCTCATTCTTCACATATTTTCCACAGGTTTTGCACACTAGGACACATTTTAACCTTAACTTTACCCCTCCCCTTGTCATTGTGTATAATGATGGCGTACTATACAGAATTACTGGTGCCATCATTTGTGCCGGCGGGCACATAATGATGACGTATCATGATGTTGCTCCCGTGAATCCCGTTAGAAGTCCAGCCCACAAACGTAGAAACCATCCATGAACAACAATGCTAACAATTTTAACTTCTAACGGCATGAATAAAGATGAACTCTGGCAGGCTGCCTTAGCCCAGCTCCAATTCAAAATCTCCCCCGCCAACTTTGCAACCTGGCTTAAAAACACCTTCATCCTCTCAAAAAAAGAAGGGACTCTTTTTGTTTCTGTCCCCAACAACTTCTCAAAAGAATGGCTGGAACACAAGTACAACAAAATTATCTTTCATGCGATCCGAAGCCTGGACAACGAGATTCGGGAAATCCGCTACACCGTAGAGAGGACGCAGCCAAAACCCAAGGAAACTCCTCCTCAACCAACGAGCCAAGTCCAAGAAGACCAGATGGAGTTTCCGGAGTTTAAGGTAGACCGCTCCACCAATCTCAACCCCCGCTATGCCTTTGACAACTTTATTGTAGGGGCCTTTAACGAACTGGCGCATGCGGCCTCCTTGGCTGTTGTAAAAACCCCCGGCAGCGTATACAACCCCCTCTTTGTCTACGGCGGCGTAGGACTTGGAAAAACTCACTTGCTTCAAGCGATTGGCAACCAGATTATAAAAGAATTTCCTCAAAAGAAGTTAAAATATATTTCCTCGGAGCGTTTCACGTCCGGGGTAGTGTCTGCCATCCGAAACAAGAACATGGATGCCTTGCGCTTAATGTACCGAGAGCTTGATGTCCTGATTGTTGACGACGTACAGTTTTTGGCAGGAAAGGATAAAACCCAAGAAGAACTCTTCCACACCTTCAACACCCTTTACGAAGCAGGAAAGCAGATTATCTTTTCCTCAGACCGTCCCCCAAAGGCCATTCCTGCTTTAGAAGAGCGTCTGAGGTCTCGGTTTGAGGGCGGCATGGTAGCTGACATCTCCTCGCCAGACTACGAAACCAGAATAGCAATCTTGCGAGCCAAGATGCAAGAAAAAGAGCTTGCTTTGGACGATGAGGTCTTGGACTATATCGCCTCCCACATTCAAAGGAATATACGGGAGCTGGAAGGGGCCCTGAACCGACTTGCTGCTTTCTCGCGTCTCAACTCGGGCAAGACTCCGGCCTTTGGGGAAGCAAAAACCCTGCTGCGTACGGTCATTCAAAACCCAAACAGGGTGGCTAACCCAAAGAAAATCCTTCAGGTGGTAGCTGAGTTCTACGACTTAAGAGAAAAAGATATACTGGCCCTGTCTCGAAAAAAAGAGGTGGTGAGACCCCGCCAGATTGCAATGTACCTTTTAAGAGAGGAACTTAAGGGTTCCTACCCTTTTATTGGGAAGAGGTTTGGTGGTAAAGATCATACCACCGCCATCTACGCTTGTGCAAAAATTGCAAAAGAACTTCAGGTCTCTGAGGTTTTGGTTGATGAAATCGCGTTAATACGCCAGCGCATATACAGTGGATAGATTGGGGAGAGCTTTTGCCCTCCTCTTGACGCCGCCCCGCCCCTGCTTTTCTCCACAATATTTCCCGAACAATCCACAAGAACAAATAGAAGGTATAATAAAATAATCCACACCAGTAAGTATAATAAAGATATTATACTAATGAAAACCCAGATATTAAAAGAAGGTTTAAAACGAGCCATAGCGATTGTGGAAAGAGCAACAGCCAAAACCCCAACATTACTGACGCTGGGGGCAATCTCGCTTGTCGCCGATAAAAACACTCTTGAGTTGTCGTCCACAGACCTTGAAATGGGCATTCGCTACAAGTTGTTGGCAAAGACAGAGAAAGAAGGGGGCATTGCTGTGCCCTCGCGGCTCTTCTCCCAGCTTGTGGGCGTACTGCCAGAAAAAGAAATTAACCTAAGTTTGGTGGGGGGAGAACTGAGGATTGAATCCAAAGAACACCAAACCAGCCTAAAAACCCTTTCTTTGGATGATTTCCCCATTATTCCTTCTCTTAAGGAGGGAGAGGAGGGAGTGGAGGTTGAAACCAAGGTTTTTTGTGCGGGGCTCAGCCAGGTTGTTTCAATCCCTGGGCAAAATCAGACGCGACCTGAAATCTCAGGAGTTCTCATTTCTATTCAAAAAGATGGGATGAGGATTGTTGCAACAGACAGCTTTAGGTTGGCAGAAAAAATCCTGAGTTTTAGCAAGCCCCAGCACATAGAAACCTCCTTTATCCTCCCCCAAAAGACAGCCAGAGAACTTGTTGCTATCTTTTCAGATCTCCCCGGGAAGATGAAACTCTATGTATCTCCGACCCAGGCCCTGTTTGACTATTCTACAAAAGAAGAGGTTGGACACCCCTCATTGCAGGTTGTCTCGCGTCTCATTGAAGGGGAATACCCCCACTACCAAGACGTTATCCCGCGAAACTTTGTCACAAAGGTGCGGGCCTTAAGACAAGAACTTATATCCTGCATTAAGGCAGCAGCGGTTTTTTCTGGCAAGATGCAAGATACCAAGCTGGTAGCTGACCCAAAAAAGAAAGGACTTGAGATCTCCGCAGAAAGCGCAGATGTTGGGAGACACAGCTCCTTTCTTTCGGCCGATGTAACAGGGGAGCACCTGGAGATTTCCTTTAACTGGAGGTTTTTATTGGAGGGACTTTCGAATATCAAAGGGGAGGAGGTAGAGATTGGATTTGGAGGAGAAGACGCACCAGTCCTTATGCGTCCTTTGGGCAAGGAACAGTATCTCTACGTTGTGATGCCCGTTAAGGCATAGACTGCGTTTTGAGTAAAACAGGTTCTAACATCGTCCATGAGGCGGAACCCGTAAAGCCGGATCAAAGAATTGTCATCAGGCCGACTTCTGCTATAATCTAAATATGGACACTTTTACTCTTATAATTCTCGGTTTAGCCAGTTTGCCCATAGCCGGTTTCATTTTTGTTTATATTGGACAAAAGCATGGACATAAATACAAAAGTTATTTGGGCAGTACTATTCTCTTAGGAGTAGGCGGGTTGGTTATTGGAGCTATTTCTTCTTTTGCTGTCATTTATTTGCTGTGTGCAAATGAGCCGCCTTCAAGCTTTTGTGGGCTTGAGATATTCTTCTGGTTTCCTCCTTTAACTATCCTTGGGACTAGCATAGGAGTTATTATTGGAATTATACGATGGAAAAGAGGCCCTTAAGGAAGAACAAGTTTTCCGAACTCTGAATATTTTCAACTCACCCAAAAGCCCAAAAGCTTGAAGGCCGTCCCACCCGGGGAGTCGTTACTGCTTAAACGAAATTTAAGCACTATTTATTGAAGCCAGTAGTTATGAGGGGGAGCGCCTCTTTCATGAACTGGTTCCAGATGGGAGAGGCAACAACAACCCCAGGAGCCTCTCGCATTGCCGTGTTATCATTGTTGCCGACCCACACGCCAGCAACGAGAGCGCTGGTGTACCCTATCGTCCAGGCATCTCGGTACTCTTGGGTGGTGCCGGTTTTTACTGCGGTTTCAAACCCCGGGACCAAGAGCCAAGACTTGCTTCCAAACACCGGGGCCCGTGTCTCATTGTCTGAAAGGATATTGGTAATGAGCCTTGCAACCTCAGGCTCCATAATCTGGAATGCCCCGTTCTCGTTGCGTAAAAGCTCTCTTCCCCTAGAATCTTCCACCCAAAGAATGCTCAAGGGGTATACCCTTTTTCCCTCGGAAGCGAAGACGCTGTAGGCTACTACCATGTCTAGTAAATACACCTCACCTCCTCCCAGCACCAAAGAAGGCCCATAGTTTGAGGGATCTTTGAGTGTGGTAATGCCGAGTTCTTTTGCCCTGGCAATAGCATCCTCCAATCCAGCCAATCCAAGCAGCACCTTTACGGAAGGAACATTCAAAGACTGTGCTAGGGCCTGCCTCAGAGTCACTGTGCCCCGAAACAGCCCGTCATAGTTTTGTGGGATGTATTCTTCGTTTCCCCATACTCCAAAGTTGGTTTCCACGTCTTCTACAACAGTTTCGTCGTCAGCGCCTTTTTCAAAGGCAACAGCGTACACAAAGGGTTTGAACGCAGACCCGGGCTGGCGCCCTTGAAGATACATTGCAACATTTACCTTTGGGTCAAACAGGCAGTTCTTCCCCGGAGCACATCCTTTAGGATATGGCTCCCCCGACCAGTTCTTGGAGCCCACCAGAGAGAGGATTTCTCCCGTAGAGGGGTTTATTGCAACCAAGGCTGCGTTGTACGCGTTAAAAAACTCGTTTCTTGCGGTATATGCATCCACCGCGTCCTCTGCTGTCTTTTGAAGCTCCCAGTCCAGGGTTGTTATAACTCTCAAGCCGTTCTCTCGCAAAAACTCTTCCCCATACCTTGAAAGCAGGGAGTCTAACACGGAAAGCACAAAGTGGGGGGCCTTAATACTGGCTCTCGATTCCGCAAACGCAACCTCTTTGCTCCTTGCTTTTAAAAGCTCCTCTTTTGAAACAAGATCAAGCTCTGCCATGCGAGAGAGCACAAAGTCCTTTCTCAAGAGAAGCTCGTCTTGGTGAGGGCCAAAGGGGGAGTAATAGGTGGGAGCCTTGATCATGGCAGCAAGCACCGCAGACTCTTCTAAGGTAAGGTCTGAGGCCGGCTTCTCAAAGTATGCTTGAGCTGCCGCTCCCACCCCGTAGGAGTTTCCTCCCCAGGGAATCTGGTTTAAGTAGAACTCCATGATTTCATGTTTGGAATACCGGCGCTCCAACTCCAAAGTTAAGATAAGTTCTCGCACCTTTCTGCCCAATGTTTTCTCTCTGCTCAAAAGGGTAGAGCGTGCTAACTGCTGGGTGATGGTAGAAGCCCCCTGAGCAGGTTTAAGCAAGGAAAGGTTTCGCAGCACGGCCCGCACCACGGCCTTCATGTCTACCCCAAAGTGAGAATAGAAGTTCTGGTCTTCAGCGGCAATGACGGCCACGGAGAGAAAGGGAGAAATATCATTGAGGGGGACAAACTCCCGCTTTTCATCTCCGTGTATTTCATACAAGAGTACTTTTCCTGTTCGGTCGTAGATTTTGGTTGGCCTCGCAAAGGAAACCTCGCTTAAGTTCTCTGGCCGAGGCAAATCTTTTGCGTAGTACAAAAAGACTCCACCCCCCAAGAGTAAAAGCAAAAGAAGAGAAAAAAAGAGTACCTTCCCAATGCGGAGAGCAAGAGAGGAGTTTTTTTGGTATGTTTTTTTGTAGTGGCGCTTTGCCATGGGGGTTTTAAGATGTAAGATAGCATGAAATTGCCTCTTTTACAACGAGAAAAAGTATCCTACAATAAGAGAACAAGGCCACACAGCTTCCAAAGAAATTTTATGAAAAAACTGACAACAAACGAAGTGCTCACGCGGCAGGTGGCAGAGATTCTTCCTACCAAGAAAGGCCTCGCAGCTGTAATGAAAAAGAGAAAGATTCGCCTCTATCTCGGTATTGATCCTACCGGGGGGAACCTTCACTTGGGGCATGCCATTGCTTTAAGAAAGCTCCAGCAATTTGCAGACCTTGGGCATGAGGCAATCCTGCTTGTGGGGACCGGGACCGTTCTTGCAGGAGACCCTTCCCAGCGGGATACTGCCCGCCCAACGCTTACAAAAAAAGAAATAGAGAAGAACACGAGAGATTGGAAGAAACAGGCGGGAAAGGTAATTGATTTTTCCAAGGTAAAGATGAGATACAACGGGGATTGGTTGCTTAGGCTTAAGCTTTCGGATATTTTAGAGATAGCGTCCAATATTTCTGCGGTGCAGCTGTTTCAGCGAGATATGTTCCAGCGAAGAATCAAAAGAGGAGACACCGTATGGATGCATGAAACCTTGTACCCCCTGCTGCAGGGGTATGATTCCGTTGCCTTAAATGTGGACCTGGAAATCGGAGGAACCGATCAGGTGTTTAACATGCTCATTGGGAGGGAACTTGAGCGAAAGATGAAAAACAAAGAAAAGTTTGTACTCACAGTTTCTATGATCCTTGGGTTAGACGGAAGAACCATGAGCAAGACCTCGGGCAACACAGTGAACATTGCAGACCCCCCAAAGGAAATGTACGGCAAGTTAATGACCCTGCGAGACGAGCTTGTATCGCAGTACTTTGAGTTGGCAGCCGATGTCTCGCAAAAAGAAATCACGAAGCTTAAGAAAAGACTTTCTCCGAGAGACTTTAAAGCTCGCCTTGCCAAGGAAATCGTAGCCCTGTACCACGGGGTGAAAAAGGCACAAGGAGCAGAAAAAGAGTTTGTGCGGGTGTTTCAAAAAAAGCAGCTGCCTTTACGCATACAGAAGGCAAAAATAAGCCGCCAAGGGCCCCTTCCCCTGTACAAAGCCACAGCAGAATTGTTTTCTATTTCTGGGTCAGAGGCGCGTAGAGTCATAGAGCAGGGTGGAGTAAAGATTGACGGTATGGTACAAAGAGATCCCAGCCTGGTTCTCAAGCCAAGATCCGGAATGATTATTCAACTGGGAAAAAGAAGAACTTTTCAAATTATGTAGGAGTGTAGGATCCGAACAAAATCAATTGAGCGGAACGAATTTGGTCAAGCTTCAAGGCACGAGGAGCGATGCGTATCTTTAGATACATGAGCGACGAGAAACGCAGAAGATTGGTCAAATTCGCCCGCCCTGCGGGAAGCTCGGAAATGGCCGATTTCTTCGTTGCTCCTCCTCAACGTACCTTATAGGTACACTTTTGTCGTCGCGCCTTGAAATCGTCTCATTTCCGAGCTTCTCAAGCTGATTTGTGTTCGGATCCTACACTCCAGGCGTTGAACAAAAAACCCCGGAAAATCCGGGGTTTTTTGTGTTAGTTAGCCTCTCCTCCTTCCTTGGGAGACTCAGATCCTTCCTTGGGAGACTCAGAAGAGTCGTCGCCGTTCTTGTCCTCTTGCGTGGACGTTTCGGCGTCTCCATCTCCGTCGCCATCCAACAGGGTGGCAGAAGCTGAGGATTCCTCAGAAGAAGAAGGAGTTTCCCCTTCGGGCTTCTCTTTTTCCTCTCCGTCCAAGACGGTGGAAGCCAATTTTGTTTCGTCGAGAATCATGTTTTTTTCGGTTTCCGTTTTTAGTTTTTATTAAAAGGGGCATAGCCCCCAATGTAAACGGTCAGACCTTTCACCGTCCTAGTGTATGCTATTTGTCCTTCCTTGTCAAGACTGACGAGGCAATAGCAAGGGATAGGGCATCGGCAGCATCATCTGGCCGGGGCAGGGTGTTTAACCCCAGGATGTACTGCACCATGCGCTGCACCTGTTTTTTTTGCGCCCTCCCATACCCGGTCACCGCCATCTTAGCCTGCAAAGGGGTGAGTTCTTCTAAAAGAACCTTGTTTTTGGCAGCTAGCAAAAGCACAATGCCCCTGGCTTCAGATACTGGGAGAGCAGTCTTGATATTTTTGAAAAAGTACAGTCGCTCAACACATAGGAGTTCCGGCTTGTATTTCTTGAATAACTTTTTTAGTCCCTGCTCCAAAAGCAAAAGGC
Organism: Patescibacteria group bacterium; assembly: GCA_022563395.1. Classification (NCBI taxonomy): domain Bacteria; species Patescibacteria group bacterium. Next base: position 516,294 of record JADFNM010000001.1, read on the forward strand.
GTTCCTGGCTGGGCTTGTCTTTGGGAGTATCAATGGTTCCGTGGGCGACCCAACACAACTTTGGAGTTGTTTGCACAACACCAAACCCCGTGGTCGCTGTTCCTGGGTCTATGCCAAGTATTATCATGAAACGCACAACGTAAAACGCGCAATATGAAAGCAATCAACAAGGTTTTGCGTTCCAGGTTTCATGTTGCGAGGTTTGCGTAGATTTCCTGTACCGTATCGCTTTCGTCTAAGGCCAAAAACAGCTTTTCTGCGGATGCCGTGTCTTTCTCTGAAAGGGCGACCCGCTCTTTAGGAACCCATTGGAGCGAGGCAGATTCTACCAGAATACCCCGCTCTTCCAACACTTTTTTTACCTGTTCTACTTGAGTGGGTTTTGTATAAATCTCAAGCGTACCATCTTCTCGCCAGTACATATCTTCTGCACCAGCTTCAATAGAGAGGAGCTCAAGGGCATCTTTGGGTTTATCTCCCGGGGGGAGGCTGAGGGTTCCTCTCCTTGCGAACATCCAGCGTACAGCTCCTTCTCCTGCAAGCTTTCCCTGGTTTTTCTCAAATGCCCGCTTTACCTCTCCTAAGGTTCTGTTCTTGTTGTCGGTGATGCCCTCTACCAAAACAGCAATGCCGCCCGGGCCATATCCCTCAAAGAGCACCTCTTCTAAAGCAGCTCCTTTTTCTTCCCCGGTTCCTCGTTTTATTGACCGCTCAATATTGGCGGTGGGCATGTTAACTGCGCGCGCCCTGTCTAAAATGTGCCGGAGTCGGGGATTTGTTCCAGGATCTCCGCCCCCCTCTTTTGCCGCAATATACAGTTCACTTCCAAGCTTGGAAAATATCTTTGAGCGCTGCGCCGCGGTAGCCTCTTTCTGATGCTTTACTTTTTTTGCGTGAGAATGACCGCTCATGTTTGTAGTTTGTATTCTGTAGTTTTTAGCTTGTATTCAGAGCTAGTATACAAGATATGAGATACAAAATACAGGCTAAAGAAGACCTTTTTGAGGCAGGGCAATGTTAAGGTGTTGGTATGCTCTCTTGGTAGCAATCCTCCCGCGTGGGGTTCGCTCCAGAAATCCCAGCTGCAGGAGATAGGGTTCGTACACATCCAGAATGGTTTCTTGCTCTTCTGCAACCATGGCGGCTAATGCCTGGATGCCAACCGGCCCCCCAGAGAACTTCTGGATAATGGCCCGCAGAATCTTTCGGTCGTCCGGCTCCAGCCCCAGCTCATCAATCTCAAGGAAGCCAAAAGCTTGCTCTGCAACCTTTTCATCAACCATTGGAATGTTTTTAACGGTCGCAACGTCTCTCACCCTCTTGAGTATTCTGTTCGCCACTCTTGGGGTAAAGCGGGAACGTGAAGCAATGGCAGCTATTGCCTGCGGGGAAAGCTGAACCCTAAGAATGGCAGCAGATCTTTCCACAATCCTTTCAATGTCTTTTTGCTCGTAGAAGTTGAGCTGGAAAATGGCGCCAAAGCGGTTGCGAAAAGGAGAGGGGAGCTGCGCCATCTTAGTGGTTGCAGCAATCAGTGTAAAGCGGGGGAGAGAAAGCTCCATGGTTCTTGCCATGGGGCCCTTCCCCAAGACCAAGTGAAGTTTGTAGTCTTCCATGGCAGAGTATAGGGTTTCTAGGGTTGCTCTTGGCAGGCGATGGCATTCGTCAATAAACAATACTTCTTTGTCTTGAAGATTGGTGAGCAACGAAGCAACGTCTCCCGCGCGTTCCAAAGAGGTCCCAGAGCAGAAGGTCATCTTGGCTCCCATTTCCCTTGCTATCACCTGGGCAAGCGAGGTTTTCCCAAGGCCAGAGTTGCCGTACAGTAAAAGGTGTTCTAAGGACTCCCCTCGTTTCTTTGCAGCTTCAATAATCACCCGAAGTGTTGTCTTGAGCTTTTCTTGGCCAATGTAATCTGACCACGTCTGGGGGCGGAGCGTGGTGTCGAGAAATTGTTCGTTGTCGTGTTTTTCCATATCTCTTGACCCCGCACATAACTTGTTTATATGCGGGGTTGACAGTCATTACATTATATATTATACTAGATTCGATAAAGAAACAGAAGAATCTAGATATTTATATCCATACGACCAGAATGTCAATTCAGCTGGGGACCTGGAGTTATCCGTCTTGGAGGGTGGCTCGGGTCATGCTGAACCATACCCCGGGGTAATTTCACATTTGCGTTCCAAACACCAAATGGTCCCCAGCTGAGATGACATTCATTCTGCAGTCACGCGCTCCACCTCCTGGAGCGTTGTTGTTTTCTCCAACACTTTAAGCAGGCCGTCTTGGTACATGGTCACCATTCCGGCTTTTTCTGCATACATCCGGAGTTCTGCGATGGAAGGTGACTTTGTCACAAAGGTTTCTAGGGCGTCATCTGCCACAATTGCTTCAAAGATGCCAACCCTACCTTTGTACCCGGTATTGTTGCATTCTCTGCATCCTTTGGGTTCTGACACCTCAAAAGCCGCAGGAATCTTTGGCCTAATCTCCTTGGGGAGATTTTTTAATCCCTTCTTTACTGCATCAAGTTCTTTTGCACTCGCCTTCCTGGTTTTGCTGCATGCACCGCACACTTTTCTCACCAAACGCTGGGCAATGATAAGGTTTAAGGCGGCAGAAACATTTGCTGCATTTGCCCTAAGAGAAAGAAGCCTGGCAATGGTTCCGGCAGCATCGTTCGTGTGCAGAGTGGAAAAAACCAGATGCCCCGTTAATGCTGCCTGAACGGCAATGGCAGCGGTCTCTTCGTCTCGAATCTCACCCACCAAGATAACGTCTGGGTCTTGGCGCACAATGGCTCGAAGCCCCAAAGCAAACGTGTATTGCTTGCCGGACGAAACCTGGGTTTGAGAGATTCCCCCCAAACGGTATTCAATAGGGTCTTCAATGGTAATAATCTTGATCTTGGGACTCTGCACTTCTTTTAAAAAGGCATAGAGGGTAGTGGTTTTCCCAGAGCCCGTTGGCCCAGTTACCAAAATCATGCCGTTTGGTTTTTTGATTTCTTTTTGAAACAGCAAAAGCAGATCCTCTCTTAGCCCAAGGTCTTTGACGGTTTTTAAACTCTTTGGGTTGAGCAGGCGAAGCACCAGGGATTCTCCGTGTTCAGATGGCAGAGAAGAAACCCTGATCTCAACAGGCAGAGTTTCTTTAAAAAGAAAGGTGAATCTTCCGTCTTGGGGACGGTCTGAAACATTGAGTTTAATCCCCGACAGCAGCTTGATGCGAGAAAGCAGGGCTTCATAGGTGGTTTGTGAAAGTTCAGCCACGTCGTGCAGCATGCCGTCAATCCTTGCCCGGAGTTTTGCACCCTGTTCCTCTGCCTCCAGATGAAGGTCTGAAACCGCAAGAAAGACAGCTGAGCCCAACAAGGTCATGACAAGGTGGCTTGTGTCGGCCGTTTCCCAGGAGGGGAGCTTTTCAGCTAGGTCTTTTAAGTTTTGTACTTCCTTTTGAAGTTTAAGGGCAAGTTCTTTGGGGAGAGAGATTTCCCCGGTAATCTTTTTTCGAGTTCCTACAGACGGACTCATAGCTTTGCCTTGAACGTTTCCCGCAGAGAAGCAAGGGTACCCGTGGCCGCAAACAGTACCCAGTTCCCCTTCTCTGTTCCTTTGTTGAGCGCTTTTACTTTCTCTCTGATCTCAGGCCTCTTTGACCACAGGAGCCCCCGAGTTCCCCCAGCTGCTTCAAAAAGTATGAGCAGAGAAGAGTTTTCTCCTCCACATTGTTTGAGCTCTTCCACAGCGCCCTTTAAAGCAAGAGAGGTTGCGCGGCATTCTTCAAAGTCTTTTCTTTGAAGCGAGGTAATGTACAGGTCTGAGTTTGGTTTGTATTCAACGTTGGAGATGAGTTTTTGCGAAAGAGGAGCTAAAGGAGCTGCAATCGGAGAAAGCAGCTTGCCCCTTGTCTTGCCATCTTCTACAATAATGTTGACTTCAGCATTTTTCTTGAGCGTAAAGTAGAGGGTAAGGTCCAACTCCTCTTTTTCGTACTGGATTTCAGAAATCCAAGGAGCCAAACCCTTGAGTTTTACCGCAAATGTTTTCTTTTGCTGCCCCATAATATATTCCAAACTAGCTTGTTTTCATGAAAAAGTCAATCCAAACCTTGAAACATAAAACGCAAAACATGAAACGTCCCACAAGGCATAAATCCTTTCAGAGCGTTTCTGTCCAGCAGACAAAAAAACGCGCAGCTGAGCTGGGGCGCAGAATTCTGCAGGGGCCTCTGGGCAATCACGCTCTGGTCATTGCGCTGCGGGGGAATTTGGGTAGCGGCAAGACAACGTTTGTACAAGGACTTGCAAGGGAGTTTGGGATAAAAGAAAAAGTTTTAAGCCCAACGTTTCTTATCATTAAGAGGTTTCACGTTTCACGTTCCAGGTTTCGGGAATTTTATCATATTGATTGCTATCGTTTAAAAAGCGCAAAAGAGCTTCTGGGGCTTGAGTGGAAGGAAATCATACAGAATCCCAATAATATTGTGGCAGTAGAGTGGGCAGACCACGTAAAATCCATCATTCCCAAACACGCCCTCTGGATTTCTTTCTCCCACGGAGGGAGAGAGAAGAGAACAATTCGTTTCGGACTATGAGAATGGTAGAATGAATCCATGGCACAAAAGAAGCGTCTGCTTATCATTGACGCAAACTCCTTAATTCACAGGGCTTTTCATGCCCTGCCTCCTTTAAGCACAAGCAAAGGGGAGATGGTAAATGCGGTGTATGGCTTTTTGCTGGCTTTTTTTAAGGCCATCAATGAGTTTCATCCAGACTATATTGCAGCTGCCTTTGACCACCCTGCTGTAACGAAGCGAGAAAAGAAATTCAAGGAATACAAGGCAAAGCGGGAGAAAGCGCCAGATGAGCTGTATGATCAGATTCCCAGGGTAAAAGAGGTGTTGGAAGCATTTCACGTCCCTGTGTTTGAGAAAGCAGGATTTGAGGCAGACGATATCATTGGAACCGTGGCAAAACTCGCCCCCCAAAGGCAAGCAGTTCCTCCATTGGAAACCATAATTCTTTCCGGAGACATGGATTTGCTGCAGTTGGTTGATAAAAACACCAAGGTGTACGCCATGCGAAAAGGGATTCAGGATTCTGTGCTCTTTGACATTAAAAAGGTGCAAGAACGCTTTGGTGTGGGCCCCGAGTTGGTTGCAGACTGGAAGGGGCTACGCGGAGATCCTTCAGATAACATTCCGGGTGTAAGGGGAGTAGGAGAAAAAACCGCAACCCAACTGCTTTCTTCTTTGGGCTCTTTGGAATCTTTGTACTCTGCCTTGAAAGCAAAAGAAGAGATTCCCGGTGTTTCTGCAAAGCTTAGAGAAACTCTTTTGGGAGAGAAAGACATTGCTTTTTTAAGCAAGGAGTTGGCCATCATTGAACGGGACGTTCCCCTGGATTTTAGCTTGCCGGATCTTGCCTGGCAGGGGTTTGACAAAAAAGAAGCAGAAAAGGTTCTGTTACGTTTTGAATTCCGCACGTTAGCCTTGCGCATACCAGACGTTGGAGAAAAAATAGAGAAACAAAAAGAAGCTTCAGAAGAGGACCGCGTTGAAGAGAAGCTCAAGCGCTTGTATGAGGAAGGCGTCTTTTCAGAAAAGGTGTATGAAATGGAGCAGGAACTTTCTCCGGTACTCCGAATGATGGAGAAAACCGGAATTCAAATTGACAAGAAGTTCTTTGAAAAGCTTTCAAAAGAGTTAGATAAGAATTTGCAGAAGCTGGAAGCCAGCATCACAAAAAAAGCAAGAACTGCGTTTAACATCAACTCCCCAAAGCAGCTGTCTGAAGTATTGTTTGAAAAACTCGGGCTTTCTCCGAGAGGATTGCACAAAACTCCAGGCGGGGTTGTTTCCACTGCATCCTCTGAGTTAGAGAAACTCAGAGACAGCCATCCTGTGGTGGCAGAAATCCTCAGCTACCGGGAGTTAGCAAAGCTCCAGAATACGTACGTTGTTCCTTTGCCTCAGCTAGCTGACAAGCAGTCGAGAGTGCACACGCATTTTGACCAGCTGGGAGCTGCAACCGGGAGATTGTCTTCTGCCAACCCAAATCTCCAGAACGTTCCTTTGCAGGGAGAATGGGGGCAGAAGATACGTCGCGGCTTTGTTGCAAAGAAGGGATTTGAGCTTGTTTCCCTGGACTATTCTCAGGTAGAGCTTCGCATTGCATCTCACATTGCAGGAGAGGAGAAGATGCAGAACGCCTTTCTGGAGGGGAGAGACATTCACCGGGAAACCGCCGCAGCGGTGTTTGGAGTAAAAGACAAGGATGTTACTCATCAAATGAGATTTAAGGCAAAGGCCTTAAACTTTGGGGTTCTCTACGGCATGGGGGCCCGCGGCTTTTCCCAATCAGCCGGCATCCCATTTGAGGAGGCGCAGGATTTCATTGAAAACTACTTTGTGCAGTTTCCCCACATTGCAAAGTACATGCAAGATACCATTGAGTCAACACGAGAGCTCGGGTATGCAGAAACCCTGTTTGGCAGGAAGCGCTATCTTCCCGACATTCATTCCAACACTCCGCATATTCGTGCTGCTGCAGAACGGGTTGCCATCAACCACCCGATTCAAGGAAGCCAAGCCGACGTCATTAAGATGGCCATGGTGAAGATTGTAAAAGAGCTCTCTTTGCAACAAGAAGAATGCCGCATGCTCCTGCAGATTCATGATGAATTGTTGTTTGAGATACGCAGTGATATAGTAAGAAAGCGAGCAAAAGAGATTAAAGCGCTCATGGAAAAAATAGTTTCCCTCAAGGTCCCGTTGGTAGTAAAGGCAAGTTCGGGGCAAAGCTGGGGAGCCCAAAAAAGCATTCCATGACCCCTGTTAGAAGTTCAGCCACAAAAACACAGAGACCATCTATGAACAACAATACTAACAGTTTTAACTTCTAACAGGGTGAAATTCTCCATTCAACTTGCAGTCATCCTCATCATCGGCCTGTTGTTCTTGGCCTCGTTAATTTCCATCTACTTTGCCCTGGGCGAAGAACAGACCATACCCCTGATCTTAGTGGCATCAGCCAACATCGTGGCCGTCATTTTTCTTACTTTTTTGATTACCAGGGGGATCATGCAGCCCTTAAAGCACATTCGGGAAATTATGAAACGGGTAGGAGAGGGAGATCTCACCAAGCGTATTAACTTTAGGGCCACAAAGGAGATGGAGCAGGTTGGAGGGGCCTTCAACGACATGATCTCCAGGCTCTCCAACGCGAGGCAAGAAATTGAAGATGCTAACAAGATTTTAGAACAGCGGGTAAAGGAGCGCACCCGGCAGCTCCGAGAGCTCGCCCTTTCCTTAGAAGGAAAAGTGCAAGAGCGCACCAAAGAACTTGAAGAGAAGGTAAAGCAGCTTGAGCGCTTCCAAAAGCTTGCCGTGGGGAGAGAGCTGCGCATGGTGGAGCTTAAAGACGAAATTCGCGCGCTTGAAGAGCAGCGCTTAAAACACAAACCTTCAAATAATGGTTCAGCAACAAGAAAAAGAGAACCCAAAAACACTTAAGGACCAGACAAAAGAGCTTGAGGAAACCAGGGCTGCCCTCCTTAATATGTTAGAGGACACCGAGGAGGCTAGGCGTGAGGCCGAGGAGGGCAAGAAGCGAACGGAACTCATTATTAAGAATCTGTCTGACGGGCTTTTGGTATTTGACGCAAAAGGCACCCTGGAGATTATGAACCCCTATGCAGAGCACCTTTTTAAAACAGAACAGGCAGCAGTCCTTCAAAAGAGCGTACAAGACCTCAAAACCTTCCCTGCCTTCAAGGAGTTAGCAGAGCTCTTAGGGGAGAAGCGAGGCCAGATTTTCAGAAAGGCGCTGAACATTGGAGAACAGACCGTAGTTGAGGCAACAAGCACTCCTTTTCAGCTAGGAAGAAGAGCTCCTGGCGTCATGGTTACGCTTCACGATATAACCCGCGAGCGCGAGATTGAGAGAATGAAAAGCGATTTCGTGTCTCTGGCAGCCCACCAGCTTAGAACCCCACTGACCGCCATTAAGTGGTCGACGCAGATGCTCTTGGACGGAGATGCAGGCAAGCTTGCAAGAGAGCAAGAAGAACTTTTGAGAAAGTCCTCTCAGTCAACAGACCGTATGATTCACCTAATCAACGATCTCTTGAATGTGACAAGGATTGAGGAAGGCCGCTATCTCTACCAGCCCTCATTTGAGCAGCTAGGCGACATTGTCAAAAGTATGGTACGATCATATCGGGACACGGCAAAACAAAAAAAGATACGTCTTGAGCTTAAACTCCCCAAAAAAGAGATTCCTCTAATCTTGCTGGACGTGGAGAAAATCCGGCTGGCAGTGCAAAACCTTTTGGAAAATGCCCTCCACTACACCCTTCCAGGGGGCAGGGTGACAGTACGGGTTTCGCATGATACAAAAGAAGTGCTGGTTTCTTTAACGGACACGGGTATTGGTATCCCCCAAAAGCAGCAGCCTCGGGTTTTTGAGAAGTTCTTTCGGGCAGCCAATGCGCGCAAGGTAGATACGGAGGGCTCGGGCCTCGGGCTCTACCTGGTGCACAACATCGTGGAGGCGCATGGAGGAACAATATGGTTTGAATCAGAGGAAGGGAAGGGAACCACCTTTACCTTTTCTTTGCCCATCAAAGAAGAGACTACTAAGTTTAAAAAAAAGTTTTAACATATGAACCATTCGCGTAGCTTAAAACCATATATTTCTTACTAGCGCGCAAATATGGCAAAGATTCTCATTATTGAGGACGACAGGTTTTTGAAAGAACTCATCACGCAAAAGGTGAGGCAAGCAGGGTATGAGGTGGTGGGAGCAATGGATGGGGAAGAGGGGCTTACATTGGCAGGTGAAGAGCTTCCCAACCTCATTCTTTTAGACCTTATCTTACCTACCATGGATGGGTTTGAGGTATTGCGTAAACTCAAGGAGCAGGAAGCCACAAAAAACATTCCTGTCATTATCCTTTCTAACCTGGGACAGAAAGAAGATATTGATAAAGGAATGCAGCTTGGGGCTATAGACTATATGGTAAAAGCGCACTTCACTCCTGGGGAAATCACTGAAAAGATAAAAAGCATTGTGAAGCAGTAGATAGATTCCATGCTTCTCTTGCTGTATGGTCCCGAGACCTATCTTGCCAGAATAAGACTCCAGGAACTCAAGGAACAGGCTCGGGCCCAGGGCGCATTCATTTTTAACATTGACTGCAAGGAAGCTAATCTAAGAGAGGTATTCCAAGAATTGAATACCCCTTCTCTTTTTGATTCTAAAAAGTTCCTGGTGCTGCGACATCCTTTTGGACTAAGCCAATGGGGAGAAAAAGAATTTCAAGATGCTCTTTTAAAAACAGATCCTCATACCCTAGTTTTTATGGCAAGAGAGGAGAAGAGGACCGACCCCTTATTCAAGTTTCTTTTAAAGCACGGGAAACTTGAGGAATTCCCAAAGCTCAAGGGTTCACAACTCAAGAGTTGGATAGCAGGCGAGCTTAAAAAACATACGGTCTCTTTTGCACCCGGAGTAGATGATCTTTTGCTGTTCTCTTGCGGGGATGATTTGGAGCGCCTTTCCAGGGAAGTTGCAAAGCTCGCAGCTTTCAGGCGTTTCTCTTTAAAAAAGCAGATAACGAAAGACGATGTGCTATTGCTTGTAAGCCAACAGCTAGAACCGAAGATTTTTTCCACCATTGATGCGATTTCAGCAAAAGACAAAAAAGGTGCAACCAAGCTACTCCAAGAGCACTTGAACAAGGGAGAGGCGCCCCTCCAACTCCTTTCGATGTTTGCCTGGCAGTTTCGCCTGCTTCTTTCCATAAAAGACTTGGAGGCAAGGGGAGTTTCAAGACAGGAGATTACAAGGAAACTCAAACTTCAAGCATTTGTGGCTCAAAAGAGCTTTGCTGCAACACAACGTTTTTCTTTAGAAGAATTAAAAGAGTTATACAAAAAAGTATTCTCCTTGGATCTGGCATTTAAAACCAGCAAGGGGAATCCAGACCAGTTGCTCTATCTATTCGTAGCAAGCGCTGGTGCAAAAGAAAAACAGCGGCCCTAACCGCTGATTTTCTGGAGGAGCTTGGTCAGGCGCGACTTCTTTCTGGCAGCAGTGTTCTTTTTGATGATTCCCCGCTTTGCTGCCTTGTCAATTGCTTTGTAGAGTTTGGGGAGAAGTTTTACTGCCTCCTCTTTTTTTTGTGCACTGGCCAGTTTCTTTGTTTGCTTCACCAGGGCCTTCATGGCGTTCTTTCGTTTTAAGTTTCTGATTTTCCCCCTTACATTCTGGCGCAGCGCCTTTTTCGCAGACTTTGTTATTGGCATATTTTACAAGGTAGCATCTTTCCTCTCCTTTATCAAGTCCCGAATCTCGGCTGCACGTTCAAAGTCCAGATTCCCTGCAGCAATCTTCATTTCTTTTTTAAGGAGCTGAGGGTCATCAAGACCCGCAAATTCTGCTGCAACTTCTTTTTCTTTTTGCCCAATCTTCCAGTCTCGAATTTCTTTTACGATAGGCAAAGGGGTTATGGCATGTTCTTTGTTGTATTTCTCTTGGATGGCCCGCCTTCGTTTTACTTCCTGTATGGCATTTTTCATAGACAGAGTTGTTTTGTCTGCGTACAAGATGACCCTTCCTTCCTGGTGTCTTGCTGCTCTTCCCATGGTTTGAATTAAGGTGGTCTCGTTTCTCAAAAACCCTTCTTTGTCTGCATCCAAAATGGCAACCAGGGCAACCTCTGGGAGATCAAGGCCTTCTCTTAAAAGGTTAATGCCGACAATGGCGTCGAGCTCTCCCTTTCTCAAACTCTGAAGAAAGGCAGGACGCTCCAAGGTTTTTACTTCTGAGTGGAGCCATTGGATTTTGAGGCCCTGCTCTGCAAGGAAACTTGCGATTTCCTCTGCCAACCTCTTGGTTAAGGTGATAACCAGGGCGCGCTGTCCCTTTGCTTTTAACTCTTTTAATTCTTTGGTCAGGTCTTTAAGCTGGTTCTTGGTTTTTTTGATTTCAATCTCTGGTTCCAAGAGGCCGGTGGGGCGGATGAGCTGCTCCACAATATATTCCTGGCCACCCTCCTTAATGGCGAGATCCTGTTCAAACTCTCCCGGGGTGGCAGAAACATGGATTCTCTGTTTTGTTTTGCCAAAGAATTCCTTGAAGTTTAAAGGCCGATTATCCACCGCAGAAGGAAGGCGAAACCCAAAGTTAATCAACGATTCTTTTCTTGCCCTGTCTCCCACCGACATGGCGCGCAGTTGGGACAGAGTAAGATGGCTTTCGTCTAAAAATACAAGGAAGTCATCTGCGAAGTAATCGAGCAAGGTGAAAGGAGGCTCTCCCGGGGCGCGAAACTCCATGTGCCGAGAGTAGTTCTCAATGCCGTGGCAGTACCCGGTTTCCTCAATCATTTCCAGGTCATAGTTTGTCCGTTGCTCCAAACGTTGTGCTTCTAGGAGCTTGTTTTGTTTTTTTAGTTCGGCCAACCTGTCTTGCAGCTCTTTTCTAATATTCTGCATTGCAATCTTGAGCTTGTCTTCTGAAGTAATCCAGAACTTTGCAGGATAGAGCTGGTAGGTTCCCTCCCACGCTTGGTATACTGGATTGAGATGGTCTTCGGCGGTTACAATACTCTCTATGGTGTCGCCGCCAAACTCCACCTTGAGGACTTCTTTTCCTGTAACCAAGAAAACTTCAACAACTGGGCCACGGACCCGGAACTTGCCTGGGGTAAAGTCAATATCGTTTCTCTCATACTGTAGGGTTGTTAAAGCAAAGAGAAACTCTTTTCTTTTGAACCTTTGCCCCTGCGCAATGCCCAAGGAAACTTTTTGGTATTCTTCTGGGTTTCCAATGTTGTAGATGCAAGAGACCGAGGCCACTACGATAGAGTCGCGGCGACCCAAGAGATCCTGTACTGTCTCGTGTCGCATGCGATCTAGGGTTTCGTTAATCTGTGCGTCTTTTTCAATGTAGGTGTCGGTCTGGGGGATATATGCCTCGGGCTGGTAATAGTCATAGTAGGAAACAAAGTAATGGACTGCATTGTTGGGGAAGAACTCTTTGAATTCTTGGTAGAGCTGGGCAGCCAAGGTCTTGTTGGGGGAGATGATAAGGGCGGGTCTTTTTGTTTTTGCAATAACATTTGACATGGTAAAGGTTTTGCCACTTCCTGTTACGCCCAAAAGCACCTGGTTTTTAGCGCCAGACTTAAGGTTCTTTGCCAGCTTTGCTATGGCTTGCGGCTGGTCGCCGGTCGGACGGAATGTTGATTGTAGGTTAAACTGTTGCATGAAAGAAGCTATGGACGGTTTGCCTGCCCGCCGAAGCCCGAGGGCGAAGGCGGGAAATTGGAAACTAACTGAAAATCCATGCTAGAATAGAACCATGATTTCTTACCTTAAAGGAAAAGTCATAGCCCAAGGCCCAGATTATATCATAACAGAGACCGGGGGGGTAGGGTACAAGGTTTATATAGCAGAGAGCCGCCTTTCTTCTTACCCCGTGGGCAAGGAGACGGAGCTGTACTGTCATTTGCATATGAAACGAGAAGAAACCTTAGAGCTTTACGGCGTGGAGTCGCCTCAGGCGTTGGAAGTGTTTGAAACTCTAAACAATATTTCTGGTATTGGGCCAAAAGCTGCTTTGAACATTGCTTCCTTGGGTACCATGGAGCAGTTAAGGGGGGCAGTTGAAAAAGGGGATGCAAGCTATTTTGCCAAGGTTCATGGGATAGGGCAAAAAAGGATACAAAAGATTATCCTGGAGCTTACCGGAAAGCTAAAAAGCCTGGACCAACAAAAGAATGGCAGACCAGAAGAAAAAGAGGCAGTAGATGCCTTGGTTGCTTTGGGATTTTCTCGGAAAAAGGCAAAGGAAGCGCTCTCTGAGATTTCTTCTGAAATCTCCCCTGTGGAAGAACGGGTGAAACAGGCCTTACGCCACATTCGCATATCTCCTTAATGAGATTAAGGATGCCTTAACGAGAGTAAGGATAGCTTTGCATGCTGAATATTCTTAGAAAAGTTACCCCAAAGTTTCTCTTGAGCTGGTACCATTTTGTGTGGGCGTTAGCCGGGGCTTTGGTGTTCCGCTTTCCTGCCCGTGGCATGGTTGTTATTGGTGTGACAGGAACCAATGGGAAGTCTACCACTGTGGACATGATTTCCCGTATTTTTAAGGAAGCTGGTTTAAACAGCGCCTCCATGTCTTCGGTTCGTTTTCAACTGAAAGATACAGAGTGGCGAAATACCATGAAAATGACCATGCCAGGGCGTTTTGTCATCCAACAGTTCTTGCGCCAGGCAAAGACTAAGGGATGCACTCACGTGGTTTTAGAAGTGACGTCAGAAGGAATGCTCCAACATCGCCACCGCTTCATACCCTTTCACACCGCCGTCTTTACCAATCTTTCGCCAGAACACATTGAACGTCATGGTTCTTTTGAAAACTACAAGAAAACAAAAGGCAAGCTCTTTTCTCTTGCACAGGGAGTGCATGTTATCAATATAGATGATAAGCATACCCCATTCTTTCTTAAGTTCCCCGCACAAGAGATATATACCTATGGCATATATCCTAAACGAGATTTAGGAATTCCTAAATCTCGTTTGAGCACCACACATATTCAAGGAGAAGATGTGAGAGAAAATGGGGGGCTGGATTTTAAAGCGCTGGGAACTAAATTTCATTTAGGACTTCTTGGTAGGTTTAATGTGTACAATGCTTTAGCTGCAATTGCAGTGGCACGATCTCAGGGAATCTCTCTTAAAGTTTGCAAAAATGCCCTAGAGAAAATGCAGGTGGTTCCAGGAAGAATGGAAGAAGTGATTTCTTCCCCCTTTCGGGTGGTGGTAGATTACGCCTTTACCCCGGCTGCCTTAGAAAAAGTATACGAAACGCTTAAGCCCGCTTCTGGAAAGTTGCTCTGTGTTTTGGGAGCAGCCGGCGGAGGACGGGATGCTTGGAAACGCCCTATCTTGGGTAAGATTGCATTGCAACATTGCAACACAGTCATCGTAACAGATGAGGATCCGTATGAAGAAAACCCAGAGAAAATCATGGATGAGGTGATTGCGGGGGCCAAGGGAGAAGCAGAGAAGGTGCAAGATAGAAGGCAAGCTGTTGCAAAGGCATTGAGCATGGCACAAGCGGGAGACACCGTTGTTATTACCGGAAAAGGGTCTGAGGATTCCATGGCAGTTAAGGGAGGAAAGAAAATTCCTTGGGATGATAGAGAAGTGGTTAAAGAGGAGTGGACGAAACTCAAAGAACGTGGTACGCTTTGAAGGTATTATTATGCGAGAAATGATAATATTTGCCGCATTTTTCTATGACAAAACCTCTCTTTTCAAAGAGCATACGAAAGCATATTCGTTTTCAGAAGGCCCATATTCGGAGGGAGATTTTGGATTTTAAAAAGCAGCAAGAGCTTATACAAGAACTCTATCAGAGATTTGTTAGGAAACCCGAGAAGAAGGAAGAAAAGGTAAAAGAAGAACCCGCCTCATCGGCGGGGGTGCAAAAGAGGCGCAAAAAAGAAGCAGAAGCTGTTGTAAAATGAAAATACAAGACATCTACAATAAAGCTATTCAAATGGGCATAGACGCTGACTTTCGCAGCAATGAGTACGTTGCTAAGCTTTTAGAAAGAAAAAAGCAGAAGTTTGAAAAGCTTTCTGACAAAGAAAAAGAAGAGTTTGACCGAGAGTCCTTAGCCAACCCCTATTCTGACACCAGAGTTTTACATATTGCAGACGATAAGGAGATAAAGAAAGTTCTTGTCGGCATTGATATTGATGTAGCTGAACTTCTTTTAGCAAAAAAGTTGGGAGATATTGACCTTGTTATTTCGCACCATCCAATGGGTAGGGCTCTATCTGATATGCATGAAGTAATGGAGCTTCAGGCAGATGTGTTTAACCAGTATGGAGTGCCTATTAATGTTGGTGAAGCTTTAACGCGAGAAAGGATTGGAGAAGTTGAAAGAGGATTTAATCCGAGGAATAATTGGCGCGTTATTGACGCAGCAAAACTTCTAGGAATTAACCTTATATGCCTCCATACTGTTGCAGATAATATTTCTGCAAAGGTTGTGAGAGACAAGCTAGCTAAAAGCAATCCAGAACGTATAGAGGACTTGATGGGGGCCCTTGGAGAAATTGGAGAATATAAAGAAGCAATATCGCGAGGAGTAGGTCCGAGGATTTTTGTCGGTAGCTCAGAAAACCGTTGTGGTAAGATTTTAGTTGAAATGACAGGTGGCACGGAACCTTCCCCAAAGGTGTTTGAAAAGATAGCGAGCGCTGGCATTGGCACCATTGTAGGCATGCATATCGCAGAAGAAGGGAAAAAAGAAGCTGAAGCAGTTTACCTCAATGTAGTTATTGCGGGGCACATGTCTTCTGATTCTATTGGAATGAATCTAATTTTAGATGAAATGCAAAAGCAGGGAGTTGAGATTGTGTCTTGCGGAGGACTTTTTAGTGTTTCTTGAGCGAAGTAAGCTCTCGTAGTTTAACGGATAGAACGCGGGCCTCCGGAGTTCGCGATACAGGTTCAATTCCTGTCGAGAGCACCATTGATGTTTCGTTTTTCCTTCTTTCCTGGTGTGGTATAATTGGAGTATATGAAAAAGAAAACAACAAGGGCAAAAAAGTCTACCAAAGTTGCCTCAACGGTGACCCGCCGAAGAGGCGGGAAGGTGGCGCCAAAGAAAAAGAAAAATCTAGGCCCGGGGCGCTCTTCGACCTCTCGCCGCGGAGGGCTCAAGGCACGCGCCCGCGAGAGACAAGCAGTTGTCTCTCGCCCCATCGGCAGGGTTTCTCATTATTTTGACAACATCAAGGTGGCAGCCATAAAACTCAAGGCCCCCCTAAAGAAAGGAGACACCATTCGTATTGAAGGGGGGACTACCCTGGTAAAAGTAAAGATTTCTTCAATGCAAAAGAACCACAAGCCCGTGGCCTCTGCCAAGGCCAGAGACGAGATTGGCATTAAGGTTTCAAAGAAAGTCCGTGAGGGGTACCGCGTCTTTAAGGTGTAACTAAATCTCATTTAGTTGTTAACAACTAAATGAGATTTAAGCAACGTGAATCATTCTTTTGTTCTGGCGCTCTCTGTCCTGATGGGCACGATTATTGGAGCTGGTATTTTTGCTATCCCTTTTGTGGTGGCAAAGAGCGGGTTTTTGCCCGCTATTTTTTATTTCCTTGTTTTGGGGGGAGCTGTTATGTTGTTGCACCTGTTCTTTGGGGAGGTTGTTTTAAGAACAGAGAAGAAAGCACGGCTTATTGGGTATTGCGCGACCTATCTTGGAAAACCAGGAAAGATTGCAGCTGTTTTTTCTACCCTTTTTGGCATTGTTGGAGCTTTGCTTGCTTATACCATTATAGGGGGAAGCTTTTTGCACATTTTGTTCGGTGAGTTTTCTGGCATTTCTACAACTTGGTTTTCTATTCTGCTTTGGGCATTCCTATCGTTGTTTATCCTGCGTGGCATTCAGCTCATTGCCCGGGCTGAATTTTTCATGAACATTGCATTGTTTGCTGCGGTCTTTCTCATCTTTTTCTTTGCTGCTCCTCATGTAAAGTTAGAGAACTTTTCTCTCATTAACACAAGCAACCTCTTTTTGCCCTACGGCGTCATTTTGTTTGCTTTGGCTGGATGGACTGCCATTCCTGAGATTGCAGATTTCTTCAAGAGCAGCCGCGACAAGAGAACCTTAGACAACCTCATTGTCTGGGCTGGCATTATTACCACCCTGCTCTTTCTTCTGTTTGCCTTCTTTGTGGTGGGAGTTTCAGGAGCGGCGACTTCTCCCGATGCCTTGCAAGGATTAATTCCTTTCTTGGGCAAGGGGGTGGTTGCCTTGGGAGCTGTGTTTGGGCTGGTTGCCATCGCAGCTTCCTTCTTGGTTTTGGGTAACTACCTAAAAAACTCTTTGCGATACGATTTTCGTCTTCCGTACCGTGTTGCAGCTGGCATTGCAATCTTTTTCCCCATAGTTTTGTTCTTGCTTGGGTTCCGAGAGTTCATTGTGGTGTTGGGTTTGGTGGGGATTGTCATTGGGATAATTGAAGGGACTCTTATTGTATTGGTATACCACAAGGCAAAGCGCATGGGAGACAGGGCTCCCGAGTATAGTTTGCGCCTTCCCCGAGTTCTTCCCTACCTTGTTTTGTTTATCATTGTAGGGGGAGCCATGGCCGAACTCTTTTTCTCCTATGTTAGATAACAAAAGAGTTCACCTCTTGATTTCAGGAAGGGTGCAGGGAGTATTATTTCGCCAGCATGCCAGAACAAAGGCGTTAGAGCTTGGTTTAGCGGGCTTTGCAAAGAATCTTATTGACGGCAAAGTGGAGATTATTGTTGAAGGCCCAAAAGGAAAAGTGGAGGAGTTTGTAGAGTGGGCAAAGAGCGGACCTTTACTCGCCAGGGTGGACAATGTGGAAATGGCAGAAGAGGAATATACCGGGGAGTTTGAGGATTTTGTTGTGCGTGAGTTTGGCTTTTAACCAGAGAAACGCAGTTCTCCTAAATGAAATTAAAGAATCCTTAATTTCATTTAGGAGGTATTGGCATAAAAAAAGAAGAGGGACGTGTTCTTATGGGAACATCCCTCTTTTCGTTGCGCCCTAAAGACTCGGCGACGCGATTCTAGAAGGAGCAAACTTTACTCCCCGTGCTATCTTTCGCGGAAGGGAGGGCCCTTCGTAGATCAGCCCTGTGTAGAGTTGCACGAGGTCAGCTCCCGCAACTTCTATCATGCGTCGGGCATCGTCAATAGTGAAGATGCCCCCAACGCCAATGATGAGAAGATTGGGAGCTTGTCTCCGTACATGGCGCACTACCGAGAGTGCCTTGTCTGTGAGAGGTCTCCCGCTCAAGCCACCAGAAACGTCGGTTGGAGAACTGAGCCCTTCCCTGCTCAGGGTGGTATTGGTTGCGATTATTCCTGGAACGCTCTCATCCGCACACACCTGGAGCACATCGTCTATGGCATCTGGCGTGAGGTCAGGGGCAATCTTGACGAGCAAGGGCTTTGGCTGTTGTCCTTGCGCCAAGGCAATCAACTTCGCTTGGAGGGCTTTAAGGAGTGTTGAGAGCTGTTCTTTGCCCTGGAGTCCTCTTAAGCCCGGGGTGTTCGGAGAGCTGACGTTTAAAGCGAAGTAATCCCCGAACTGGTGGAGCAGCAGAAGCGAGTAGAGGTGGTCTTCGATAACTGCCCCCAGGTCTTCTGGGTCCACCACCTTTGACTTGCCCAAGCTGATGCCTATGGGAATGAGTGGTTTTCCCGAGCGAGACAAGGTTTGCATCATCTTTGCTGCTCCATGGTTGTTGAATCCCATGGCATTGATGAGTGCCTCGTCTTTCGGGAATCTAAAGATGCGTGGCCTCGGGTTCCCCGCCTGCTCCTTTGCAGTTACGGTGCCAACTTCCAAAAACCCAAACCCAAGAGCTGAGAGCGCCCATATGGCACGGGCGTCTTTGTCAAGACCCGCTGCCAGGCCCACGCGGTTCGGGAAGCGAATCCCGAGCAGCTCAACAGGGTCATCTACCCTGAGGAAGTTTCCTACGGCCTGGGAGAGCACATGTGGCGTCCCAAGGTAGTGAAGCAGGGTGATGACCAGCTTGTGTGCCCTCTCTGCATCTCCTGTTGAGAGCGCAAATAGGAGCGGCCGGATCAGTAATTTGTACAGCATGACTCTCCTCTCTATAGTTTTCAGGGTGCTTACTCTGTGATGGAGTTCTAGCAGGCGGCAAGGTTGCTGTCAACTTGACTATCTGGTACAATAGGGGGTGCAGGAAACATGAGGAGGATTGTTGCGAAAATATCGCGAGGGCAGATTATGCAAACCGTTCCCAAGGCATCTTTGGGAGTTTTGCCCATGCTTATTTCCTTTGAGCTGGGGTTTGCGTTGTTTGCAGGATACTTTGCAGCGTACTTTTTTGCAGGGCAAAAGACCTCAGAGCAAGGACGCATTCCTTCACTGGTTTTTGACATGGGGGACTGGAGGGTGCACCTTCATCACTGGCTGGTGTTTTTAGGTATTTTTGTTGGAGCAGCCATAGCAAGCTTTTTCATTGTTTCTCCTTTTTTGTTCTACGGATTCTTGGGTGGAGTCATTGTGCAGGGGCTTTTGCACTACGATGACTGGCCTCGCATTGTGAGTAAGCAAGAAAAGACATAATCATGGCGGGGGACAAAGACCAGCTTCGCTCCGAAGAAAAGAAAAAGAAGCAGTACTTTAAGTTAGTAGAGAACAAACAGTACCAGGAAGCAGAGAAGGTATGGCACAGATTGCACCAGGGTACCTATATTGGTGATCTGGTGTTTGGGGCCAATGACGGCATCATTACCACCTTTGCTGTGGTTGCGGGAGCTGCGGGAGCCCTGCTTTCCCCGGGGATTATTATCATTCTTGGGTTGGCAAACCTCATTGCAGACGGGTTTTCCATGGGAGCTTCAAATTTTCTTTCCCTGCGTTCACAGCGGGATTTTGTGAAGCTCCAGCGCAAAAAGGAAGAGTGGGAAGTGAAGCATTTCCCTGAGATTGAGCGGGAAGAAATTAGGAGCATCCTGCTCCACTGGGGGATTCCGAGAGAGCATGTGGAACCTGCCACGAACGCCATCACAAGAGACGAGAAACGCTGGGTTGATTTAATGATGCGAGAAGAGCTGGACCTCAAAGAAGAAGAGCCCGGTTCTCCTGCACAGCATGGGTTTGCAACTTTTCTTGCCTTTATCATTGCAGGATTCTTTCCCCTAATCCCCTACCTTTTGCCGCAGGTTCCCAACCAGTTTTTGCTATCAAGTGTGGTAGCGGGAGTCGCCTTTTTTGGAGTGGGAGCTGCCAGGAGTTTGGTGACTGCAGCCCCACCCTTGAAAGCAGGATTGGAAATGCTTTTGATTGGAGGACTTGCCGCTGCCGTGGCATTCGGCATCGGGTTTGCGATAAAGACACTATTTGGCATTGTGGTATAACTATGGAAGCTGTACTGCTTGCAGGATTTGGCGGAGGAGTGATAAGAGGATTGGTGGGATTCTTAAAACACAAGTATTCCTACAAAGAGACTTCTTTCTCTTTGCCAAGCTTTCTTTCCACCGTGTTGATTGCAGGAGGTATTGGTGTGGTAACAGCTATTACGGTTAGAGAACTGGGATTAACCTTTCTTGGTTCTCCCCTGACTCCTGCCATGGCTCTTATCGTGGGCTATGCCGGAGGTGACTTTTTGCAAAACGTTTGGAAAATCATTACCAAAAACCCAGAACTCTATTCCTTTTCAAAGAAGCAATAAAATTTACTACATAAATTTTCAGTTTCCCCCGTGTAGGAAATTATTCAAAACCGAGGGGTCAGAGTGAACTACTTCACTCTGACGGGCGATTTCACGAGGCGTCCCTGCCGAGTGTTAAAAATCGCACCGGGTCTGGATAGTAAAGGGGGGTCGGGGGAAACTGTGTGACCATGACTCTTGATTATTTCAAGCACAAGTATGGATACGAGGTGGAGGGCGTATGGATGCCAAGGGTGACCGCCATTACCTCGCTTACGTCCAGGCCTTTTTTTGTTGGAAGTTATCGTTCAGCCGACTGGGGGAACATGGTGCACTCTGCCATTGAGAAAATCTTAAAAGGAGAACCTCATGATGGTGAAAAGAAGATTGGGCCTTCCCTTCACGCTTTTGAGAAGTGGAGAAGGGCACACGCAGTACATATTACAAACCCCGCAGCAGACATTGAATGCAGGGTATATGACTTTGAGAACGGGTATGCAGGAACCATAGACATGATAGCTGAGGTTAAGGGGAAAAGAGGTATTGTAGATTTGAAAACGGGAAATGGCATAAGAGACGAGTATTCTTTGCAGACCGCGGCTTATCTTAACGCGTATAACAAAGGGGCCTTAAAAAAGCTGCAGGCTACTACAAGATGGATTCTCAGAATTGATCAGTACGAAGAATGCAAAGGATGTTTTGCAAAAAAGAAAGAAAAGGATGGGAAAGAGCGAATTTCCGGAGGAAATGAATGGTGTAATCATCAATGGTCTCTTCCAACCGGAGAAGCCGAGTTTCTGGAACTGGAGGGGCAGGAAGAAGACCTTAAAGCATTTCTGGCAGCAAAGGAGGTATGGGAATGGTACCACCGCTCCTTCTTGAGAAAAGTTGCAAACTATCCAAAAAACAGCGTGCAAAAGGTACTAATATGATAACGCAACGGATTCTTGGTTTTTTACTCCTTGCAGCAGGCCTTGCTATTATCTTTGGCACCCTCTTTTTGTCCTACCAGATTTTCACGGGAGTGAGCCCCGCGCCAGAACTCTTTTCTCCTACTCAGACAGAACGCGAGGGTTCTTTGCCCCTTTTGCCCGGATCTCTTCAAGATTTGCAAAGACAACTGCCAGATCTTTTGGGAGAACAGTTGCAGGGGTTGCTGCCAGCTGACGTCATTCCACAAATGCTCAACTTCGCTATCTGGTCTATGCTAGCAGGCCTCTTTTTGTTCGGCGGTTCTTTGGTTGCCGGCATTGGAGTAAGGTTGTTGAAGGGATGAGATTAAGAAACAATCCAATAGTTCTTAAATGAAATTAAGGAATCCTTAATTTCATTTAGGAGATATGTTGTAGTATGCGAATTGTTGCTGATTTCCACATTCACTCTCGTTTTGCGAGAGCCACCTCAAAGAGCATAAACCTGGAGAATCTTGACCTGTGGGCTAAAAAGAAGGGCATTTTAGTCATGGGGACTGGGGACTTTACCCACCCCATGTGGATTAAAGAGTTAAAGGCAGAGCTGGAGCCAGCAGAGCAGGGTCTGCAGAAAAGAAAAGGAGGAGGAGAAACAAGGTTTGTCTTTTCTGCTGAAATCAGCTGCATCTACTCAAAGGGAGGACAGGTAAGAAAGATTCATCTTCTTTTGCTTGTTCCCTCGCTTTCTGCGGTAGAGAAAATCAACACGCAGCTTTCATGGATAGGGAATCTAAGGAGTGACGGCAGACCCATCTTGGGCATTGATGCAAAGGAAGTGGTAAAGATTGTCTTGGATGCTGACCCCTCTTCTTTGGTAGTTCCGGCTCACGCTTGGACCCCCTGGTTTTCGATATTTGGGTCAAAATCGGGATTTAACTCGCTTAGAGAATGTTTTGATGAATATACCAAGTATATCTATGCCATTGAGACCGGGCTTTCCTCAGATCCCGCAATGAATTGGAGGTTGTCTGCGTTGGATACTATCACCCTGCTTAGCAATTCAGATTCACATTCCTTAGAAAAGATTGGAAGGGAGGTGAATGTTTTTGATACCGAACTAAGCTATCCTGCAATAAGGGAAGCTATTGTAAAGAAAGACCCAAAGAAATTTTTGTTTACTGTTGAGTTTTTTCCCGAGGAAGGAAAATACCATTATGACGGACACCGTCTATGCAATGTTTCCCTGAGTCCAGAAGAGTCAAAAAAACAAGGAAACCAATGCCATGTATGCAAGAGGCCTTTAACCATTGGGGTATTGAACCGAGTGGCGGAGCTTGCTGATAGGCCCGCCTTCAATAAATCTTCGGCGGATAAACCAGAAGGTGCAATACCGTACAAATCCCTCATTCCTCTACAAGAAATTATTGCAGATGCACTGCACCAAGGGGTTGGCACCAAGCAAGGAAAGACAGAGTATGAAAAGCTTATCTTGAGATTTCAAACCGAGTTTGCAGTGCTTTTAGATGCAAAGGCAGGGGAATTAAAAGAAGCAACGCTTCCTGAAATTGCAGAGGGCATTGTATGGGCGAGGGAAGGAAAGGTGCAAATTGAACCTGGGTATGACGGGGAGTTTGGCAAGATTAAGATTTTTAAAGATGACGAGCAAAAGGACAGTGCCATCCAAAAAAGTTTGTTTTGAGATTCTGTTGACAACGTTTTGCTTGCATAATATGATAAATGCGCCTTTTTAGTTTAAAAAAATAAACTCATTATGATAACGGTAGCGGATTTAAAGGGTAAAACAGTAGCAGCTGCGGTCTCCGGAGGGCTAGACTCCTGTACTTTAACCCGTTGGCTGACAGATAACAGTGTTACGGTTATCTGTTTTGTAGTTGATCTCGCGCAACCAGATGAGGTGAACTTTGATAACGCGAAAAAGAGACTGTTAATAGCGGGTGCCAAAGAAGTTGTAGTTGTAGATGGGAAAAATGATTTAGCGCACATTGGGATTTTGGGAGTACAAATGCAAGCAAAATATGAGGGGGGGTATTGGAATACCACAGGTTTAGCTCGCTATGTAATCACAGAACTGGTACTTCGGGAAATGAAAAAAAGAAGAATAACTATTCTTACCCATGGTGCAACTGGAAGAGGAAATGATCAAGTGAGATTTCAACTTATCGCCAATATGCTTGACCCGAACATCGATGTTTATGCGCCCTGGAGAGACGATGCTTTTCTCGATGCCTTTGGGGGAAGAAAAGAAATGATTGCCTTTTGTAAAAAGCGAAATATCCCAATTACAGCAACCATACACAAGTCCTATAGTACAGACGCCAATATGCTTGGCCTGACTCATGAGGCAGGAAAGTTAGAATCACTAGCTACCCCCGCTGACTTTGTTGTTCCCGAAATGGGAGTTCTTCCCCAAAATGCTCCAGACAGAGAGGAGAAGTTTTACGTGACATTTAAGAAAGGATTTCCGGTCAAAGTGAATGGCAAAAAAACAACGCTCCTTGAAGCATTTCTCCTGGCGAATAAAGTTGGGGGAAGAAATGGAGTAGGTATAGGAATTCATGTTGTAGAAAATAGGTTTGTGGGTATAAAATCGCGAGGGGTTTATGAAATGCCAGGCATGGAGCTCTTGGGGAATTGTTATGAATTTCTTCTGCAGCTTGTTTTAGAACGCCGTTCTCGAAAACTCTTTCAATCTCTTTCGGGATTCCTTTCTGAACAAATTTACCAAGGTTACTTTTACGACCCCGCATCTCAAGCTGCAATGTCTGCGGTCAAGTACATTTCCTCTCTTATCAGCGGCACTGTATACGTAAAGCTTTATAAGGGGAATGTTTTCTACCAAAAAATCGAAGATGCAAGGCACTCTCTTTACTCAGAAGAAACAGCCTCTATGGAAAAGATTGGGACCTTTAACCATGCTGATTCTGAAGGACTTTTGAATATACTCGGTATTACTGCAAAGGCTCAGAGCGTGGCAAAACAGATTAATCTTACGCCCACAAAGGCAAAGCCCGGAGCTTAGATTAGATTTGGTTTAGATAGTTAGTAACTACTTGTTCGTCACTCCATTTAAATTGTTTATCTCTAATCTCAAGAAACTTTTCGTCACCCTTTCCCGTAATAACCACAAAATCTCCTTCTCTCGCATACTCTAAACCCTTTTGTATTGCTTTTTTTCTATCAATTTCTACCATGAAATTGTTCTTTTTTATTCCCCTCACTATCTCTTGAACGATCCTTCTTGGATTTTCATTGCGGGGATCTTCAGATGTAATGATTGAAAAATCTGCTAATCTGGTAGCGACCCCTCCCATCTCTGCTCTTTTTTTAGGATCTCTATCGCCGGCACAACCAAAAATTACTATCAAGCGCTTGGGAGAGTTCTTTTTCAGTGTTTTGAGACAAACCTCAAGGGATTCGGGCGTGTGGGCATAGTCTATTAGTACTCTGAACCCCCTATTATTTTTGACTTCTTGTGCCCTACCTGGTACCCCAGAAAATCTCGCCAAGGAATTCTTGATTTTTTTGTAGGAGATTCCAAAATGAGAAGCAACGGCGATAGCAGCACATACGTTATAAACGTTATGCAGCCCAATCAAAGACGATTCGAATGTTTGGTTGCCTACTTTGAACACTGTTCTGTTGTTTTCTATCTTAATCGATCTGGCGTTAATATCTGCGTGATTACGAACTCCGTAAGTTATTATTTTTGAGGTCACTCTCTTTTTTAGAAACTGGCAACTTTGCATGTCATTATTTATCACGGCACACTTTTCAAGGTTTTTGTTTTGGGACGTAGATAACAAATCAAAAAGTTTTGCCTTCGCGAGATAATAGTCCCTTTTGCTTTTATGGAAGTCAAGATGTTCGCTTTGCAAGTTGGTTATGACGGCAACGTCATACTGGCACTCTTCAGCTGCTCTGCATAGTTTTAAGGCGTGCGAAGTAGCCTCGATTATGGCAACCTTTGTACCCAGCTCCACCATTCGTTTGAGGCTTTTTTGGAGCTCTGGTGCTTCGGGGCAGGTTAGGTGCGTTTCATTGACTTTGTCTGTGTAGTTTGAGATTGAATGTGCCCCTATTTTAAAATCAGCAGTTGAAAAAAACCCTGTCTTTATTCCTGCGTCTTCTAGCAGGTGACTTATTAAATACACTGTTGTAGTTTTGCCTTTTGTTCCGGTTACACCTATCGTAAAGAGCTTTTTTGCTGGGTAAGAATAAAAGAAAGCAGAGAGTCTTTCTAAAACTTTTCTAGGGTTTGAGTTAATAATCTGACAAACATCTTCATTGATGTTCTGTCTCTTTTTGAGAATTAAAGCTTTTGCCCCATTTCTTATAGCTTTCCTAATGAATACATGACCATCTCTTTCTTTCCCCTGATGGTTAAAAACGTCGATTGCGGCGTAAATATTATTGGGTCTTACTTTACGGTAATCATAACTCACCCCACTAACCCTGAAGTCTTTGTAGTTTAAAATTAAAGAGTCTTCTCTTAGAACAGATGACATGACGCTAAATCTCATTCTAGAACGCAGGAATAAAAGCTCTTTTAAGGGACGATGACCTCCGAATTGCTTTTGAGAGCCCGAGATTAGCTATAAGACGCACAAAGGGAAGGACTTGTTTGCTATACCTTTTTGAGCATTTTAATGGCGCAAGTCCTGGAAGGCTATATATGCACATGTGGTAAATTTCTCTTCCGTTAATACCCACAGAGTAATAAGGCTTATCGAGGGTGGTTGGCCTGCAGGTTTCAATACAGCTTATAGGGTCCGCAGAGAGGTCTAAGACCAAAGATTCTTTGTTTAAAAGCACGAGTTGCTCTTTTGTTATCAAGTATTTCCCAACTTCCTCTGCTTTTCTAAGAGTAGCGTTGACGACCACCTCTGCGTTTTTTAGGTGCTTGCCCATATTTTTCTTAGACGTTTGTTTTTCTCCAAGAACCGTTACTGAGGCCCCAAACTTACAAGCCGTTTGTATCGCTGGAATTGCCAAGTTGCCATACCCCATGATTACAATATTTTCAGGAGTTTTTTTATAGATTTTTTCAAAGAGTTTAAAGCCTGTTTTTATGCCTTCTGAACCAGAAATTTCAAAGGCTTCTACGAGCCTTTTCCCATCACTATTCTTAATCTCGTTTAATTCAATGACGTTTATCCTTCTTTTTTTGAATTCTGCAACCATTTCTGGATGAGTGTCTCTATGAACCATGCAGATAAGGACACTATTTTTTTTCATGAGGTCTAATTCATCAAGGGTAGGGATTCTTATTCTTAAAACAATATCTGAGGAATACACCTCTTTTTTTGAAGATATTATGGCCCCGGCCCTTTTATATTCTTCGTTTGTAAACTTAAGTTTCCTGCCAGCATCTTTCTCTACTCTCACGGTATGGCCGTCTTTTACAAGACGTTGAACAAATTGGGGGAGTAAGAGTACTCTTTTTTCTGTTTTTTCTCTATTTTCTTTTGAAACACCAATAAGCATATTAGTAACTCTAGTAAGGCCCCTATATCTCGTACTGTAAAGGCATGAATACTTTTGTCAATGCTGTACTTTAAGGCAAATTGACATTGCCCCCCTTTGCACATTAGAATGAAACGGTAGGAAGAATCATGGCAAAGAAAAACAAGCTAAACTTTGGCTTTCCATTTGGTGCGCTCCAAGATGAGATAATAGAGCTTTTTGAGGCCGCAGGGTACAAGGTAAAAGTTGATCAGACGCTCCAGAAGATTGAAATCAGCGACCCCGACATCACATGCCTTTCTGCCCGTCCCATTGCCATATCCTCCATGGTTGAGAGGGGAATTTTGGATGTGGGCATTTCTACGGAAGCATCGGTCATAGAGGCAAAGACAAAAAGGGTGAAAGAAGTATGTGATCTTGAGTATGAAAAATCCCTTTGGGGAAAGACCAATGTGGTGTTGGCGGTCCCCAAGGATTCCAAGATTGCAAGCGTGAAAGGCCTTCGGGGCAAGAAAATCATCACCAGGATTCCCGAAATCACCAAAGAGTTTTTGCGAAAAAACAAGATTCAGGCTGAAATTCTGTATTCTGACTCCCTGGTGAACGAATCTAAGGTTGGGGTGACTGCAGATGCCATTGTGGAGTTTTCCAGAAGGGGGGATGTGCTGGCAGCCTACAGCTTAAAAGTCCTCAAAACCCTGTTTGAGAGCTCGGTGATTTTGATTGCAAACCCAAAGGCGCTGCAGGATGCCACAAAGAAAAAGAAGATTCAAGAACTCGCAACCCGTCTCAGGAGAGCCCGTTCTCAGCAGGAGCAGATGGTGAGTCCCTACACTCCATCTGGGAGTACAACTCATCTTGATGATATTGACCTCAAGATTCTCCAGGAGCTTTTTGAAGATGGGAGAAAGTCCTTTGTGGAAATCGCCAAAGATACAAAACTGAGTTCGGTTGGTGTTAAAAAAAGAATAGAGAAACTGCTGCGAGAAGATATTGTACAGGTTCGGGGGTTCATGAACATTGAGAAGATGTATGCCATGAGTGCTGTAATCGGGGTGGAGGCAGACAGCAAGACTTTAGCAGAGCTTGTAGAGCGGTTCCAACGCTCTCACTTTGTATATATGCTTGTGAAAACTTCGGGGAGATACAACCTTGCTGTGGGAGTGCTTGCCTCAGACCTCGGGAGTCTTGAGAGTTTCATCACGAAAGAGATCCGGGAGAAGAAAGGAGTAAAACAAGTAGAGGTGAGTGTTGGAGAACTGCCCCTTATCCCCAAGTGGGTTTCCCCACCTTTTTATAAATAGTAAGGCAGGGCTTGACAAGGATCCTTGCCACGAATATAATATACTCTGGTAGCAAAGTCAGATATTGAACAGTATTTACAGGATTGGTTAATATTTTAAACTCTTTTAGAAGATTTGGTTCAGAAAGTAAACCGCTAGCCATTGACAAGGTTGTTTGATAAACATACAATAAACTCCCCAGGACTGGGAGAACTATAGAGAAAAAATATGAAATTTAAATATCAATTATTCGGAACCTTTGTAGGATTGATTTACGCCAAGAAGATTATTGGCCGGATTTATTGACCCATTCAGCAGTTCAGTGGAGGAATGTCAATAAATCTGGTCCCCGCAAAGGACTAGTTTTCATCACAACAACATTACCATGACAGAAACCAAATACTACGTTACAAAGCAAGGGCTCCAGAAGATTGAGAAGGACTATCAGAATCTTTTGGAATTCAAGAAGAAAAAGACCACGGGAGAGGGGGTGCCGAGCATTTGGCATTCAGAGGAAGTAAATCCAGATTATCTTGCCTTCCAAGAAGACATGAGTCTTTTGGAGACAAAGCTGACAGAGCTTGAGGTTATCTTAAAGAATATTGAAATCATTACAGTCCCCAAAGGGGAAGAACGTAACCTTGTTGGCCTGGGAGCTACCATTACCGTTGACCTAGGAGGAGAAATTGATGAGTTCACCATTGTGGGGACTCTTGAAGCTGACCCTCTGCAAAAGAAAATCTCCAACGAGTCTCCTCTTGGAGGTGGGTTATTGGGAGCAGAAGTAGGAGACGTAGTGAAGGTGAAAACTACTCTGGTAAACCACGACTGCAAGATACTGAAGATTGTCTACCGTTGATAGATAGAATGAAGGCGTTTTTGCGGTTTTCAAAGGGGCACCCGAAACTCTCCCCGCAGGAGAGGAAAGTTGTTCAAAAACTTACCGAAGCGGCAAAGATCATATCTTCTCTCTATCTTATGCAAAAGAACCCCAGATACCTGGGGGCGAATTTTTATCCGCATGATGCAACAAAAAAGGAAATTCAAGAGGCAGCAAAGAACAATCCTGATATCCTCAGCCCCTACACCTTTGTGGAGCGGAAGAAAGGAAAACTTATTGCTGTTTTCTATCACGTAAAGTTCAAAAAGGAGGTTGGGCAGATTGCAAAGCTGCTTCGTGAAGCGGCCGCCTTGAGTTCTGACAAAAAGCTTAAGGCGTACCTGAAAGCAAGAGCAGAGGATTTTCTGAAGGATAACTATGACAAGAGCAACATTTTGTGGTTGCAGACCGAGTACTCAAAAATTGGTGTGGTGATTGGCCCTTTTGACCGATACCTTGACCAGCTCTTTTTTAAGAAGCGAGCCTATATGGCATGGGTTGGAGTGTTAGATGAGAAAACGACCAATGATATGACAGCGTTCAAAGAACTCATTCTCACGAGTGAACGTATCTATCTCCCAGGTTCCAAACGTGTGAAGATTTCTCAGGTGAAGGTCCGAATTGAGGATACTCTGCTGTTTTCCGGGCTTGTAGCAGACTTTGTTTTTGTTGGAAACAACCTCCCCTCTTCTGCCGACACCTCTCTTATTAAGAAATACGGCACTATCTTTACAGTCTTTGAGCCGACGCTTGCGTGGCGTTTTGAGCAGTCGGTTCTCCCTATTTTTCGGCGGGTATTCGCTCCTGCAGTCCAGCAAAAATACTCGTCTGAAGAGATAAAGAAAGCATTCCTTCAGATTTCCGTGCTCCACGAGGCCTGCCATTCTTTGATGAGATACGAGGATGCCCCAGCGAGGCTCGAGGAACTCTTCCCGTACTTTGACGAGCTTTTTACGAATCTCCTGGGAATTAAGGGATGCGGTGCTCTTATTTTAAAAAATGCGCTCACCGAACGAGAGCTGGAACTCATTACGCTTGTTGCCATCTGTCAGAGTCTGTATTTTTATGCCTCTCTTCAAGAGCGACCCCATATTAAGGCTTATGCAACGGGTGGAGCCCTCATGTTGGAATTTTTGCAAAAAGGGAAAGCGCTTTCGAAACGCCCCGACGGTTTTCACTTTGATCCCTACCGTGCCCTCATTGCGCTCAATCAGCTCACCTCAATCATTGAGTACTACATTG
Organism: Patescibacteria group bacterium; assembly: GCA_022563395.1. NCBI lineage: Bacteria > Patescibacteria group bacterium. The sequence goes on from JADFNM010000001.1 coordinate 546,362, forward strand.
CCCTTGGGAATCACAACGAGGCGGAAGAATTCTTAAAGAAATTTCCTCTTGGCAGAATCTTTTCTCCCTTTAAACCATACTTGAAAGGCATTCCAAGAAAGAAGATACTCTTGTTGACAAAAAAGAAAAGTGATATAAAGTAGCAACACCTTCAAGAAGAGAAGGAAACTAGCTCTTACAAAAGAGCAACAATAGAGGGGAGGGGAACTATGAGATACGGCATCGTCGTTCATGGCGGTGCTGGCGGCATCTCTCCTCCAACAAGGAAGGGATGTCGTCAGGCTGCCGAGGTTGGTATGGAGACTCTCCGGCAAGGAGGTTCTTCCCTGGATGTTGCGGTGGCAGCGGTACGCTGGATGGAAGACAGCGGTCGTTTCAATGCAGGCACGGGTTCTGTTCTCCGGATTGATGGAACCATTGAGATGGATGCAGTGGTCGCAACCTCCCAAGGACTTCAGGGAACGGTGAGCGCTGTGCCCGAAGTCAAGAACCCAGTACTGCTTGCCCTTGAGGTGGCTCGCAGCAACATGCGGCACATCAGTGGACCCGGAGGCAGTCGCTTCGCACAGGAACAGGGCTTGGAATCTCATCCAGGAGCAACCCGTAGGGCGCGACAGCGCTTGGGGGTGCTCAAGGCAGAAATCAGACAGGCCTTGGCCAAGGGCGAGGTTCCTCAGGGGTGGACAGAAGAGGAACTCCGAAGATTCGTTGGATCCGATGGGGCACATCCTTCCCGCTGTCTCCAGGCTGTAGAGATGCAGCACGATACCGTAGGCGCAATTGCGCTTGACAGGAATGGTGTAGTTGCACTGGCAGCATCCACCGGCGGAAACGGTCTCATGCGGAGCGGAAGAACAGGAGACGTATCGCACCGAGGCGATGGATGGGACATTAAACCAGAAGAAGGTGTCCTTGCCACCGGTGTTGGGGAGGCGATCATTGACGAAAGAGGTGCCGACGTCGTGCTAGGGCTCTTGGGTCTTGGCTTTACGCCACAGCAGGCGTGTGAACAGGCACTGGAGCGCTTTTCGCCCCAAACCAACGTTGGGTTCATCGCCCTCGCAAGGGATGCCATTGGGATAGCAGCAAACTGCCCCATGGCGTCTCACAGCATAACAGAGGGATAACAACTCTGTGTGCTTAGGTCCTTACCTGCCAGGTAAGGACCTTTCTCTTTGTTTTTCTTGCGTGATATAATGGCAGATTATGAAACGGCTCCTGGCATTCGTTGTATTCCTTGTCTTGGGGATTATCCTTTTTTCAAGCGTGGTGCGGGCTGTAGGATGGAGTGAGGTGTGGAGTGCCGTTCAGGAGTTCTGGGGAGGAAAGGGGGTGCTGCTTTTAATTCTTACGTTTTTGATTCTCGCCTTGGGGAATTGGCGCTGGAAAGAAATCTTGAAGTCCCAAGGATATCACATTCCTTTCTTTTCTCTTTTTAAGGTATATCTTGGAGGGTTCTCCGTGGCTTTTTTTATCCCTACGTTGCCTTTTGGATCAGATCTGCTCCGGGCGTATACCATACAAAAAACATATAACATCCCCTTTTCAAGGATTTTTGTTTCTGCTCTCATAGAACGAATTTTAGAAATCACGGCATATCTTGTTGTGATTCTGGGAGGGGTTACCATTTTTCTCTTTTCCACGCAGATTTTCCATACCATGGTTTTGATTTTATTTGGGGCGGCTTTACTGTTTATAACAATTCTCTCTCTTTTTTATTTCAAAAGTTTCAAAAGAGAAAGCATTGTCAGAATGATTCTGCCAAGTATTAAAAAGACAAACAACATTCTTGAGATAGAAAGGGGGGTATTTAATTTTTTTAAGTTGCGCAATTCTGCGCTATGGAAAGGATTCCTATTCTCTTTTCTTAAGAGCTTGAGTGCCTTGTTGCGTGCCTGGGTTCTGGTATTCTTTCTTTGGAAAACCATAGGATTTCTTCCCACCCTTTCTGTTTTAGGGTTTTCATACTTAGCTTTGTTGGTGCCCATTCCAGCTGCGCTCGGTTCTCATGATGCGCTTCAGGCCCTACTCTTTCAATCGTTGGGAGCGGGCGCTCATATGGGAGCTGCATTTGCTCTCCTCATTCGTGCAGCAGAATTCGCCTTTGCGCTGGTTGGCATACTCTTCCTTATATGGCTGGGTATAGTATTATTCAAAAACACAGTGGTAAAAAAAAGAGAGAGATTCCTCTCTTGAGCTATATGAAAAACCAAGAACTCAGTCATCTTTTTTCTCAACTCGCAACGTACCTCAGAATGGATGAGGTTTCTTTCAAACCCCAGGCCTTTTTGAAAGTTGCAGAAACCCTAAAAGTTCTTGGAGAGGATGTGGGGGAGATATATGAAAAAGCAGGACTCAAGGGATTGGAAGATATCCCCGGTGTGGGGAAAGGCATTGCAGGGAAGATGGAAGAATATTTGAAGACCGGGAAAATCAGGGAACTTACGGCGTACAAAAGAAAGATGCCAGTGAATATTGAGGAGTTGACTCTCGTAGAGGGCATTGGCCCCAAAATGGTAAAGGAACTGTGGAAATACCTTAAGATAAAAAACCTCAAAGATTTAGAGAGAAAAGCGAAAGCAGGGAAGGTGGCAAAACTTTCCGGGTTTGGCGCAGTAAAGGAGCAAAATATTCTTGAGGCCATTACCTTTCTCAAGCGCTCTTCCGGAAGGGGGCTGCTCGGGGAAATCTATCCCATTGCGCAAAAGTACGCGGAAGAGCTGAAAGGTTCAGGGTTGGTGCAGCAGGCAATTCCTGCCGGCTCCCTTCGGCGTATGAAAGAAACTATTGGGGACATAGATATTCTGGTTACTACAAAGCAGCCAGAAAAGGTCATGGACTTTTTTGTGCACATGATCCCCCATGAGAAGGTGTGGGGCAAAGGAAAAACCAAGACGTCCTTGCGTAGCAAAGAAGGGTTTGACGTGGATGTGAGGGTGGTTGAAGAGAAAGTGTTTGGGGCCTCACTTCAATATTTTACCGGCTCAAAGGAGCACAATGTGAAAATAAGAACCCTGGCTGCAAAGAAAGGGTTCAAGCTGTCTGAGTATGGATTATTCAAAGGCAAAAAGCTTATTGCCTGCAAAACTGAAGAGGCAATCTACAAGGCCCTGGGTATGGAATACATAGAGCCAGAACTCAGGGAAGACCGGGGAGAAGTGGAAGCTGCTCTCAAAGGAAATCTTCCAAACCTCATTTTGTATGATTCCTTGAAAGGGGATCTTCAGGTGCAGACCAACTGGACCGACGGGAAACATTCCATTGAGGAAATGGCAAAAGAAGCAAAAAAGCAAGGGTTAGAATACATTGCCATTACCGACCACACCAGAGATCTTGCCATGGTAGGAGGGGCAGACGAGAAAAAGCTCATGGCGCAAATGGCAGAGATAGACAAGGTGCAAAAGAAGGTATCTGGCATCAAGATTTTGAAAGGGGCTGAGGTGAACATTCGAAAGGACGGCACCTTAGATATTGAAGACAAAGCACTAGCAAAGCTGGACGTGGTGGGAGTTGCTGTGCACTCATACTTTAAGATGGCAAGAAAAGATATGACCAAGAGGATCATTCAGGCAATGGAAAACCCCAACGTGGATATTCTTTTTCACCCAACAGGAAGACGTCTACTCTTGCGCCAAGAATATGATATAGATATGGACAAGATTATTGCAGCGGCAAAAAAGACTGGGACAATTCTTGAGGCGAACGCTTCCTCGCGCATGGACCTGAGTGATATCAACATTAAAAAGGCAACGTACGCCGGAGTAAAGCTCGCTATCAACAGTGACGCCCATGACAAAAGCCATTTTGCATTCCTTAAGTTTGGCATTGCACAGGCAAGGAGAGGCTGGGCAAGGCGGGAGGATATCATCAACACATGGTCTCTGGAGAAGATGCTGTCGTTTTTGAAAGACCGAAAAAATAAAAAGTAGGATTATGCCAAAAGAACAATCAGCCGGAGCTGTCATATTCCGCATCGAAAACAAAGAACCTCGTTATTTATTACTTCATTATCCTACGGGGGCACGCACCAAAAAAGAGTATTGGGATTTTCCCAAAGGACACCTAGAAAAAGGAGAAACCGAAAAACAGGCTGCGCTAAGAGAGGTTGCAGAAGAGACTGGGTTGCGCGACGTCTTCTTTGTACCTGGGTTCAAACAGCGCATTCAATACTACTTTCGTATAGAGGGGAAAACCATATTTAAAACGGTGGTGTTCTTTCTTGCCTTTACCAAGAAAAAGAAGGTGAAGATTTCTTTTGAACACAAGGGATTTATATGGTTGCCTTTTGAGGAGGCAATGAAGAAACTCAAGTTTACCAATGCAAGAAGAATTCTTACCAGGGTGCACCACTTCTTGAAGAAGCAAAAACAGGACTTGTAAGTCCCGCTTTTGTTACTTCTCCTTTACCTGCTCCACAATCTTTTGGAAGACTTGAGGATGTTTTTCTCTGAGTTCTGCAAGTATCTTTCGGTCCAGGGCAATACCCTGTTTTTTTAACAGAGGGAGGAATTTGCTATAGGTCAAGCCCTGCTCACGTACCCCTCCTGAAATCTTGGTTTCCCAGAGCTTTCGGTATGATCTCTTTTTGGTTTTTCGGTCGCGGAACGAATACACCCAGGCGTGACGGAGGGCGTCTTTTGCCAGACGGTACTTTTTGCTTCGGCCCCAGCGAAAACCCTTGGCCTTTTTTAAGATATTCTTTCTCCTCTTTTTTGCGGTGGTTCCTCGTTTTACCCGTGCCATGTTATGAAGTCAACAAGCTCTTGATTTTTTTTGCGTCAGGTTTACTTAAGGCTGTCCACTTTTTCATGTGACGCCGCTGCTTTCCGGTGCGTTTCATTCGGTAGTGGTCTTGTCCCGCAGAGCGCTTCAAAATCTTTCCACCTTTAGTGAACTTAAAACGTTTTATAATGGATTTCCTCGTTTTTGTCTTTTTCCTTGCCATACTACTTTTTTGTGATAACCATGGTAAGTCCCCTTGGTTCCAACTTCATGTCGCGTTCCGTTCGAATGGGAATTAAGGCGTTGAGTTGTTCTGTGAACTTCAGGATCTTTTCTTTTGCGTGTTCCAGTAATGCTTTCTGTCGTCCCCTCAGCCTTAGGTTGATTCTGACGTTGTCCCCTCGCTTTAAAAACTTTGCTGCCTGTCTTACCCTTGTCTCAAGGTCGTGGTCTGAGATGTTGAAAGTGAGACGGATTTCTTTTAAATCTCCCCCCGTGTGCTTTTTTGCCTCCCGTTCCTTCTTACCCTGCTGGTAGAGATACTTTCCGTAGTCTGCAATTCTTACTACGGGAGGGGTTACCTTCTCGGTTACCTGAATGAGGTCGAGCCCAGCTGCCTCGGCCCGTTGTATGGCCTCCGCCAAGGGAACCATGCCTACCTGAGTTCCTGCCTCGTCAATTAAGCGAACTTCGGTTGCCCGTATTTGGTTGTTTATGTATGTTTGTTTCGGCAATATAATTTGTCGCGAGTGTCAAACTTGTTTTGCACGAGCGACACCTTGGTGTTCTTTTACGGTTGGAACTCCCCTCCAAATTTGCAAAAGCAAATTTGGAGAATAAAAAGGGTCCAAATTAGTGGAGGTGGGGGCGGTGAAGCCCCGTCTAGAAGATATTCTACCAGTACTTCTACAGGCATAGTCCCATTGAAAGAGAAAGAAGGCGGGAATGGGACGAAGTTCTTCTTTCTTATGATTCTGTTTGTGTCGCAGCGTTCCCGAATCGCGAAACGATGCCTTTCTCGATGGTTGACACCTGTTTTGCCTATCGAGAGTCAGCAAACAGATGGCTTACGGTATTATGCGTAGGCAAACGCCGGTTGTGCCGGCTTGAAAACGTTGGCATTTGTGGTGCCCCAGGTTTTTTTATGAGGAGCCTGGAACCTCAGCCTGCATACTGGTGTCCTTTCCTCTATCGAAACAATTCACCCCCGTCCTTCGCTTTCCTTCGTCAAGCTTCGGACGGCAAGCCGTTCAATGCATAAGGGCGAAGGACGCCCTTTCAAAGCTTTAGCGAAGGAGGGCTATCTTCTTTTCAGTGCCCGTTCCATCTCTCTTTGGGCTTCTCTTTTTTTCAAGAGTTCTCGCTTGTCTCCTTTTCTCTTTCCTCTGGCAATACCAAAGGCAAGCTTAAGCTTTGCCTTGCTAGTATACACCCTTAAGGGCACAAAAGTCAATCCCTCCTGCTTTGATCTTCCGTACAAAGAGCGCAGCTCTTCTTTCTTCATTAAGAGCTTTCTTGCCCGGTCAGGATCGTAGTCAGACCCTGCGTTCTTTGGCTGGTACGGAGGTAGGGTAGAGCCCAAAAGATAGAGTTCTCCGCCCCGAAAGGAAACAAAAGAGCCCGCCAGCTGCAGCTTCCCTTGACGTATTGCCTTTACCTCTTGGCCTTTCAGCACCAACCCTGCCTCCAGGGTTTCAAGGATTTGGTAGTCGTGATGCGCCTTTCTGTTTTCAGCTAAAGTTGGCATAGCTTCATTCTAAAGGAAAATGTGCTACATTAAAAACAGGTATGATAGTTAAGCATCTAGAAAAACTTGTCCAGAGTGCGCTCAAATCCCTTAAAACCGAAGGTCTCCTTAATGAGATTAAGGATTCCTTAATTTCGTTTGAGCATCCGGAGAACCCAGAACACGGGGATTATTCCACCAACGTTGCCCTGGTGCTAGGGAAGCAACTGAACCAAAACCCAAGGAAAATTGCAGATTTAATACACTCAAGACTAAACATCAGAGACACAGGGTTTGTAAGCGAAATTAAGGCAGAAGGCCTCGGCTTCATCAACTTTTTCTTAAAGCAAGAGTACCTTATAGGAGAGTTGCAGGAAGTGATTAAGAAGAAAGAAAAGTATGGTCAAGGCGATGCTCAAAAGAAAAAGGTAATGGTTGAGTTTACCGACCCCAACCCCTTCAAGGAGTTTCACATTGGGCATTTGTACAGCAATACCGTTGGGGAGAGTTTGTCTCGACTCCTTGAGGCGCAGGGAGCTCAGGTAAAGCGGGTGAACTATCAAGGAGATGTGGGGTTGCATGTTGCAAAGGCAGTCTGGGGCATGCAAAGGAATCTTGAAGAACAGCATCTCTCCCTAAAGGAGTTGGCGAAAAAAGATCTGTCAGTAAGGATGAAGTTTCTCGGGCAGTCATATGCAAAGGGGAACCAAGCGTATGAAACAGGAAACGCAAAAGAGGATATTGAAAGCTTGAATGCAAAAATCTTCGCCCTAGACAAAGAAATTAAGGAGCTTTATCAGCAAGGCAGAAAATGGAGTCTTGAATATTTTGAACAAATCTACAAGCGCTTGGGAACCAAGTTTGACTATTACTACTTTGAAAGCGAAGTAGGAAAGGTAGGGGAAAAGCTTGTAGAAGAAGGAATGAAAAAAGGAATCTTTGAGAAAAGCCAGGGAGCAGTTATTTTTCCTGGAGAGAAATACGGCCTCCATAGCAGGGTATTCATTACTTCTCAGGGATTGCCAACCTATGAGGCAAAAGAGCTTGGGTTGGCTCCCACAAAATACAAAGACTTTAAGTATGATCTTTCCCTCATTATTACTGGGAATGAAATCATTGATTATTTTAAAGTACTACTGGCCGCATTAAAGGAAATAAATCCAGAGCTTGGGAGAAAAACCAAGCATCTTTCCCACGGCATGGTACGTCTGCCAGAAGGCAAGATGTCGAGCCGTACCGGAAACGTTGTTACAGGGGAAGAGCTGATTGAAGAGGTAAAAGGCAGAGTACAAAAGATTATGAAGTCCTCGGGAAGCGAGATTCCCGAAAAGGAGCAGGAAGCTGCAACAGAAAGCATTGCAGTTGGGGCAGTAAAATATTCTTTGTTGAGGATCGGTCTTGGTAGAGATATCACTTTTGATTTTGATAAATCTCTGAGTTTAGAGGGGGAAAGTGGTCCATATCTTCAATACACGTATGCCAGATGCCGCAGCATCCTCCGCAAGGCAAACTTAAAGAGACTAAGTTATTCACACCTTAAAGAAACTAAGTTGCTCCCAGAGGAGATGGCTTTGTTGAGGTTGCTGTATAGATTTCCAGAAATTGTTAGAGATGCAGCAGACAACTTTTCTCCTAATCTTGTTTGCAGCTTTGTGTTTGATATTGCCCAGGCCTACAACAACTTCTACAACACCCACCGGGTTTTGCAGGCAGAAATTGAGGAGCAAAAGAACTTTCGCCTTGTGCTTACTGCAGCCACAGCCCAGATTATTCAGAATTCTCTCAAACTCTTGGGCATTAAAACCCCAGAGCGCATGTAAACTTAGTTTAACTAAGGACGCATTGAAAAGCGCCTCAAAAGGTGATACTTTACTATATATGGAAGTGAATTTTCCCAAGCTGGAAGAGCAAATCCTCAAGCGCTGGAGACGAGAAAAAACCTTTGTAAAATCCGTGGCAAGGAGAAAAAACTCTCCTCGCTTTGTGTTTTACGAAGGTCCTCCCACCGCCAACGGGAAACCAGGTTTGCACCATGTGGAGTCCCGGTCTTTTAAAGACGTTGTGCTCCGCTACAAAACCATGCGGGGATTTTTTGTTCCGAGGCGTGCTGGGTGGGATACCCATGGTCTTCCTGTGGAGCTGGAGGTGGAAAAACAACTGGGGCTAAAGTCCAAAAAAGACATTGAAAAGTACGGCATAGCAAAGTTTAACGAGGAGTGCAGAAAGTCGGTGTGGAAATACAAGAAAGAGTGGGAAGAGCTCACAAACAGGGCGGGAGTATGGCTGGATACGGATAATGCGTATATTACCTATGAAACCCCGTACATTGAAACCCTGTGGCAGATAATCAAAACCTGGTGGCAAAAAGGTCTCTTGTACAAAGACTACAAGGTAGTGCCTTTTTGCACGAGGTGCGGCACTCCCTTGTCTTCCCATGAGCTGGCCCAGGGGTACAAAACCGTAAAAGACCTTTCTGTCTATGTGAAGTTCAGGGCAAAAGGAAAGAAGCTTCCGCAAAAGACCTTCTTTCTTGCTTGGACCACCACGCCCTGGACCTTGCCTGGTAACGTTGCCTTGGCAGTAGGCAGGAATATTTCCTATGTCTTGGTAAAAAAAGACAATGAGCATTATCTCATGGCTAAAGGTTTGGCAGAGAAAGTGCTTCTAAAGTATGACGTTGTCAAAACGTTTTCTGGCAAAGACCTTGTGGGAATGAAATATGAGCCCCTGTTTTCTTTTAAAAAGCCAGAACAAGGAAAAAAGGCATGGGAAGTTGTTGCAGCAGACTTTGTTTCTACTAAGGAGGGAACCGGCATTGTGCATACCGCAGTTGCCTACGGAGTAGAGGACTTTGAGCTGGGGAAAAAAGAAAATCTTGCCATGCTCCACCTTGTGGACGAGCAAGGGAAGTTTGTAAAGGAAGCCACTCCTTTTAAAGGAAAGTTTGTAAAGGATGCTGACCCCTTGATTATAGCCGACCTGAAAAAGCGAAACCTCTTGTTCAAAGAGGAGTGGTATGAGCACGAGTATCCTTTTTGTTGGAGATGCTCCACACCATTGCTGTATTATGCAAAGGAAACATGGTTTATAAACATGCAGAAGGTGAAAAAACAACTCTTGGCAAACAACAGGAAGATAAACTGGATTCCAGGACACTTAAAGGAAGGCAGGATGGGAGAATGGCTAAAGGAGGTGAAGGACTGGGCGTTTTCCCGAGAACGGTACTGGGGAACTCCATTGCCCATTTGGGAGTGCACCATGTGCGAAGAAAAAGAGGTTATCGGCTCTGTAAAAGAACTGCTTTCAAAGAAGCTTTTGCAAAACCCCTACAAAGGAAAGAAAGATATTGACTTGCACCGGCCGTATGTAGATGAAGTGGAGTTTCCTTGCACAAACTGCAAGGGAATCATGAAGAGGGTAAAGGATGTGGTGGATGTTTGGTATGATTCTGGTGCCATGCCCTTTGCCCAAAACCACTGGATGGGAGAAAAGAAACCAAAAGAGTTTCCTGCAGACTATATTGTAGAAGCCATAGACCAGACCAGGGGTTGGTTCTATACCCTGCTTGCAGTATCCACGCTTCTTGGTTTTGGTCCCCCGTTCAAGAATGTTATCTCTTTGGGTCATCTGTTGGACGCAAAGGGAGAAAAGATGTCTAAGTCCAAGGGTAACGTGGTGAATCCTTGGGATGTGGCAGACAAATACGGCATGGATGCGGTGCGCTGGTACTTCTTTTCTGTAAATCATCCCTGGGACCCGAAGCTTTTTTCCGAGCGAGACCTTCAACAGACCTTAAGAAAGTTTATCTTAACCCTGTGGAATTCCCTGGCGTTCTATGAAACGTATAATCCTAAACGAGATTTAGGAGTTCCTAAATCTCGTTTAAGCGAGAATGTGCTGGATCAATGGATCGTGTCTCGCTTAAACACAACCACAGCAGACATGACAAGGAAGATGGACGAATACGATATTACAGGAGCTGCCCGCGCCTTGGAATCTTTTGTTATTGAAAATCTTTCTCTGTGGTACATTCGAAGATCGAGAAGCAGGTTTCAGAACCCCAAAAGCAAGAAGGAATTGCAGGATGCGGTTTCAACCCTTGGATATGTACTTTTTCAGACAAGCTTGCTTTCTGCCCCGTTTATTCCTTTTTTGAGCGAGGTTGTGTTTGAGAAAAGCAATGGAAAAGGGAGCGTACACTTGCAGGATTGGCCCTTCGACCCAGCTCAGGATAAACCAAAAGCCCCAAAACAAGATAAAAAATTAGAACAGGAGATGGAGAAAGTACGGCACATTGCAAGCAAAGGGCTGGCCTTGAGGGCAAAGGCGGGTCTTCGGGTGCGCCAACCCTTGGCAAAACTCACCATAAAAGAAAAACTTCAAAAAGAATTGCTGCTTTTGCTTCAAGATGAGTTAAACGTAAAAGAAGTGGTGGTGAGCTCAAAGCTTAAAGGGGATGTGCAGTTGGACACCAAACTTACGCCTCAATTAAGAGAAGAGGGGCTGGTGCGGGAGTTGTTGCGCCATATTCAGGGCATGAGAAAAGATGCAGGGTATAAGCCGCGCCATCGCGTTCGGTTGCGCTATGCCGGGACAGCCGACGTCAAAAATCTGTTTTCTCGCCACAAAGAAACCCTTGTAAAGATTGGAGGCATCACAGAACTTTTGGAAGGAGACCGCCCCAAACAGGTGTTTGATATTGAGAAAACAATAAAGATTGGAGGAAAGAAGCTGTGGCTCGGCATCCGCAAGATTTGACTTTTTAGGCAACTTGTGCTGTATATATTCTTGGATGCAGCAAATCTATAACATAGCTGCGCGAGCACCTAGCAAGGGCCCGCTGAAAGGCGACGCCCCAAAAGAAAGGGAGGACTTGCAATGGAAATAGCAACCCTCGATCAGGCAACGAAGATACTAGCCCACTTTAAGGATGAGCCAAGGGACCAAGTTCAGGCACTTATTGAGTCTGGACTTCTAGCTGACCTTCGGGATGCCAATTTCAACGAGGAGATTGACCGAGACGCAGTTCGGAAGCTTCTTGGCCTTAAGCCACTCAACCAGCCGTTTCTGGAGGAGGGCGGCACGGCCATGATTCCGGCGACTACTGAGCAGTTTGTGGTCCGAGAGAAGTTTGTGAGGGGCAATACCTTGTTTCTTGGCATGAATTTCGAGGGGTGGTTTGAAGGCAAGACCGAGGAAGCAGTCATGGAGACAGAGCTTCGCTACGCGACGCTTACAGGATCTTTGGTGGGCAGGCCAATTCTCGCCGAACTCGGCGACAAGGCCGAAACCACACTTGCCCAGATTTGGGCTCTCATGGAGCGCCAGCCCAACGGCGAGGAAGGCGTTTTGCTCACCGGCGGGTGGGAGAATGTCTTCTATGTCCGTGATGTCAACGGCGAGCTCCGTGTGGTGTACGTCAGCCGGGGCGGTAGCAGCTGGCTCGTGGATGCTGACTTGGCCACGCGCATGCGTAGTTTGAGCGTTGGCTATCGGGTGTTCTCCCGCAATTCCTAGAGCTTTGTCTCTTGGAACCTTTGCCCTCGGCTTGCGATTGTGCGAGCTGAGGGCATTTCTTTATCTCATGGAAATACGAACAAATTAAGGCAAGAAATCGCAAAAATACTGCTGCTCTGCCAAGATGACAAAGAGGGGACTGTAAGATATAATGGGGAACGTTAAGCGAATTTGAGCCAATGGCATTTCATTACAAAACCCAAGGCATTATACTAAAGAAGCAAGATCAAGGTGAGGCAAACCGAATCTTTAAGGTGTTTTGCAAAGAGTACGGCAAACTTACGATGTTTGCGGTATCAGAGCGAAAGATCACCTCAAAGCTAAGAGGCGGATTGGAGCTCTTTTCTCTTTCGTACTTAGAGTTTGTGCAAGGGAAACAAAAAAAGGTACTGGTGGAAGCAATTTCACTCAGACAGTATCTCGCTTCCCCTCAGGATCTTTCTTACTTGCGCTCGGCCTTGCAAATTGCAAAACTTGTTGATCAACATATGGCAGAACAAGAAAGAGACGAGAAGGTGTGGGATTTGCTTCTCCAATCTTTTTCTGAACTTAAAGAGGGCACTGCTCCAGAAAAGGCATACCAGTCATTTGTGCCCCGGTTCATGACCTTGGCAGGATATGGAAAAGAAGTTGTTGTATGAGAATCTCTCGATTTCAATTAATTATTATCTTTATCGCAGTTCTCGTGGGAATAGCCGGGTTTTGGCTGTGGCAGAAAAATAGCTACTCAAAGGAAATCTTAAAACTGGAGATTATAGCTCCTTCTGAAGCAACAATGGGAGAGGAGATTACCTATGTTGTGAAATACAAAAACAACGGAAATGTGCGTTTGCAAAACCCCGTCTTAATCTTTGAGTATCCAGCGGGAGCTGTGCCGACAACAGACCAAAACACCAGAATCACTCAGTCCTTAGATGATATCTATCCGGGGCAGGAGAGAAACTCCTCTTTTTCCTCTAGGCTTTTTGGCAAGGAGGGAGAGATAAAAGAGGCAAAGGTACTGCTGCAATACACCCCAAGAAATCTCAATGCCCAGTTTGAGTCCGAAACCACTGCAACCACGCTCATTTCCCACGTTCCCTTGACCTTTGAGCTGGACCTGCCTTCTCGCATGGAAGCCGGCCAGGAGTTTTCTTTTGCCTTAAACTACTTTTCCAACTCAGAATATCCCTTATCTGACCTTAGAATTACCATAGAGTATCCAGAAGGGTTTTTCTTTACTAAAGCTACTCCTTCTCCCATTGGTGAGTCGGAATGGAACGTTGGTCTTTTAAACAAGGCAGAAGGGGGCCGCATTTCTATTACAGGCTCTTTGGAAGGAGAGGTTCAGGAAGCCAAGATTTTCAAGGCGACCCTGGGAACCTGGAAGGAAGGTAAGTTTACCCTGCTCCGTGAAGCAATCAAAGGAATTGAGATTACAAGGACCCGTATCTTAATCTCCCAAGAGGTCAATGGCGTTGCAGATTATGTTGCCTCACCCAAAGATACCCTTCACTACGTTATCTCTTTTAAAAATGTTTCAGAAAAGACCTTGGAAAACCTGTTTTTGGTGGTTTCTCTGGAAGGGCGCCCCTTTGATTTAACAAGTATAAAATCAGATTTTGGGACCTTCCAGCTAGGAGACAATTCCATCATCTTTGAATCAAAGAAGGTTTCAAGACTGCGGTTTCTTGGGAAGGGTGAGGAAGGAAAGGTAGAGTTTTGGGTGAATGTAAAAGAAGAATGGGAAACCTTTAGTTCCCAAGACAAGAGTTTTGTTGCACGAAACCGCATTATTCTTTCTGACGTTACCGAAGAGTTTGAGCTCAAGGTGAACTCAAAGCTAGAAATTGGCCAGGCAGCCTATTTTCAAGACGAGGTGTTTGGCAATCAAGGCCCCTTGCCCCCGCAGGTTGGAGTACCCACAACGTACACCGTAGTATGGCAGGTAAAGAACCTGTACAATGACGTTCAAAACGCAAAGGTGAGAGCGGTTCTTCCTCTGGGAATAAGTTTAACTGGAAGTGTGTTCAAAGAAGGAGAATCCCTAACCTTTGACCAGGTATCCCGGGAGGTGGTATGGGAAGTGGGAGATCTTTCAGCTGGTACAGGACCCTTTGAAACTGCCCCTTCAGTGGCTTTTCAGATACGCTTGACCCCTTCAGAATCCCAACAAGGAAATGTTGTCCAGTTAATTGGTGAAGCAAACATACAGGCAGACGACCTGTTTACCGAGCAATCTTTGTCTGCCGCCGACTCTCCTATTAATACCACGCTCCCAGACGACGATTCCGTTACAGCTCAAATGGGAGTGATACAATAATCTATGGATGATCTTATGCAAAAAGTCATATCTTTGGCAAAGCGCAGGGGCTTTGTGTTTCCTTCTTCTGAAATCTATGGAGGCGTGGAAGCTTTGTATGACTACGGCCCCCTGGGTTCTTTGTTTAAAAACAACATCAAGCGAGAGTGGCTCAAGAGATTCGTGCAGCAAAGAGAAGAAGTAGCCCTGATTGATGCCTCCATTTTAATGAGCCCCAAGGTGTGGGAAGCCTCAGGACACTTGGAAAACTTTACCGACCCTTTAGTTGAATGCAAAAAGTGCAATACCAGACTCAGAGAAGATTACATACAAGATGGCAAGTGTCCCAGTTGCGGAGGCAAAGATTTTACACAGCCCAAAAACTTCAACCTCATGTTCAAGACCTTTTTGGGTCCGGTTGAGGATGAAAAGAACGCAACTTATCTTCGTCCTGAAACCGCCCAAGCCATGTTTACCAACTTTCGTCTGGTACAAGAATCCCAGCGTCTGCAGGTTCCCTTTGGGATAGCTCAAGTTGGCAAAGCATTTCGAAATGAGATTACCACGGGAAATTATCTGTTTCGCTTAAGGGAGCTGGAACAAATGGAGATTGAGTACTTTGTAAAGCCCGGTGAAGACGAGAAGTGGTTTGACTATTGGGCAAAACAGTGGTGGCAGTTCTTTTTGGACATGGGGCTCAAAGAAAGGAATATGCGGTTGTACGAGCACCCAAAAGAATCTTTGTCCCACTACTCAAAGCGAACCGTGGACATTGAGTACAAGTTTCCTTTTGGATGGGGAGAGCTGGCAGGTATTGCCAATAGAACCGACTTTGATTTAAAACAGCACGCTGAACATTCCGGCCAAGACTTAAGGTATACAGATCCTGAAACCAAAGAAAAATATTATCCTTTTGTAATAGAACCCACCATGGGTGTGGATAGGCTGTTTTTGGCTTTGTTGCTTGAAGGTTATGAAGAGGTAAAAGGGGCAAGGACCAAAACTACAGAGGCTACAAAGGAGGTGGAGACGGTTTTGAAACTAAAACCCTCCTTAGCTCCTGTGCAGGTTGCAGTATTCCCCTTGGTGAAAAACAAAGAAGAGCTGATAAAGAAAGCGCGAGAGGTCTTTGACTCGCTCAAGATGCACTTTTCCTGCCAGTACGATGAAGCTGGAGCTATTGGAAGAAGATACCGGCGCCAAGATGAGATTGGTACGCCCTTTTGTGTGACTGTTGATTTTGATACCGCCAAAGAAAACTCAGTTACTTTGCGCGACCGAGATACCATGGAGCAAGAGCGAGTTTCTTTGGATTCTCTTGCAATAACTATTAGGAAGCAGTTGGATGATAAAGACAACTAAACTCAAAAGTGGACTTAGGGTCCTTACCATTCCCCAGCAGAATACCAGGACCGTGACGGTGTTGGTATTGGTGGGAACCGGTTCCAAATACGAGGAAAAGAGGGTGAACGGCGTGTCTCACTTTTTGGAGCATATGTTTTTCAAGGGGACAAAGAAGCGCCCCACCCCCTTGAAAATTGCAGGCCCCATTGAGAATGTTGGAGGAGCCCTTAACGCTTTCACATCCCAAGACCTTACCGGGTACTATATTAAAGTTGATGCCTCGCACCTTAAGTTGGCATTGGATATGGTGGCAGACATATTCTTAAACTCTTTGCTTGCCCAAAAAGAAATTACAAAAGAGAAAGGGGTGGTGATAGAAGAAATCAACATGAGGAAAGACATCCCCATGATTCATGTGGCAGACCTGCTGGAGCAGTTCTTGTACGGAGACCAGCCAGCTGGCTGGGATACGGCCGGAACAAAAGAAACGGTTCAAGGTCTTTCTCAAGCTGACCTCCTCTCCTACATGCAAAGCCAGTATGTTGCATCAAACACGGTGGTGTGCGTGGCAGGAAACATAAAAGAAGAGAAGGTAAAGGAAAGAGTGGGAAAGCTCTTTTCTTCTATCTCCTTAAAGAACTTCAAAGATAAGGTTGCGGTACATGAGTCACAAGAGAAGCCCAAAGTGCTCTTGGAACATCGAGCAACCGACCAGACTCACCTTGCGTTTGCAGCACGCGGTTTTAACCTTTCCCATAAAGACAGGTTCGTGCAGGAGATTATTGCCGCAATCTTAGGGGGAGGAATGAGTTCCCGCTTGTTCACTGAGGTCAGGGAGAAGCTTGGCCTTGCCTACTACATTTCAACTTCTAGCGAGTCAAACCCGGACACCGGCTTTCTTGCAACCTTTGCTGGGGTTAAAAACGAGAACGCACAAAAGGTTGTGGGGATCATTGCCAAAGAATACAAGAAGCTGGCAGTCACCAAGATTACCTCCACACAACTGCGCAACGCAAAAGACCGCATCAAGGGAAGAATGGCGTTGTCTTTGGAATCTTCAGATGCCAAGGCCGAGTTTTACGGCATGCAGGAGATTTTAGAGCACCGATTTTTCACCCCAGAGCAACTTTATGATAAAATAGAGAAGGTGAAGGTTTCAGACATTCAGAGGGTGGCAAAAAATATGTTCACGCCCAAAAATCTCAACCTTGTAATACTGGGACCTTTTACACATAAGCAGAGATTTCAAAAGTTTCTCTCATGATCCTTTGACAGACTCAGGGTCATGGTGAACAAGTTGAACCATGAACAATCAAGGAAAAATGTTGGATATTTCCTGGGGCACCATTTTAAAGCTTGCGGTGGCAGGTCTTGTGGTCTATGTTTTGTTCTTGGTTAAGGATATTTTGGTATGGGTCCTGTTTGGCTTGATTATCTCTATTCTCTTTGACCCTGCCATTGATTTTCTGCAGCGAAGACGAGTCCCCAGAGTGCTGGGAACTATTGGAGTGTACTCGGTTATTTTTGGCATTTTGGCCTTTATCATCTGGAGCATAGCACCCTTCTTTGTAAGCGAGATTCAGAGATTCTCCCAGCTTTTCCCTCAGTACTTTGAGACGTTTTCTCCTGTTCTGCGAGGCCTTGGCATTGCGGCTTTTAGCGACGTTCAGACCTTCTTTGATGCCTTGAGCTTGGGGGTGGAAAAGCTTGCAGGCAACATCTTTTCCGCCTTATTTGTGGTGTTTGGTGGAATCTTCTCTACCATATTCGTTCTTTCTATTGCCATTTTCCTTTCCATTGAAGAAAAATCCATTGAAAAGACCATAGGGCTTTTGTTCCCTAAAAAGTACGAGGCGTTCGCTTTAGATTTGTGGGCACGCTCTCAACGCAAGGTTTCAGGCTGGTTCGCCGCAAGGCTCATTACCTCCATTTTTGTTGGTGTTGCAACCTACCTTACCTTGTTTTTGTTCAATGTGCAGTACCCCTTCTCTTTGGGACTTTTGGCAACCATCTTAAACTTTGTTCCCATTATTGGCCCCTTGGTGACAGGCCTCCTGCTGTTTATCATTGTTGCCCTGGATTCTACCTTAAAGGCAGTCTTTATCCTCCTTGCCTTTACCTTAATCCAGCAGATTGAGGGGAACATCTTAACTCCCTTGCTCACCAAGAGATTTTTGGGCATTCCCCCCGCCCTGGTGTTAATAGCTCTGGCCGTGGGGCTGCAACTTTGGGGGATTATGGGAGCCATTTTGGCAATCCCCTTGGCCGGAATCCTCTTTGAGTTCCTGCGGGATTTCTTAAAGAAGCGTAAGGAAGAAAACAATACCATTGTTTAATTGTTGATATTGCCTAAACGTGTTGATATTGCCTAAACGAGATTTAAGCATGAGTGCTTAAATCTCGTTTAGGAGAACTTCGGTAGAACTATGGGGACTCTGTATATTGTTGCGACCCCGATTGGGAATTTGGGGGATATAACTTTGAGAGCGCTTGAAACCTTAAAAGAGGTTGATTTTGTCTTGGCAGAAGACACCAGGGTGACAAAGAAACTCTTATCCCATTACACTATCCAGACACCGTTAATGAGTTATCACCAGCACAGCAAAGAAAGTGTGACGGAGAAAGTGTTTCAACTTCTTTTGGAAGGAAAGAATCTTGCCCTGGTCACGGATGCTGGCACTCCAGGAATTTCTGACCCAGGAAATGAGCTTGTTTCTTTTCTCGTAAAAAAGAATCCTGAGATATCTGTTGTGCCCATTCCAGGCCCCTCGGCCCTCACTACTTTAGCGAGCATTGCAGGTATTCCAATGGATAAGTTCTTGTTCTTGGGATACCCGCCCCACAAGAAGGGAAGAAAGAAGTTTTTTCAAGAAGTTGTTTCCAGTAAACATCCCGTATTATTCTATGAATCCCCCCACCGTATTATCAAAAGCTTACAGGAATTGGAAACACTGGATAGTAACCTTTCTCTTGTTGTGGGACGAGAGCTTACCAAGAAATTTGAGACCATATATCGGGGGGCTCTTGACGAAGTTCTGAAAATGTTAGAGAAAGGGAATACAAAAGGTGAGTTTGTAGTACTCGTGAATCCAAGCAAAGTTCCTTGAGGAGATGTGACGTGTATATACCCAAAGTAGAAGAGGCTCGGAATTCTCTCGTGACCGGCAGTGCGGTCTATTGGCGAGAGGCTGGAAGGGGTGAGTTGTACAGGGGCGTACTGAAGAAGGAGAGGCAGGGAGGGAGAGATCCGGAGTTCTACTTTGAGAGCACCGAAGACAGAAGGGGAGCTCATGTGTGGGCCCAACTCTCACATCTCCTCATCGAGGTTGAGGTAAGGAGTCCTACAGCATGAACTGCTTAGGGACTTCCAGGACTTCGTTTTGTGCGGAGTCTTTTTTATTGGAAAAGCAAGGATTTTGTGCTACAAGAACAGCATGGCAAAGTTTTATATTACAACCGCAATCCCTTATGTGAATGCAAAGCCGCACATTGGCCATATTTTGGATTTTGTGCAGGCAGACGTGGTTGCACGTTCTCATCGCCAGAAAGGCGAGGAGGTTTTGTTGTTGTCTGGAAGCGATGAGAATGCCTTAAAAAACGTGCAGGCAGCAGAACAGGCTGGCGTGCCAATACAACAGTTTATTGATGAGAATGCCGAGCTGTTCCGCAAACTGGCTGAAGCCCTAGGCGTGCAGTTTGATGTGTTTCAAAAAGGCAGCAATCCAAAGCACCATGAGTCCAGCCAGAAGTTATGGGAGTTGTGCAATAAGGCAGGAGATATTTACAAGAAGTCCTATGAAGGCCTCTATTGTGTTGGGTGCGAAACCTTTTATAGCCCAAACGAACTCACAGAAAATCTGGAGTGCAAAGAACATCCGGGCAAAAAGCTTGAGACTGTTTCTGAAGAAAACTACTTTTTTAAGCTCTCAAAGTATCAAGATGTATTGGTGCAACTTATTGAAAAAGATGAGCTTAAGGTTATCCCTGTTTCAAAAAAGAATGAGGTACTAGCTTTCTTAAAGCAGCCTTTACAGGATATTAGTATTTCCCGTTCCAACGAACGAGCCAAAAACTGGGGAGTTCCTGCTCCCGGAGACGATTCTCAGAGAATGTATGTTTGGTTTGATGCACTCAATATCTACCAGTCAGGCATAGGTTTCGGGTTTGATGAACAAACATACAAAAAGTGGTGGCCAGCAGATGTTCATGTGATAGGCAAGGGCATTACTCGTTTTCATGCCATTTATTGGCCGGCCTTTCTATTGTCTGCAGGCCTATCTCTTCCTAAAACCATTTTTGTGCATGGATATATCACGGTAGATGGGCAGAAGATGTCCAAATCCTTGGGTAATGTTATCGACCCTTTTGAGTTGGTAGAAAAGTATGGCACCGATGCCGTACGCTACTTTTTCTTGCGAGAAATTCCTTCTACGGAGGATGGCGACTTTAGCTATGAGAAGTTTGAGACTAGGTATAATGCAGACTTGGCAGGAGGATTGGGTAACCTGGTAGCAAGAGTTCTTACTATGGCAGAAAAGGCTGAGCTTAAGACTCCAGATGAGTTTTACGGCAAGGATTTCAAAGAACTTTTGTCAAAGAAAGAACAGGAAGTTTCAGAGCTTCTTGGTGATTTTCAGTTCAGCCAGGCTTTGGAGCGGATCTGGGAGGTGATTCAGTTTTGTGACAGATACATTGAAAAGAAACGCCCCTGGGAAGAGTCTGAGAGACAGAAGGAAGTAATAGGGGATTTACTTCTTGCAGTTTCCCACATAGTTGAGCTTTTGCAGCCCTTTCTTCCCGAAACCTCAAAGAAAATCATCCAGCAACTTGAGCAAGGCAAAGGAGAGTCTCTCTTTCCCCGTCTTCGCGGGACATAGCCCGCTTCAGCGGGCGACGGCCCGCATATCTCCTAAATGAAATTAAAGAATCCTTAATTTCATTAAGTTTTTATAGGGCTTGACGTATTTCTTTGTATGGTGTATATAGTTTTATTATGAACAATTTTCCAGCCAGGAAGTTTATTAGCATCTTGGTCTTGGACCTCCGTAAACGGTTGGGAGATTTTGTTGCATAGATTCACCTCTTTGAAAACAAACGAAACCTCCCAACCACGGGAGGTTTCTTCTTTTGCCCTGAAAATTGTTTATTGCGACGTAGATAATTTTCAGGCCAAAACAGTGGTCTGAGAAAAACTGTACCTTCAAGGAGAGGGAAAGCGATGGAGTCTAGGGATCCCGTTCTTATACAGAGGTTTGGTAATCAAGTCTCAGAGGTTGAAAGTCTTCGGCGTAAATCACAACGCCCAGGACTCTCTCTTCATCAACGGAAAGGCCTTGGGTTTCACTTACAACGCGCAGAAAGAAACATGCAACACACCAGAGACCTGCTGGGGTCTAGTCTTCCTTAGGGGCATGTTTTTTCTCCTTACGAGGAAGGGCTCGCCTAAAAAGCGAGCCCACTTTTTTAGCTCATGGTACAATGTGGATATGCTAATAGATACCCACGGACACGTCAACTTTGCCGCTTTCAAGAATGACGCAAAAGAGGTTCTGCACCGTACCTTGAAAGGAGATACCTGGGTTATAATGCCAGGCACCCAGTATGCTACCTCAAAGAAAGCAGTAGAAATGGCAGAGCAGTATAGAGAAGGAGTGTATGCCGCAATTGGTCTGCACCCTATTCATCTTTCAGAAAAGCGCAAGGTTGATGTATTGGAAGTGCAGTCAGAAAACACCAAGGAGGAAGAATGGATGACCTTTGAAACACAAGAGGAGGAGTTTTTGTATGAAAAGTACAAAGAATTGGGACAAAGCAAAAAGGTGGCGGCAGTCGGTGAGTGCGGCCTGGATTATTACTATGAACCAAAGAGCAAAGAAAGAAGAGAAGCTCAACGGCGTAAACAAAAGGCAGCGCTTGCCTTGCAACTGAAGTTGGCAGACGAGCTAAACTTGCCGATTATTTTCCATTGCCGCAAGGCACATGATGATTTGATTGAATTTCTAACAAACTACAAACTACAAACTAAAAATTTGAGAGGTGTCGTGCACTGCTACACTGGAGACTTAAAACAGGCAGAGCAGTTCTACAATATTGGCCTCTCTTTTGGGTTTAACGGCCTTATTTTCAAAGATGTTCCTGCGCTTCCCAATCCAAAGGAGATTATTGGAGCTTTACCCTTGGAGCGAATTGTTCTGGAAACTGATTCTCCCTACTTACTGCCGCCCTTGCCCGCCGACCCGGCCTCCGTAGCCACTTCGGCGAAGGGGGCAGCTTTAGCGAAGGCGGGACAGGCAGGACGCAACGAACCCCTGTTTGTAAAATATGTAGCAGAGGAGATAGCTCGTATTAAAGGTATCTTAGTAGACGAAGTTTCCTCTGCGACAACCAAAAACGCCAAAGCCTTATTTCGCTTAAATGAGATTTAGGTGTGGATAACTAAATCTCGTTTAAGCGAGATTAGAGGGAATAGAAGTTTCTTTTCTTTTTTATGAGGCCATCTTTTTCTAAAGAGGCAAGAATCTTTTCTGGCACATAGGGGCTCTTCGCTTTTTTGAGCAGTCGCTGGATTTTGCTTGCAGTGGCAGTTTGATTTGGCTGGTCTAAGAGAAAGCGCATTACTTTGGTGCGAAACGAGCGGAGAGAACCTTCAAATCTGCTTTGCTTTGCATAGTGCTTGCTTTGCTTGTTTATCTTTTTGTCTTTGAGAACCGTTGCCCCGTAGTCAAAGAGGGCATAGTGCCATTGTCGAGGATTCTTTTTCCACACTGCCTTTTCTGCAATATGCAGAATCTCTTTGTCTGACACGTCTTTCTTTTTTGGAAAGAAAAAGTGCAGGTATACTCTTCTGATGTTTGTATCTAAGAATGCGTCTTTGTTTTGAAAAGCAAAGCAGGCGATAGCCCCAGCAGTGTAAGGACCAATGCCAGGGAGTTTTTGTAAGTCCTTAGGGTTTTCAGGAAACTTTTCTTCATGACTCTTTATTATCTCCTTTGCAGCTTTCTTTAAAGAAAGGGCACGTTTCCAGTATCCAAGGCCTCGCCAAACTTTAAGGAGTTTTCCATCTGGAGTTTTTGCAAGAGATTGCAAGGTTGGGAACTCTTTGAGAAACTCTTTGTATTTGGGAAGGACTCTTGCAACCTGGGTCTGTTGAAGCATGACCTCAGACACCAATATCTTGTAGGGGTTGTCGGTTTCTCTCCAGGGCATATCCCTTTGGTTCTTTTTGCGGGAATCTAAGATGAGTTTTTGGAACTTGGGAATGGTCATGAACCCATTTTAGCACAATGGACAAATAAGGGGGGATTGGCTACAATCTGTGTATTATGACGCGCTACGAGCATGAGAAAATAGAGGCAAAGTGGCAGAAACGCTGGGAGAAAAAGAAGGCCTGGGAGGTGGATTTGGACAAGGCAAAAAAGCCCTACTATAACTTAATGATGTTCCCCTATCCTTCAGCAGAGGGGCTGCATGTAGGGAATGTCTATGCCTTTACCATCTCTGACATTCATGGAAGGTTCCGCAGAATGCAGGGATATGATGTGTTTGAGCCCATGGGGTTTGATGCCTTTGGCATTCATTCAGAAAACTTTGCCATTAAACAGGGGACGCACCCAAAAGAGCAGACTGCAAAGAACATTACGCACTTCACAAAACAGCTCAAGCAATTGGGAGCTCTTTTTGATTGGCAAAGAGCAGTTATTACCAGTGACCCCGAATACTACAAATGGACCCAGTGGCTGTTTGTGCAACTCTACAAAGCAGGTCTGGCATATAAGGGGAAAGCCCCTGTTGACTGGTGTCCTTCTTGCAAGACCGTGCTGGCAGATGAGCAGGTTATAGAAGGGCAATGCGAACGATGTGACACTCAGGTTGTGCAAAAGGAATTGGAGCAGTGGTTTTTTCGCATTACCAAGTATGCGGACCGCCTATTAAAAAACTTGGAGTGGATTGACTGGACCGAAAAGACCAAACTCGCGCAAAGAAACTGGATTGGAAAGGCAGAAGGCACAACCATAAAATTCAAAGTTCCCAATTCCAAGCATGAGGTTGAAGTCTTTACGACGCGTGCCGATACGCTTTACGGCGCAACGTTTATTGTTTTAGCACCAGAACACCCCATGGTAGCTTCCCTCCAAAACTCAAAAGAGGTTCAAAAGTATGTAGAGAAATCAAAGCAGAGAACCGAACTGGAAAGAAAAGCCGAGGAAAAAGAAAAAACAGGCGTTTTCTCGGGCCTGTACGCGATAAACCCGCTCAACAAGGAAAAAATTCCTGTTTGGATTGCTGATTATGTGTTAATGGGTTATGGAACAGGTGCCTTGTTTGGAGATGCTCACGACGAGCGTGATGTCGAATTTGCTAGAAAGTATAACATTCCACTCAAACCCACCGTAATCACAGGAGATAAAGAGAAAGACCGGAAGATCTTAAGCCTTGAAGAATGTTTTACAGGTTATGGCACCTTAGTGGACTCTGGTCCATTTACAGGCTTGACCTCAAAGGAAGCAATAGCAAAAGTGATGGAGTGGCTTATCAGGAAAGGACAGGGCGGGCGGAAAGTAACGTACCACCTCAGAGATTGGCTTATCTCTCGTCAGCGCTACTGGGGGTCTCCCATCCCTATTATCTATTGCGCAAAATGCGGCACGGTTCCGGTTCCAGAAAAAGACCTTCCGGTAAAGTTACCCGAGGTAAAGGATTTTCGACCTTCTGGCACGGGTAAGTCGCCCTTGGCTTCCGTTGCGAGCTTTGTGAAAACCAAGTGCCCTCAATGTAAAGGGCCAGCTGAGAGGGAAACAGATGTTTCAGACACGTTTTTAGATTCAGCCTGGTATTTTTTCCGCTATCCCTCAACCGAGTTTAAAACAAAACCTTTTGATAAGGTAAGGGTAAAGAAGTGGCTTCCTGTGAATATGTACATTGGAGGGCACGAGCACGCTGTCTTGCACCTCTTGTACACCAGATTCATTACTATGGCCCTAAAAGACATGGGACACATTTCTTTTGAGGAACCCTTTGAGAAATTCCGCGCCCACGGTTTAATCACCAAAGGCGGGGTAAAGATGTCCAAATCCAGAGGGAACGTGGTGAACCCAGACGAGTACTTTGTAAAGTACGGCGCAGACACGGTGCGTACCTATTTAATGTTTCTGGGTCCTCTGGCAGATGGGGGAGGTTGGTCAGACAGGGGAATCGTTGGCATCTCCCGGTTTTTCAACCGTCTCTGGGTATTTGTGCCTAAATCTCGTTTAGGAGATCCTAAACGAGATTTAGGAAATGAGGCCTTGCGGCATAGAACAATCAAGAAAGTTACTGAAGACCTAGAGAATCTGCGATATAACACCGCAATTGCAGCTTGCATGGAATATTTTAATGCCCTTCAAAAATCCAGCAATCCAACAAAAGAAGAGACAGATACTTTACTCATTCTTCTTTCGCCTTTTGCCCCTCATTTAACGCAAGAACTCTGGGAAAAACTTGGCAACAAGGGAAGTGTGCATGACCAACCTTGGCCAAAGCATGACCCAAAGGCATTGCAGGAAAAAGTTGTTCGGCTTGTGGTACAGGTGAATGGAAGAGTCAGAGAAGTTCTTTTAGTTTCTCCCGGCATTTCAGAAAAGGAGGCTGTTGCTCGGGCGCTGCAGCAAGAAAAGGTAAAGAAATGGTTCCCCACGGGAAAGCCAAAGAACGTGGTGTTTGTGAAAGGAAGATTACTAAATCTTGTATCGTATTAAACTTAATGAAATTAAGGAATCCTTAATTTCATTAAGGAGATATTCATATGTGTGGAATTGTTGGTTACATTGGTCACAGCACAGATATTCGCATTGGCATGGAGGCTTTAAAGCGCCTGGAGTACCGGGGGTATGATTCAGCTGGCATGGCGGTGTACAACAAAGACAGAAAAGAGGTGGATTCGGTAAAAGCGGTAGGAAAGGTGGCGAACCTTGAAGAAAAGCTCCAGGGAATGAATCTGAAAGGCAGCCCTTTTCTCTTCTATACCAGGTGGGCCACCCACGGGGGAGTGACAGAAGAAAACTGTCATCCTCACACTGACTGTAAGCAAAATATATGGGTGGCGCACAACGGAATTATTGAGAACTACCGCCAGCTCAAAGAAGAGCTTTCAAAAGAAGGCCATGTTTTTGTTTCTGAAACAGACACCGAAGTAATTCCTCACTTAATAGAAAAGTTCTTTGAAGGAAATCTGGAAGAAGCAACAAGAAAAGCCTTGTCTTCGGTTCGGGGAGCGTACGCCTTGGCAATCATTGCAAAAGACGATCCAGAAAAACTGGTCTTAGCAAAATACTCCGCCCCCCTGCTCATTGGCCTGGGAAAAGACGAGTATCTGGCAGCCTCCGACCCTTCTGCGGTCATTACCCATACCAACAAGGTGGTGTATTTGGAAGATGGTGAGCTTGCGGTATTGACCCCAGAAAGCTTCTCTATTCAGGACTACCGACAAAACCATGTATCAAGGCAAGCAGAAAAGATTGATTGGAGCTTGGAGGATGCCAAAAAGGGCGGATATGCGCATTTCATGCTCAAAGAAATTATGGAGCAGCCAGAGAGCATTCAAAATGCCTTACGAGGGAGAATGGTTGCACAAGAGGGTACTGCAAAGCTTGGTGGGCTTGAGGATATGGAAGAAAAGCTCAGAGAAATTGAGCGCGTACAGATTTTAGCTTGTGGCACTGCTTCTTTTATGGGGAGAGTTGGGGAGTACATGATTGAAGAGTATGTAGGCTTATCCTGTGAGGTGGACATTGGTTCTGAGTTTCGGTATCGAAAACCAGTTATCGACAAGAGAACACTTACCATTGCTATCTCTCAGTCTGGGGAAACAGCAGACACGCTAGCTGCCCTTAAAGAAGCAAAGCGGAAAGGGAGCCCTACGGTGGGAATCGTAAACGTGGTGGGCTCTTCTGTTGCAAGAGAGGTGGATGTAGGCGTGTACACTCATGCTGGACCAGAAGTTGCAGTTGCCTCTACCAAGGCCTCTACTGCCCAGCTTGCGGTTCTTTCCCTTCTTACTTTGTTTTTGGGAAGACAGCGCCAGCTTTCTCTTGTGATGGGACAACGCATTGCAAAGGAACTTTCTCGCATACCCGAACTTGTCAAAAGTATTCTGGAGCGAGACGAGGAAGTAAAAAGAATCGCAGAAAAATACAAAGAGGTAACGAACCTTTGGGTTATAGGACGCAAGTACAATTATCCTATTGCCTTGGAAGGCGCTTTGAAAATCAAGGAAACCTCTTATGTACACGCAGAAGGCATAGCTGGAGGAGAGCTGAAACATGGCGCCTTGGCTTTGGTTGATGAAGATTTTCTCACCATAGCCATTGTTCCCTCAGATTCTGTGTATGAAAAGATGATTTCTAATATTCAAGAAATAAAAGCAAGAAAGGGGCCGGTGGTTACAATTGCCACTGAAGGCAACAAAGATATTGCATCCATTGCAGATGACGTAATCTATATCCCAAAAACCCTAGAAATGCTTACCCCTATTCTTTCTGTTATTCCCTTACAGCTCTTTGCCTATTATATGGGAGTATTGAAAGGATACGATGTAGACAGGCCAAGGAACCTTGCAAAGTCAGTGACGGTAGAGTAAGCTGATATATCCAAAAGAAAGGGGGGACACTTAATGTTTACCGTGAGGTCAATGCGGAAAGAAGACCTTGGCATCGTCGCCCAGCTGAACAAAGAGTGCTTCCCCGAGGATAACAGCACCTTGACGGATGCACGAGAGTGGATTGAGGCCAATTGGAAAGCTGCGCCCCGGACCTCCTACTTTGTTCTTATAGACGAAGAGGGGCAGGTTGAAGGATACATCCTCTGGTTGGAAAAGGGAGGATTCCGCAAGGAGGCAGTGCTCGAGCTTGAGCAGATAGCGGTTATACCCTCTCAGAGAGGAAGGGGTGGAGGTAGGACACTTATCCAGCAAACCCTTCCCCAGCTCAAGGAGAGGCTTGCGCTCCAAGGGCGCACCATCAAGCTCATTGAGGTGACTACAGCCGCAGACAACGAGGCGCAACGCCTCTATCGTGATACTCTTGGGGCTGAGGTAGAGGCTACGATTCACGACCTATTTAGGGGAAACGAAGTCATCATGGTCGCGAGAAATCTGTAGTTGTTTCGCATAAAGAACTGGGGCCCCCCACCCCAGTTCTCATTCTATCTGGGTATTTTTCATGATTACTCCAAATCTCAGGAAAGTTATCGCAAAGCTTGGCTTCCAGGACGCATACATTCAAAGAAAAGCTGAAGAGGTTTTATCTATTGCACGTACAAAGGGGTTGCACATAGAGCACGATGCTCTCATACTTGTTTGTTATGATATGAATGGTCCCCTGACAAGTACGCGAGATACGGCGCTCCATCCAATTACGGGAATCCAGGAAGCAATCGGCGTACTTGAAAAAGACAACATACAAAAAGCTTTGGTGTCTGGTTGGGACATGACGACTCTTGCGCGTTTTCGCGACCAACGCCTCCAGGCTCCTTATTTGCATATTGTTGGGGAGCTTGGCATGGTATGGGACTGGAAGGGAGAAGTACAAGAAGTAAGCCCCATTGCAATGCAGGAGGTGTATCGCATGAAGGAAATCCTTTATCGGGAAGTGGCACGAGAAAATTTAAAGATTGGGGTACAGGGAAATAAATCCTCAAGAATTACCGGTGTTTTTTTTGAAGCGGAAGGTTTTCGGCGTGCGAATCTCGTAAACCATCTTTTGCTCAAGGGCAAGAAAATTACGACTAAGGATATCTTCCAATCTTTGCAAAACGAGCAGGATTTTGTCTGGGATGACGACAGGATCATATTTCCCTGCAAGCAACCATATATTCAAGAAATTGATAGAGTCCTTCGCACTGTGTTCACACTGCATTCGGTGAGGCTGGCGCTTGAAAAAGACAGGATCGCACTTTGGGTTGATCACATTGATAAAGAAGATTACTCACCTAAAGACATGAAGAGTTTTTTCAGTAAGATTCTGCCAGCTCCATGGGAAGTTTTTGTTCACGATGACTTTGGGGCAGAAATTATGTTCCGCGACGAAGAAGGGAAGAAAATTAGTAAGGAATCAACCGCGCATCTTTTAGGGGAGAGATTATTCAATGACAAACCCTTCATACTGACCCATGTTGGGGATAGGTCCTCTGACGTATTCATCGGAGATGACAGCATCTTTTTTGCACAAAAAGGCACCTCAGCTGAAATGTATTGTATAGAAAACAACATTCCTTATATATCAGTCATGCACGGTGGAGATTATAGCTTAATCCTTGCGGCGTTGCTAAAAATATGAAAGAAGAGGTTGCAGTGCAATTTGGGTTGACACCGCCCCTTGGAGTGATTTCTGCTCCCCCTGGCTTACTTCATCAAACGTTTTTTGTACAGGCAAAAGAGGGAGATTTTGTCTTTCAGCGATTGCATCAGATCATAAAGCCAGAAACTTGCCAAGATGCAAAAGTAATCACTGATTACGTGAGGGTGCGGGGAATGGCGGTGCCAGAGTTTTTTGTAACAAAGGAAGGGAATCCATGGTATAGGACCTCTGATGGTTCCTTGTGGCGCGCAATGTCACGTTTGCCAGGTTCCAGTCACTCTAAAGTTCAGTCTGCAGAGGAGGCCTATGCGGCAGCGCAGTTCTTGGGAGGGTTTCATACATCCCTTGCGGAATTCTCTTACGAATGCAGTGGAGCAATTCCTCGTTTTCATGACACCCCCTACCTTTTTGAGCAATTCAATGAAGTTGTTTTGAAATACAAAGAGACTCCGCTCTTTGTACCTGTTGCCAAAGACACAGCATACATTACAGAGCATATGCCCAAAGAGTTCCTGCCGTCCAATCTTCCTCGCCAGATTGTGCATGGAGACCCCAAGATCTCCAACTTTCTCTTTGATAAAGATAGTGTGTGTGGTCTTATTGATTTTGACACTTGCATGAATCACACCAAATTGGTAGATATAGGGGATGCGCTGCGGAGCTGGTGTAACCGAGAAGACGAAGATACCAAGCCTGTCTTTGACCGCACTTTCTACAATGCTGCCGTGGAAGGATATAGGAGTTCTGCAATACTTACCGAGATGGAACGCCAGCTTATCCCTCAGGCATTGAGGTTGATTACAACTGAGCTTGCAATGCGTTTTTTGCAAGATTATTTTGAGGATTCCTATTTTGGCTGGGATGCAGCGCACTTTGCAACAAGACGAGAACACAATCTTACGCGCGCCCGAAACCAAATAGAACTACACCACCAGATTATGCAGTCATGAGTTACTAGATCCAAAAAGCTAATTACAAACTATGCAAGCAGTAATTCTGGCAGCAGGAAAGGGTACGCGCATGCGGCCCTTAACCTCAAAGCTTCCAAAACCTCTTCTGCAAATTGGGGGGCAAAGAATTTTAGAGCACACCATTGACCAGCTGCAAGGCATTGTGGACGAAGTGATTCTTGTGGTGGGATACAGGGGTAAGCTCATCCAGAAATCTTTTCGGGACAATTACAAGGGGATAAAGATTACCTATGCGTGGCAAAAAGAGCAACTGGGCACGGGGGACGCTGCGCAAAAAGCCCTTCCGTATCTCAAAGGCCCTTTTCTCTTATTATATGGAGATGATATGTATTATAGGCGCGATATTCTTGAGGTTATAAAATACTGTCCTTCCCTATTGTTGGGGAAGATGAAAAATGCTTCTCAATTTGGAGTGGTTCAAACAAAGGGCAAATGGGTTACGGGTATTGTAGAGAAGCCAAAAAATCCCAAGAGTAGTTTTGTGAACGCAGGCATGTATTTTTTAAATCCTTCTGTTTTTCGCACAAAGTTAAGGAAATCAAAAAGAGGAGAATATGAGTTTACCGACTACATCAAACACCTTTTAAAAAAGGGCAAGCGCCTTGCGTTTCATGTAACCGACCGTTGGCAGCCCATTTCCAACCCAGAGAATCTGCGTGAAGCCCGTCTTACGCTCAACCCGAGCAAACAAAGATTGATATAGTTTGTCAGGGGGTATCTTTGATCTTAAGCCCTATGAAGGGCCCTTATTTTGCCTAAAAGTTTTCCACCATTGACAGGGTTATTTACTACGGTAAAGTGATATAACGCTTGTTCACTTGATTAGTTTCTGAGATGGCCCCTGGCCGCGAGTCCTTTCCACCTTCCAGACAGGCCAGGTCGGATGTTTGAGTTCCCGTTCGTTTGGCGGGGGCCATCTCTCGTCCCTTTGAAGGCGCGCACAGGTGTGCGCCGTATAGAGCCCCGCTGCAAAGCGTCCGCGCGGGGCCCCCGATCCCGGGCGTCGTTTCTCTCGCTCCCCCGAGCGCAGACGACGCCCCTTTTTCTTTTCCAAAGAAAACTGATATACTAAAAAAGAAATCATCGCATATCTCCTAAACAAAATTAAGGAAAACCTTAATTTTGTTCAGGAACTACTGTATGCAATCCTCCTTACTTTCTCAACAGGATTTTCCAAGAGTAGTCAAGAAAGCAACAGCGGCGCTTTTGAAAGGAAAGGTGCTTGTTTGCCCCACGGATACGGTCTATGGTTTGTTGGCAGACGCCACGAGCAGGAAAGCTGTACAAAAGGTGTTTTTAGTGAAGGGAAGAGAGAAGGGAAAACCTCTGCCCATCTTTGTAAAGGACATTGCCATGGCAAAGACCCTTGCAAAGGTCTCTTTCTTGCAAGAAAAGTATATGAGAAGAGTGTGGCCGGGAAAGGTGACTCTTGTGCTGAAAAGCAGGGGAAAGCTGCCCAGAGAAACTGGGACTGCAGAGCGTATTGGTCTTCGCATTCCAAAGTATGCCTTTGTTCAGCAGCTTTTAGCGAACCTTAGTAGACCTCTTACCGGGACTTCAGCCAACCTTGCAGGGAAACCTTCTTTGTTTGAGAGCAAGAAGGTGATAGTGCAGTTTCAAAAAAGAAGGCAGCAGCCAGATATAATGTTTGATGCCGGTAAACTCTCTCGTTCTCACCCCTCAAAAGTGCTCGATATTACAGGAATAAAGCCAAAAGTCTTACGTAAATAGTTTCTTATGGTTCTTCCTTTAGATTTCCATCATTACTTTGAGTACCTCTTAAAGCGCGACGTTACGAAGCTCTACATTGCTATTGCTATTCGCAACCTGGCTTTGGGCATGGTGCTTTTGTTTGAGCCAATTTATATCTATCTGTTTTTTGGAGAATCCTTGCCCCTTACCATTTTGTTTTTTGCCGTTATCTATGGCATGTATGGAGTATTAGCTCCGTTTAGTGGAATGATTATGGGAAAAATAGGGCCCACCAAGACTATTCTTATCAGTCTCTTTTTATACTTTAGCTATTACCTTGCTTTGTTTTTCTTGCCGCAGTCCTTATGGCTTCTGCCCCTTGCCATCATTTTGGCGGTTTTCGCCATGCTTTTGTTTTGGACTGCCTTTGATACGGACTTTGCCAGGTTTTCCTCAAGGCAGAGCAGAGGAGGGGATGTGGGAAAGCTCAACGTCATGAAACTGTTTCCCATGATTGTAGCTCCTGTTATTGGAGGATGGATACTTGTTGTGTTCGGGTACCCCGTGCTTTTTATGATGGTTCTTGTAGTACTTTTGGCTTCTACTATTCCCCTGTTTTACTCTAAGGAAACCCATGAGGTATACACCGATTCTTACAAAGAAGCCTGGAAAAGGATGTGGAAAAAAGAGAATGTACTTCCCAGTATTGGATTTGCGGCAAACTCAGTGGAGACTGTCATTGCCTTTTTATTCTGGCCCTTGTTTATGTTTCTTTTGGCAACCTCTTTTGATGCAATGGGAGCTATTTCCTCCTTTGCCTTGGTTATCTCGGCCCTGTTTATGTTATATGTTGGCAAGGTGTCAGACACACAAGAGCGCCCCTGGCTCTTGAACGTTGGAGCTTTGTGGACTGGGATTTCTTGGGTTATTAAGTTCTTTGTGGGTACCACTTTCGATGCCCTCCTTGCGCACACCCTCTATCGCATTTCCAGGTCCGCTGCCGCTGTGCCCTTTGGAACCTTCTTTTACGAACGAGCTGCAGCAAAGGGACCGGAGACAGATGAGTTTGTGGTGAATAGACAAATCATACAGGGCGTCTCCAGGGGAGTATTTTTGCTTCTTGCCGCCGCCGCGTTTTGGATTGTTCCGAACCTCCCTCTTCAGGCTGTGTTCTTTGTAGCAGCAGTTTTGTCTCTTGGGTTCATGTTTTCTGGAAAGCTCCCATTTTCTTTTAATCGCCATGGATAAAAAAAACTTACAACAACAAGACCCAAAAATTGCAGGATTCATTAAAGAAGAGCTGCAGCGGAGAAGAGACGGCTTGGAAATGATTCCTTCAGAAAACCATACCTCGCTTGCGGTGCTGGAGGCTTTAGGTTCCATACTTACCGACAAGTATTCAGAAGGATACCCTGGTAAGAGATACTACGCGGGAAACGAGATTATAGACAAGGTGGAGAGCTTGGCCCAAGAGAGAGCAAAAAAGGCCTTTGGTGTGCCCCATGCTAATGTGCAGCCTTTGTCTGGGGCTCCTGCAAACAGCGCCGTATATCTTGCGGTATGTGAGCCAGGAGACGTTATTATGGGCCAGAACTTGGCTGACGGAGGTCACCTTACGCATGGAGCAAAAGGCACCTTTTCCGCACGATTCTACAAAAGTGTCCCATACTATGTTGAGCAGGATGGCTCTATTGATTTTGAGAGAGTTCGCAGCGCAGCTTTAAAGAATAAGCCAAAGTTAATATGGGTGGGAGCTTCTGCCTACCCCAAGCTCTTTCCTTTTAAAGAAATGGCAGAGATTGCAGATGAAGTGGGAGCGTATTTGGTAGCCGACATTGCTCACGTTGCAGGGTTGGTTCTCGCTGGGGCTCATCCAAGTCCCGTTCCTTTTGTGCATATCATTACCACCACCACGCACAAGACCCTGCGTGGTCCTAGGGGTGCCATTATTATGGTGACCCAGAAGGGGTTGGATAAGGATGCAGATTTGGCAAAGAAGGTGGATAAAGCAGTGTTTCCGGCTGGTATTCAGGCCGGTCCCCACAACCACCAGACAGCAGCCATTGCCGTTGCCTTGAAAGAAGCAATGACCCCGGAGTTTAAAGAGTACGGCCAGCAGATTGTGAGAAATGCAAAGGCGTTAGCTGAATCCTTAAAAGAAGAAGGGCTGCACCTGGTTTCCGGAGGGACAGACAACCACATGATACTCGTTGACCTTACCCCATTTGGAAAGGGGACTGGGGTGTTTGCGCAAGATGCCTTAGATAAGGCCGGAATCACAGTAAACAAGAACACCATTCCCAAAGATCCTTCCTCTCCCTTTTATCCAAGCGGTGTTCGTTTGGGCACTCCTGCCATTACGACAAGAGGCATGAAAGAAAAAGAGATGGCACAGATTGGAAAATGGATTGCAGAGGTTATCCATGAAGTAAAAGGTTATCAGCTTCCAGAAACAAAAGAAGAACGCATTGCGTATCTCAAGCAGTTCAAGAAAGACATTGCAGAGAACCAAAAGCTTAAGGATGTAAAAAAGCAGGTAAAGAAACTTTGCAGCAAGTTTCCCCTTCCATATTAATTCTTTAATCTCGTTTAGTTATCCACGCCCCTTCGGGTCTGAAGCCCTTCAGGGTCTGAACGACTTAATGAGATTAAGTTTAGGATACTGCATTATGGTCCACATTCTTTCTGGTGAAACAATAGCTCGGCGGATTCTCAGTAATCTGAAAAAGAAGAAAACGAGGGAAAGACTCTCTCTTGTTGTAGTTCAGGTTGGGGGGAATCCAGTGTCTTTAAAGTATGTGGAAGAGAAGCGAAAGGTTGCCAAAGAGCTTGGTGTTACATTCCATTTCGTTGTTCTCCCCTCAAATGTCTCTCAAACGAAATTTGAGCAACAGATAAAAAAGATGGGCAAAGACAAAAAGGTTTCTGGCATGATAGTGCAGCTTCCTCTGCCAAGGCGGTTGAATACCCAGCGTGTTTTAGACTGTATCCCCATAGAAAAAGATGTGGATGTGCTGTCTTCAGCTTCCTTCTCGGATTTTGTCCTGGGAACTCTGCCCATTTTGCCTCCCACAGTTGCTGCAATTGGTTTATTGCTTAAAAAAGCCAAGAAAAACCTGGAGAGTACAAAGGTTGCCGTGGTGGGAGTTGGCAGGTTGGTGGGCTTGCCTACTGCTCTGTGGCTGGTTCAACAGGGAGCCACCATTTCTTTGGTTCAGAAAGGGACAAGGAACGCTTCCCAGTTGATTTCAAAAGCGGACATCGTCATTTCCGGAGTAGGAAAGCCAGGTTTGATAACAGGCAAGATGATAAAAAAGGGAGCTGTGGTGATTGATGCTGGAACCTCGGTGGAATATGTTAGACCTCCGAGGTCTAACATGATAAAGGGGGATATAGATTTTGAGAGTGTTTCAAAAAAGGCAAGCTTCCTGAGCCCTGTCCCGGGAGGCGTTGGCCCTTTGACCGTTGCTTGTTTATTTAAAAATCTTTTCTTACTCAATGACTGATATCATCGTTTTTCTTGGAGAATATCTTTCACATATCCTCATTGCCGGGATTTTGGTGTTTTGGTGGGAGAATAAAAAGAGATACCCCAAATTTTTGTGGGAGTCTTTTCTTGCAGCCTTACTTTCCAGAGGCATTATCACCGAGCTCATACGGTTCTTTTGGGAAAGACCAAGGCCGTTTGTTGAACAAAACATTACTCCCTTAATTGAACACGCAGCTTCTGCTTCTTTTCCCTCTGGCCACGCAACCTTCTTTTTTGCGCTTGGAACCATTCTCTTTTTCTATAACAAAACAGCAGGAGCTTTGTTCCTACTGGGAGCCGCAGTTCTTACTTCAGCTCGGGTATTTGCCTTTCTCCACTGGCCCTCTGATATTATTGGAGGAGCTGTAATCGGGATTGCCTCAGCATTTCTCGTTGTTCAGCTCTCTCGGAGGTTTTTTAAATAGTGCAGTATTCATTGCTCAACCGAGTCTAGCAATCTATAACCCCTAAAAAATAAGGTCCTGATAAAAGTTACCACGACCAAGTGAGGAACGAGGAAGGGTTGAGACAAATAAGGGACCGATTGTTTCCACCGGGATCCCCATCATAATGTCAACCATCAGGATATTCAAACCCAACCCCCTTGTTTTTATACGTTTTCCAATTTGCGGTTTTATCTTTCACTCTCTTTTCTGCCTTCGGAAACTCTACGGGAGTTGTTACTGTTGGCTACTCCTGTGTTGGTGGATCAGAAGGTTTGTTTCGGAGTATTCGATATGCCAACGCCGCTCCAGCAACTAAAATTATAATCACAATACTAATGCCGATGATTGTCGGCAGCCAGCGACGCAAAGGAGATTGGGCTGGCTGGGATTGATTGGATTGCTGGGGCTGAGTATTCAATTGTGGATCTTGGTTGATTGTGGGCGTAGGTGCAGGCGTAGGTGTGGATGTAGGTGTGGTCGTATCATATCCTGCAGAGGAGGTAGCTGCTACGGAGAATGAAATAGAATAATCACTTGTATTTTTGTTGCCCGCTGTGTCTTTGCAGCGTACATAGAAAGTGTAAGAACTTTTGTCGGTAAGGCTGGTGATGAGAGTTGAATAGATATTCCCCCAATGCCTGCGAAAAGTATTTGTCATTGAATCATATGCTGTGCCTGCGGCTGCTGAATATCGGCAGGTTGCTGATTCATTGGTTGTAAGGGAAATATTTGTCTGTGTAATTCCAGAAGTCAGTGTTCCCGATGGTAATGCACTTGAGCGCACCGGAGGAAGAATGTCTTGGGGAGGAGGAACTGCAGCCGTCTTAAATGTTTGTGTTGTGCTTATAATAAGGTTTCCCGCGGTATCCTTTGATTTAATCCTGTAGTAATAGGTTGTGTTTGCGGTGAGAGTGAAGAGATTGATGACATGGGTTGTGATGAGACTTGAAACAAGGGGTGTGTTGTTTGAGCAGGGACAGGGAGAAGTGCTAAATTCAATTTGGCCATCTGCGGGCTCATTGGTACTCCAGTTAATACTTGCAGTAGATTCTGTAAGATTGGAAATACTGATGTTGGAGATTGAGTCGATGGTGAATGGGTCTACGGTCGGAGCGGGAGGAGGGGGAGGAGGAGCATTTGGATCAACTAATGGATTTGTACCGTTTTGTATTTCAGTTAAATCATCTACTCCATCGCCATCAGTATCGGCGGTTAAAAAGTTCGTTTTGTATCCTAACACACCCTGTAATTCAGCCCAGTTCAATATACCATCTCTATCGCTATCATGATTACTAGGAAGTACTCCTTCTTTCATTAGTGCATTGTCTTTAGGAAAAACCTCGTCAATTGTGAATGATTCAAAAGAGCAGCCCGTTAAGTCGCATGTAGTTACTTTATCTATTGCACTTACTTGGCCTCTGTCTATTAGACCCATCTGGAACAGAGTCATATCATGCCAGCTGGCAGCTTCAAAGAACTGTTGGTAAGTTAGCCCAAGATTTTCATATTTTCCATTTGTATTCTTTAAATAAAAATCTTTACCTAGATTTAAAAAGTCATTTGCGACTGTATTACGACCATAATGAGAACCCAAGCTATCCGTAAGTCCAAGAGGATTAGAATTTGAAAAATCCCCCATAATTACACCCCATTGGTGGACAGTTTCCCGCATTAAAACGCTGGCTTTCCAATAAATATCTTGGACTAATGCACCACACAGCTTATTTATGTTCGCTAGCCAGTTCAGCCCCTTAAATCTACACGTGTTTACACCGTCACCGCAAAAGTTTTCTGAAGATATCTCGACGTCAAGACGATGAGGTATAATCTTATGGTCGCAAAACCATGTTCCTTCTGTCCAAGTGTCTGCAATAGTTATGAAATCATAAGTATCTTTTTTGTCTGGATTCTCTCTGTAAAACTGGGGGATTGCAGCACGCCAGTATCCAGGACCTGTACCACGTTCAGGAGTCGGTTTATATTCAAACTGATAAAAGTCTGTTGCATCTATTTGACTTCCGGGAGTTATGCTGTTCCATTTACCTTCAAACAAATTTACAGCTGTTTTCAAATCTTGAATATTGCCCTCTGTTGCTGGAAAACCAGGAATACTAATCAACAAAGTAGCCATCTTGAATTTGCAAGTGCCAGTTTCGCATTGTGTTTTTGGGGCAATGGCATAAACACTTGATGGCGACAAGCTAGTAAATATAAATCCCAGAGCACCCGCCAACACGACGATCAAAATAATGAACGCTATGTTTACAAATCCTTTTTGATTCATATGGTAGTTGTGCCCGGGGTGGGAGTTGAACCCACACGGTGTTGCCACCACGGGATTTTGAGTCCCGCATGTCTGCCAGTTCCATCACCCAGGCATTTTCTTACAATTATACTGATTTTTTCTTTTTTTGCAAACCAGAACACCCTTTATTAGAGCACTTAATTGTGTCTTTTGTGCCTTGTACCAGCAAACTTCCACAGTTTTTGCATATTTCTCCCGTGGGTTTGTACCATAGGGCATAATCGCAGTCAGGATACTGATTACAGGCATAGAATATCTTGCCTCGACGAGTTCGTTTTTCCACTAATTCACCCTTCTTACACTTGGGACAAATAATGTCTAGAGACCTTGGTTTGTTCTTTTCTAAGGGCTCCGTGTGCCGGCATTCAGGGAACTTAGAGCAGGCATAGAACTTGCCGTACCTACCAAAACGTATCACTATAGGGGCTCCACACTCTGGGCAGTCCTTGTCTTTAACAACTTCCACCAGGTCTTTTTTTTGAACCTCCTCATACTTTTTTTGAAGGTTCACGTCAAAGGGCTTGTAGAATTCTTGTAGCATGGGAACCCAGTCTTTTTTTCCCTCTGCAATATCGTCTAAGCCCTCTTCCATATTTGCAGTAAACTTTAGGTCCACGATGTCGGGGAAATGTTGCATTAAGAGATCGTTAACTGTAGTTCCAAGCTCGGTGGGAAACAGTCTTCTTTTCTCGTCTTTTTCCACATATCCTCTTTCTTGAATGGTAGAGAGAGTAGGAGCGTAGGTTGAGGGTCTTCCGATGCCGTGTTCTTCCAAGATTTTAATTAAAGAGGCCTCCGTGTATCTTGCAGGGGGTTGGGTGAAGTGCTGCAAGGAAAGCAGTTCTTTTAAAGAAAGGATATCTCCTTTTTGCATTGTGGGGAGGTCTGCTTCCTCAAACTTCATTTCATATACCTTAAGATATCCTTCAAATTTCAACATCTGTCCTGTTACGCGAAAGATGTAATTACCCCCTCCAGAGGCGGGTCCGCCTTTGGCAGAAGCCAGAATATCTATACTGGTAGCATCTACCAGCGCAGAAGACATTTGAGAAGCAATGAACCTTTGCCAAACAAGTTCATACAGTTTTAACTTGGGGCCCACGAGACCCGAGGATTCAAGAGTTGCAAAGGCGGGCTTGCCCGTCGAAGCCTTGGCGAAGGCGGGGCGTATTGCTTCATGCGCTTCTTGGGCACCCCGGGATTTGGTTTTGAAGGTTCTCTGAAAGCCTGGCCAGTAATTTTTACCGTAGGTTTTCTGGATAAACGCTTTTGCAGAACTCAAAGAAAGTTGGGATAGATTCAAAGAGTCTGTTCTATGATAGGTAATGAGTCCTTGCTCGTATAACTGCTGGGCAAGCTGCATGGTAAACTTTGCTGGGAAATGGAACTTTTGTCCCGCGGCCTGTTGCAGTGTGGAGGTGGTAAAAGGAGGCAGGGGATTTCGTTTCACTTCTTTTCGCTCAACTTCCTGGACCTTGTATTCTGCTTTTTTGAGATCCTTTAAAATTGCATCTGCTTCTTTCTTGTCTTGGATGCCGAGCTTTTCGAAGATTTTTTCTCCTCTTTTTTGCAATATGGCTCTGAACACTTTCTTTTCTTTTTGAAGGTCAGCTTCAATGCTCCAATATTCTTGCGCCTTGAATTTTTTAATTTCCTGTTCTCGGTCAGCTAAAATTCTGACTGCAACAGACTGTACCCTTCCGGCTGATAATCCTCTTGAAACCTTTTTCCAAAGAAAAGGAGAAAGTTTGTATCCTACCAGTCTATCTAATATTCTCCTTGCCTGCTGGGCATTTACTCGGTCTTCATCAATTTTCCGCGGGTTTTTTAGTGCTTCCTGAATGGCGGGTTTGGTAATCTCATGGAACACAATACGTTCTGGCTCTTTTAACTCCAGGATTTCAGCCAAATGCCAGGCAATGGCTTCACCTTCTCGGTCTTCATCTGTTGCCAGGATTACCTTTTTTGCCTTCTTTGCAGCATTTTTTAAAGAGGTGACTGTCTTTCTTGCCTTGGTGGGGATGACATAGGTTGGCTCAAAGTCTTTTTCAACATCAATGCCAAGCTTCCCTTTTGGAAGGTCTCTTATGTGTCCAAACGAAGACTGCACGTTATATTCTTTTCCCAAGAAGCCCTCCAAGGTTCTCGCTTTTGTTGGTGATTCTACTATGACAAGGCGCATAATGGTTTTAGTATAGTATCATTTTATCCTTGTTGACAAATCAGAGGGTTCTCGGTAAGCTTCAACCAGTTTTGGTTCGTTGTCAACTGAATACAGAAAGGGAAGCTTCGAAAAGAACATTCTGGAGGTGCAACGATGACCCAAAAGACTATTGAACGGCGGTCATGGCTGCCCGAAGGAAAACAAAATCTCTTTCAGGCAGTCAAGGCCAAGCGGGCCGAGGCTGAAGCGCGCGGGATTAAGGTGTTGAACCTTGCCATTGGGCAGCCCACGGGTCCTGCG
The DNA here is from genome assembly GCA_022563395.1 of Patescibacteria group bacterium. Classification (NCBI taxonomy): domain Bacteria; species Patescibacteria group bacterium. The sequence goes on from JADFNM010000001.1 coordinate 586,690, forward strand.
TTTTTGGTTGCTAGGATGGTGGCGGCCCAGGCGGTGATGAGCAAGGAAGAGTCCATGCACGAGTACCAAGACAACGGAAGTCCTGGTGTGCCGGACTTTGCCAGGAAGTTTGTTCAGCTCCACGTCAAGCGAGATCTAGGCGGAGAGGACGTCACGTTCCTTCCAATCCCTGGTATCAAACCCATGCTTGGGCTCATTCCATTGGCATGCGGCGCTGCCGGACGCGATATCAATGTGGGCACCATGACCAGACCTGGGTACCCAACGCCTGCTGACTGGTGTTCCTACCTTGGTGTGGAAACTACGCAGCTTCTCCTGACTCCCGAGAACGAGTTTCGGTTCGCTTCCGAGGACATCACAGCGGAGCTCTTGATGCTCAACTATCCGCATAACCCGTCAGGGCAGGTGGCGACCCGCGAGTGGTGGCAGGAGATCTGCGCCTCTTGTCAGAAGAACGGTATACGCATCTTCAACGATGCTGCATACGCCATGCTGGCCCACACCAAGGAAGCGTGCACGCTCTCTGAGGTGGCGCCTGACTACCCGGACCTTTCGTGGGCGGAGGCGTTCTCTGCTTCCAAGGCAATCGGCAACGGCACGGGGTGGCGAGTTGGGGCCATCGCGGGGTCCCCGGATTTTGTTAAGGATATTGCCACCATCAAGGGGAATACAGATAGCGGGTTTGTGGCCCCTATGGCAGCGGGCGCGCTGGCCGCCCTTCAAGACGGCATGGCGAGCGTGGTCTCGGTTCGTGAGACCTATGCCAGACGTATCTCTCTGCTCATCTCCGCACTCAAAGCACAGGGCATGGAGCTGGCGGTGCAGCCAGGAGCCGGGTTCTTCACTCTATGGAAAGTGCCCAAGATAGCGTTCGGAGAACCGGTGCTGGATGCAGAACAGTTCAACTTCCACATGATCGAGGAGACAGGCGTCACCGGAGTGCACTTCAACCCCGACTATATCCGCTATGCGGTGTGCGGGGATGTGGAGGCGATGCTCCCCGACATCGTGAGGGGATTCCAAAAGGCCGCTGTTTCCTACGAGTAGCACACTCGTCGGCACGGCTATCGACACAATGGGCAACCAGCGTACTACGTTGGCTGCCCTTTTCTTTTGAGTTTTTCTACCGCATCACTCAACATTTGGCAATATAAGTTTAAACCGACGGCGTTCATGTTGCCGGATTGTTCCTTTCCCAGAATGTTTCCTGCTCCTCTAATCTCCATGTCCCGCAGGGCAATCTTGTACCCAGAACCAAGCTCTCCTGCCTCTTTTAAAGCTTGCAATCTGAGCTTTGCCTTGTCTGTGAGTTTTGCGCCGTGCAGGAAGTAAGCAAAAGATTCTGTGTGTGACCTTCCAATGCGTCCCCTAATCTGGTAGGCCTGGGAAAGCCCCAACTTTGTTGCGTCTTCCACAATTAAGGTATTCACATTGGGAAGATCCAGCCCATTTTCAATAATGGTGGTGGCAAGCAGAATATCATATTTCCTTTGCTGGAAATCCTCCATGACGCGTACCATTTCTTTTTCTGGAAGCCTGCCGTGTATAATTCCAATCTTTGCTTTGGGCAGAAGCTTTTGCAAAGCTTTCTTTACCATGCCAATGGTCCCAACCCGGTTGTGGAGGTAATAGACCTGCCCGCCTCGCTTAAGCTCTCTTTCTATTGCTTCTTTTACGATCTTGCTGTTCCTTTTTTGCACAGACATTTGAACCGGAAACCTTCCCTCGGGGGGCGTCTGTACCATACTCATACCTTTCAAAGAAGACAAAGACATATACAGGGTTCTTGGGATGGGGGTTGCAGAAAGGGAGAGTACGTCCAGAGAAGTTCTAAGTTCTCGCAGCTTTTCTTTTTGCTTCACCCCAAATCTTTGCTCGTCGTCAATGATAAGAAGGCCGAGGTTTTTGAACTTCACGTCCGAGGAAAGAAGCCGGTGAGTCCCAACAATAATGTCTACCTTCCCCTCCTGTATTTCCTGCAGAATCTCTTCTTGTTCTTTTTTTGTTTGCAGGCGCGAGAGCAACTGCACTTTTAAGGGAAGATCTTTTAAACGTTCTTTGAAGTTCTGGAAATGTTGGTGAGCCAAAATGGTGGTAGGGGAAAGCATTGCTGCTTGGTACCCTTGTTCTGTTGCATGGACCATGGTGCGCAAGGCAATCTCTGTTTTGCCAAACCCTACGTCTCCCAATACGATTCTGTCCATGGGTTCTTCTTTTGAGAGGTCTTGCTCAATATCCTTTAGTGCTTGGAGCTGGTCTGGCGTTTCTTGGTAGGGGAAAGAAGACGCCACCCTGCGCGAAAGTTCGTCTGGAGGATTGTAGGAAGGCCTTAAAGAAACCTCCCTTGCGGCATACAGCTCTAAGAGTTCTCTTGCGAGTTTCTCTACCTCTTCTCTGATTCTTCGTTTGGTCTTTATCCAAAAAGGAGAACCCAGACGGGATACCTTGGGTTCTCTGAAGCCAACATATCTTGAGAGCTTTTTTTCCAATCCTTTGGGCAAAAAGAGCTTGTCTCCTGCTGCATATTCAAGAATATAGTAGGGCTGTTCTCGTATTTCTGTAATGCCTGTGAACTTTGCTACCCCATGGTCTAGGTGCACCACGTACTCATTTTCTTTAAGTCCGGTAATGTCTGAAAATGCCCTTTGGGACTGGAGGCGCTTTTTGAGAACTGCGAGGGAAGATTTTTCCTCTGTGGTAACGGGAAGTTCTTCTATCTCTTCAATCTTGTTTCCTATAAACTCAATTCGCAGGGCATTCTTTCTGCTTAAAGGGAATACCTCTACGGTTCCACCCTGGTGTGAAAACTCTCCGGGATCTCTAACCCCAAACACCTTCTCATATCCCAGTTCGTCCAACCGCCTCAAAAGGGGGGTCAGACCCCCCTTTGAGCCTTGTTCTAGGAGCAGGGTGTTTTCCTGGAAAAAGGGTTGGGTCTGTCGTGCCTTGAGAATGCGAGAAAAGTTTTCTTCAAACCAAAGCCACCCCTTTTCTACAAAGTATGGGGTGATAGCTACTATTAATACTCTATTGATTGATTTGGATGTTAGTGGCATCCGTACCATGTATAACAAAAACCCCCATATTTTCATAGAGGGGCTGGTTGACAATCCCACACATCTCTAGTGTAATAAAAGAGCAAGGGAAGTCAATTGCACCTTGAAAATCACAACGGAAAGGAGGAAAGGCATGAGCAACAGAATACTTGTTTTCAGTGGATCCAACTCTCCCCGCGTACGCCGAGCCTTCCTCCTTATTGCTGCAATTGCAAAAACGCAATGGGAGATAATAGGAGAAAGCTTCTACGTCTGGGTGGGAGACGATACGAGAACATCAGTGAAACAGCTTGCAGACCAGTTCCAACTACAAAGTAGACTGCCAAGCAGAAAAACAGAACAGGGAGGCACAGCCCTTCAGCTTTTGCCGACTCCTGAGCAACGAAAGCTTTCGTTCAATCTTGACCACCCAGTTTCTCTAGCAATTCCTGTCGCAAAAGAAACAAGAAGGAGGAAAGTCCATTCTTATCTTGGCAAACCAATTCCCATTAAGTCTCTTCTGGAGGAGGAGAAAAGAGGAAGGAGCAAGAAGCTATCTGATGGCGACTTGCGTAAATCTCTGCGAAAACGTGGGCTTGAGGGAACTGCTAAACATTACGGAGTAATGCCCAAAACAGTAAAGAAATGGGCAAAGAAAGTCCCAGGCGCTTCAGATTTGATTCCTGATAAAGAGCGGTCTAAGAGAAAGACAAGGTGACAAAATGTTCCGGCAGCCTAAGGCTGGAACCCAAAAGAGCCGGGATCTTTCGAGATCCCGGCCTTTCTATTGTTCCAGTAATTTAAGGATGGCTTGGCTCGCAACGGCAATGCTTGATTTGAGAAGTGCTTTCTCTTCTTGAGAAAAAGGTTTTAAGACAAAAGTCTCAACGTTGCTGGGTTTTCCTTTTGCGGGCTGAATGCCAACTCGCATTCTGGTAAAGTTCTTTGTTCTTAAAGCTTGGATAACGGAATCAACTCCCTTGTGTCCTGCAGACCCCCTATTTTCAGAAACCTTCACTTTTCCCAAAGGAATATCAATATCATCATGTATCACGATGAGGTTTTGAATGTTTCCTAAATCTCGTTTAGGAGCTCCTAAACGAGATTTAGGCAAGAGGGATCGCACTGCCTTGCCAGAATTATTCATGAAGGTCTGCGGTTTTGCCAATACTACCTTAGTCTCGTTAAGGATGCCCTCAGAGACCAAAGAAGCATGCTTCTTTGAAAGAGAGAATTCGGGGAAGCCATATTTTTTTTGAAACTCATCCAATACCAAAAAGCCAACGTTGTGACGGGTCTTTGCATACTTCTTTCCTGGGTTTCCCAGTCCTACAATGAGATACATAAAAAATTTAAAGTATTTAAATTTTCAGTTTCCCCCGTGTAGGAAATTATTCAAAACCGAGGGTTTTGAAAAGAAGGGGGGTCGGGGGAAACTGTGTGACCGTATATATAATGTATCATTATTTCCTTAGCAAGACTAAGGATTCCTTAATTTCCGTTAAGGAGCACTTGAATTCACCATAATGATACAGTATAATGAGGCACAGCTATGAATATGAAAGGACTTTTCCAGTTTGGTTTTGAGGTGGCCAAGGTGGTTATCATTGCCCTGGTTATCGTGGTGCCCCTCCGGGTTTTTGTGTTCCAGCCATTTTTGGTTAGGGGAGATTCCATGGAACCAAACTATCACAGCGGAGACTACCTTATAGTAGACCAGCTTTCCTACCGCTTGCGCTCTCCTGAACGGGGCGAGGTTATTGTCTTGAAGTTTCCTTTTGACCTTTCCCAGCGTTTCATTAAGAGAATCGTGGGACTGCCAGGAGAGACCGTGGAGGTGAAAGACGGTAAGGTGCTGGTATATGGAGAAGAGGAGGGTCAAAGAGATGCCGTTGTTTTGGATGAATCAATATATCTTCCTCTTGACCTTACAACCCCGGGTTCTGCGCGCATTGACTTAAAAAAACAAGAATACTTTGTATTGGGAGACAACAGGCCCTTTTCTTCAGATTCCCGGAAGTGGGGAGTTCTTTCAAAAGAACTCATTGTGGGCAAGGTACTCTTTAACGTCTTTTCTCTGGAGGCTTTTGCAAAAGAGATTGTTCCAAAAGAAGCTTACTAAATACTATATGGCAAGAAGACCAAAGTTTCAGCGCCCGACTGGCATGCGAGACATCCTGCCAGAGGAACAGCCATACTTTGAGAAAATCTACCGCACCGTGGACGATATCGCAAGGTTTTATGGCTTTGGGAAAATAGATACCCCCATGGTAGAGGACTTAGAATTGTATGAAAGGGGTACGGGGCAGTCCACCGACATCGTGGAAAAACAGATGTATACCATGAAAACCAAAGGGGGAGACGCCTTGGCGATGCGCCCTGAGTTTACCCCGGGAATTGTTCGAGCGTACAATGAGCACGGCATGCTTAATCTCTCCCAGCCAGTAAAACTCTATACCTTTGGACCCTTGTTTCGGTATGAACACCCTCAGGCAGGAAGGTTTCGCCAGTTCCACCAGTTTGACTTTGAGGTATTTGGAGAGGAAAGTGCTGCCATTGATGCTCAAGTAATCCAAATCTTCTACGCCATTTTAAGGGAATTGAAATTCAGCCACCTCATTATTGAGGTAAACTCCATTGGAGACGTCCAGTGCCGTCCCTACTACAAAAAGGTGTTGGTGAACTACTTGCGTCCCCGCCAAAACTCTTTGTGCGCTGATTGTAGAAGGAGAACGAGAGAAAATCCTCTGAGGGTTCTGGATTGCAAGGAAGAGAAATGCCAGAGAGTAAAGGCCCAAGCTCCCCAGATTTTAGATCATCTGTGCGACAACTGCAAGGCGCATTTTAAGTCCCTGTTGGAGTTTTTGGACGAAACCGACCTCCCCTATCATCTAGACCCCTATATGGTTCGAGGATTGGACTACTATACCAAGACCGTGTTTGAGATTTTTTCTGAGGCAGAAGTGTCTCCCCCGGGGAGATCCTCCGAAGGAGAAGAGCAAAAGGAAGGAGAAGAAACGCTTTCTCGAAACGCTCTGGTGGGAGGGGGAAGGTATGACAATTTAGTAAAGCTCTTGGGAGGAAAAGATGTCCCTGCCACGGGGGCTGCTGCCGGTGTTGAGCGCATTATTACCCTAATGAAGGAAAAGGGATTTCCTGCAGCAGAGATACCCGATCCCAAGGTGTTCCTGGCCCAGCTGGGAGATTTGCCGAAGAAAAAGAGTTTGAAACTTTTAGAAGAACTGCGCAAAGCAAAGATTTCCATTGCAGAATCTCTTGGGCGGGATTCTTTGAGAACACAGCTTGCACGGGCAGACAAGCTTGAGGTTCAATACACCTTGATTTTGGGCCAGCGGGAGGTATTAGACGAAACCATTGTTATTCGAAGGATGGATACGGGCGAGCAGGTGACCGTGAAAATGGAGAAGATTGTAGATGAATTAAAGAAAAGACTTAAAAAAACCGCATGAATGCCGTAGAAGATTGTTTATTTTGCAAGATAGCACAAAAAGAGGCATCCTCCGACGTTGTCTTTGAGGATGACAAGTTTATTGCGTTCCATGACGTTCATCCACAAGCTCCTCTTCATCTCTTGATTATCCCGAGAAAGCACATTCATTCCATTGATCATATTCAGGAAGAAGACAAAGAACTAATGGGAGATTTAATCTTGACCGCCCAAAAGGTCGCACGCCAGCACAACCTTGCCGGATACAAACTTCATTTCAACGTTGGCAGGGAAGGAGGACAGGTGATAGACCACATCCATCTTCATTTATTGGCAGGTCTGCCTGCGCAAACAGGTAAGAAACCATGAAAAATTCCAAGTTCGAAATTAAAAGACAAGAACGGGAAACTAATCAAGCCCTTATTCGTCGTTTCAGCAGAAGATTGAAAAACAGTGGGATTTTGATAAACGCAAAAAAGTCCCAGTTCAGAAAGCGGGTAAAGTCAGCTCAAATGAGAAAACGAGCGGTGTTAAGAAAGCTGGAGATACGAAAAGAGTACGAGAAAAAGAGAAAATTGGGCGCCGCATAATGAACCCCGTTAGAAATTAAGACAATGTTTATTATGTATGAAAAGCGAAATTTCTAACGGGGTGGACCTCAAAAAACAATTAAAAGAAGACCTGAAAACCTCCCTCAAAGAGGGGGACGAGGTTAGAACTGGCACCTTGAGAATGTTGATGGCTGCCATGGTGAACAAAGAAAAAGAAGCCCTCAGGCAAGCTCAGGGTAAAGATGAAGAACTTTCAGACGAGGAGATACAGGCAGTGGTGGCAGCTGAGGCAAAAAAGAGAAGGGAGGCAGAAGAAGCCTTTTTGAAAGGAGGAAGGCCCGAGCTTGCAGAAAAGGAAAAGCAAGAACTCAAGGTTCTTTTAACATACCTCCCAGAGCAACTCACACAAGACCAGATCAGAACCCTTGCGAAAGAAGCCATTCAAAAGACCGGAGCTGCAAGTATAAAAGACATGGGCAAGGTGATGGGTGAACTTACCCCCCAGATTAAAGGAAAAGCAGATGGCGCCTTGGTGGCAAATATTGTAAAAGACCTGTTGACTTCAAAATAGGAGGGGGTACCATGAATAAAAGGCGAGTTTGGAGAATACTACCATTCTTTAATATAATTATGAGTTTTAAAAAAATAGTCTTTCTCGCAGCGTTTTTTGCTATTTTGAGTGGAGTTTTCGTTGTGAATGTTCACCCCGCAAAAGCAGTAACAGTGGATGAACTTCAAGCTTTGATTATTCAACTTCAAGCCAAGATAGCTCAACTCCAGCAGCAGCTTACAGGAGCCCCGGGTCAACCGGCAGCTTTTTGTTATGATTTTAATATTAATCTTGGTTTTGCTCAGAGCACCACTGCCGCCGTAAAAGCGCTTCACACAGCGCTTCAGAAGCAAGGATTTAGTGCTGGAAGCGATATTACTACGGGCGTATTTACAGAGAACACCGCTTCTGCAGTTGTTGGATTTCAACAGAAATACAAAGCAGACGTGCTCGCTCCCCATGGACTACAATTTGGAACCGGGTTTGTAGGAACAACCACACGGGCGAAGTTGAACGAGTTGTATGGATGTAAAGGTATAACGCCTCCACCCACTGAAAAACCAGAAGAAACACCAGTAGAAATTCCAGAAAAACCTCTTTGGGATTGGGCTTACTGTACTGCAGCGAGCCAATGTACCGTTGAGCAGGGTGATTGCGATACCGATGCTGACTGCGCTGCAGGTTTGTACTGCGCCCAGAATGTGGGAGTAAAATATGGCCAAGTTAGCTCCATGGACGTTTGTGAAGTGAAATCAGAAAAATCCATCACCGTTCTTTCTCCAAATGGATGGGAAATCTGGCAGATTGGAGCGACTTATACAATTCAATGGAGCGCAACGGGATATCCTTCATATACAGCAGTTCAAATAGGGTTGCGGGATAATAGATACAGTACAGAGCTGGGAAGCGGAGAAGCGGTTATTGTTAACACTACTAATACGGGCAGTTACAGTTTTACCGTTCCAGCCTCGTTGGGAGCATTATCTGGAGGTTTATTGGGGGGTACAAATGTCTATTCAGCTATTATATATGTTGATGGAGGGGGTCCAGGAAAATCTGATACAAGCAATGCACCATTCAGCATTGTTTCGGCAACGACTGCAACTCCTTCTCTCATCATTACTTCTCCTGGCATCGGAGAAACATGGGTTGGAGGATCACAGCAGACGATTCGATGGCAAACTTCTGGAATTTCTTCTCAAGGGAACATTAACGTGATTGAGCTTTACAATATCGGAACGGATCAAGCATGGGCCCTAAAATACAATACCCCAAACGATGGGAGTGAAGTAGTCACTGTTCCAATCTTTGAAAAACCGGCAGATCTTCTTATGCAGATAGATGTTACCGTGAGCGGTATAAGCGAAGTTTTTCGCACCAGATACACCGTGCGTATAAACCCTCCTTCTACCCCCTTCATCACCGTCTCTTCTCTTAATCCAAACGGTGAAACCCTGGAAAAGGGGACCACGAGGTATATAAATTTGAAGTTTTCGCCTTCTGTGCCGCTCGGCGGATTTGTCATCAATTTGCTTCGTTCAGACATAGACGTGGCAGTTGCAGTTCTTAAGTTTTGTGGGACCGCAAGTGATTATATTGCAGATAATGTCGTTCCACCCAATGTAAGCTGGCAGTGGAAAGTTGGGTATGCTGCAGATGGGAAGGAAATCCCCACCGGTTCATACAGAGTTTTTGTGTATGACTGTGGGAGCAAGATTGACAATGTTTGGACTGGAAGTGTTGCCCATACAAAAAGCAATGTATTCAGCATTGTTTCGGCAACAACTACAACTCCTTCCGTTACCGTTCTTTCTCCCAACGGAGGGGAAAGCTGGAAAGTCGGCGAGATCAGAAGAATATCCTGGATTGCCAGTGGTGTGAATTATGTCAGAATCTATATTGAAGATGATACCATTACTGGTTCTGGTTCAACCAACTATACTTACGACGGAGTCATTTCTGCTGTCCAAGGATATTACGATTGGACAATTGTCCAAAACCAATTACCAGGAGGCAGCACTCTGCCAAGAAATTACAAGATAAGAGTAGATGGTGTTAATACTGTAGCAGTGGGGGCAGATGTGGTTGCAAGAGATTGGAGCAATAATACCTTCAGCATTGTTTCACTGTCCATCACATCATTCAACTACACAGAAACCGATGCTTATGGTGGATCAATACAATTCTCCTGGACAAGCGCTGGGGCCGATGGTGTTGAGTTGCAAATAGCTTGCCATTCAGGGCTTACTAGCACCGATGCTATTACCGGAGCAAACTTCTTTTGTGGTGATATTGATAGAAGTCTCGCGCCAAACAGTTCTACATATCTAAAGTTTACCAACACTTCTGGTGCCTTAATTAATGTTACAGCTACTTTAACTCCGGTTATTGGAAACATTGGTTACGGTACTTATTCTAAAACCCTTAACTTCAGCATAGTTTCGGGATTAGGACTAGAAAATATAGAAAATCAGTTAGCTTCTATTTCTGATGCTGCTGCGAATCTCCTTTTTGAGATAAAGAAACTGTTGGGAAAGTAGAATCTATATTTGTGGAAGAGCCACGATTTTTTAACAAGAGCGCATGGAAAGGCGTTGCCATAGCCATTATTGCAGTGGTGGCAGGGCAGCTTGTGCTTGCCTGGCAGTACTATCGCTTGGAAGAAAAGCGCCTGCCTTTAATTGAACAGCAGTTAGCCGAGCAAAAGGAAGAGATTGAAAGACAGTCTGCAAAGACAACCATCACGTCTTTTCTTAATGCATTAGAAGAAGGAAACTCAAAGCTTGCTCTTCGCTTTCTCACAGAAAACGCAGTGGTGCAAGAACAGCAAGGCGTCTTTTCTTTAAAAGAGCGCATCTTGGGTTACAAGGTAGTAAAACTGGAGCAGGTGGGTACAAACGAGTTCAGGGCGCAGGTGGAGATTGAGAACGCGGCATTGCTCCCGCAGGTTCGGCTCTTGCGTGTTCTCAAGGTGCTCGACACCTATTACATAGATTCTGTAGAGATAGCCGGCTGAAACTCAGAAGAGATTTCTATCATAAGAGGCATAACTTGGGTTATGCTGTTTTCGTGCAGAAGAACTTTGAGTATCATTCCTTCCATGGTTTCTTTTGAAAAGCCCTGGTCAAACACAAAGTTTCCCAGGCTGTAGACAATCCACCCCTGCTTGTAGCGTTCTATGGGTTGTATGACATGGGGATGGTGGCCAATAACAAGGTTGGCGCCAGCATCAATCGCGGTCCTGGAAAGAAGCTGCTGCACGGCGTTTGGCTTTGTTTGATACTCTTCTCCAAAATGAAAAGAAACAACAACAATATCTGCCTGCTGTTTTGTTTTCTTGATGTTTAGCTTGAGTTGTTCAAGCAAAGAGGAATCTATCCATGCAATACCAGGAGTCTTTTCTCCGGCCTGCCAGAAAGGGGAGCCAAGAGCGGTGTAGGCAAGAATTCCAACGGTTGTGCCTCCCGCGTCATAGAGAACAGGAGCCCTGGCTTCCCTCTCCGAGTTCCCTGCACCCACAGGAGTAATCCCGGCTTGCTGTAGCCGTTCTCCAGAGTCCAGCAGCGCTTCAATGCCGTAGTCCAAGCTGTGGTTGTTTGCGACAGAAACAACATCGATGCCAGCAAACACTAATCCTTCCAGAGTTCTTGGATCTGCCCTGAAAGAATAGATACTTCCTTGTTTTTCTCCTTTATCTGAAATGATGCTTTCCAGATTTGCAAAGACAAGGTCTGCGCCTTTTAAGTAATTACCTATCTTTAAGAAGGGCCATTTCCAGTCCTGGTGTTCTTTTATGTAAAACTCTACGCCTCGGTCCAGCATAATATCCCCAACAAAAAGCAGGGTTATTTGTTCTTTGTTTGTTTCTTGCGTTAGTAGGGGAGGAACCAAAGAGGCTTGAAACTTGTCTTGCCAAAAGAGAAAGGAGCCCCCCAGGATTGAGGCGTAGAAAACAGCCATAAAGAGGATGAGGAGAAAACGATTCATTGTTTCTTAGAATAGCTAAATTGAATAGAAAAGAGAAAAAGAGGCTGCATGGGAAAAATAGTCCCTATTTTATCCCAATTTTCTCAGAAAGTAAGACTTTTACCTTTACTTAATGCCCCATCAAAATCTCCTATAAACTCCCACCAATCTCTCATTTGGCTACCCAGATATGTCAAGACGTTATTTTTACCTGGGATATTCTGCATCCACCACTTCTTAAATTCAACTCCGCCATTCGCAAGGCACGTTGTCCCATACCATGTATGGCAGCTGACATCCTTTACTTCACCGCTTCCATCCGGGCGCCAGTCCTCGCAGTTGGATTTTACTATTGTTTCGCTGGTCCATCCTGGGTCGTATTCTTCTTTGGAATTAGGGCCAGTGTGTGTCCACCCGCAGCTGTTGACAGTAGGAGAAGGTTCTCCATAGGGAAGCTGGAATTTGTTCCAAAGTGTTGCATCGACAAATCTGAAGATTGATTCGATATGATGACCGTGATTTTCAAGCGCTTCAGCAAGTCCACGTGCATAATTATAATTGTAGAGTGTGTATGATTGCGTACAGGTGGGCAAATCGTCAATTTGCTCGCTGTTGCTTACATCTCCATATGTCCCATGGTTCCACTGGACTTGCGACGTGGTACCCATTGCCATGTTACTTTCAACTGGATTGATGTTGCCAAAATGGTAACCCCATATCCACACCTCCCTGACACCAAGATTGTCCACATAGTTGCATATACTAACATCAGTAGTCAGTATGAGATTATAATCAGGCCTAAATACACCTGGATCCCAGGGGATTGCATTGGTCGAAATAGGCTTGGGTTTCAAAAATTCCTTATCCTCTATAACACTATATTGCAAAGAAGGTGTAGCAGCGGCATCTTTGTATCCATGATAGGTGCTTGCGCTCCCAAGCGAATTCACTATATCCGTTGTTAGCTGATTTACTTTTGTCCTTATAGAAACGAGGCTGTCGTTCATTCCGGTTATTTCGGGGTCAAGGTTGCCGTCCCCGTTTTCGGCAGGGAAGTATTTCAAAACGAGAACGGAAACAGAAATTGCGGGTGGAGAAGAGAAAGTGGTTGGAGCTGAAACAGTATAGCTTACGTTTGCATAGTTGTTACCCTCATTGGATTCGGTGATTGTGCATGCCATGTCGACAAACATCCTTGCGGCATAAGTTCCTTGAGATACTGGTACTTGGAAACTTACCGACCATGAATCAGAACTGCTCGGCGAAAAACTATATGGCGTCCAGTGGTCAATACCGCCCGGGGCGCTGCACCCAGGGTTTGAGTTTGTGTTGGAGTAAAGGTGGGTGTTGAATGCGCTTGAGTCGCTCTGTCCCAAGTTGGTAACGCTTATGGTGGCAGTAGCTGTTTCTCCAGGTGTGTAGCTTGACCTATTAAGCGAAAAAGAAGAAATGACAAGGTCTGGTTGTCCTAACGAAGGGGTTGAAGTGGAAGTTGGTGTCGGCGGTGGTACGGGCGCTGGTGACGGCTCCGAACTTGGTTCGTCTGTTGGTGTGGCTGTGGGTGTTGGGATAGGACCCGGAGGTTGTGCTGGTTTTAGGATGGGTGAGGTTGGGGAGGTAGTTTTCTCAGGCGCTTGAGATGATTTTGTAGCAGTGGGTGGTGTACCAATCTTATTCTCAGATGGAGGCGTGGGTTCTTCGCTCTGTTCCGTTGACGTCTCTTTGGACTGTGATAGCCGCTGATATACTATGACAATGTCGACAACGATGAACGTTATCAAAGCTACGAGGATTGAGATAATTTTGATTTGTCCCCTTGACTGTATCATGTATTATTGAATGTCTTCCTTAGAGTATAATATCATCTAGAGGGCCTTGCTGAAACAGGTTGAAGAGAAGGAGAGGGAGGAGTACAATACAGCATTATCCCATGGTCGAAATACAGAATTCCACCAAAGAGCGAATAAGGGTCAAACAACTCAAGACCCTTGCAGAACGCATCTTGAAGAAAGAAAAATCGGGGAAGAAAGACCTCTCGGCAGTTCTGGTGTCTCCCCAAAAGATGCGGGAGCTTAATAAAGTATGGCGAGGCAAGGACAAGGCAACCAACGTGCTTGCTTTTCCCGGCGGCAAAGAGGCCCTGGGAGAGGTTGTTTTGTGCCCTTCTGCAATACGTAAAGATGCGCTAGAATACAAGATATCCTTTCAAAGGGCTGTTTCTTGGATGTTTGTGCACGGCCTCTTGCATCTCTTGGGGTATGACCACAAGACTTCAAACGACGAAAAGAAAATGACTCAAAAAGAACAGCGATATCTTTCATGAAACAGCGTACCCTTGCGGCATTAGACATTGGAACAAAGTCTTTAAAGATGGCAGTGGCAGAAGTTGGAGAAGATGGGGCTCTGGAGATTTTGGGTGTGGCCGAGGAACCCTCATTTGGAGTGAGAAAGAGCGTGGTGGTCAGGCCCGAGGAAACAACAAAACACATTGAAATTTTGGTGCGTAGGGCAGAGCAGATGACCTCTTCTCGTATCGAAGAAGTATCGGTTTCTTTGGGAGGGAGCAGATTGTTTGCGGTTTCTTCCCATGGTCTGGTTGCGGTATCCCGGGCCGACGGCAATATTTCAAAAGAAGACGTGGACCGAGTTTTACAGGCTGCCCAGACCTTTTCTCTTTCGCAGAACCAGGAGATTTTGGAGGTATACCCCACCCAATATGTGGTGGACGGGGAGCAGGGTATTCGAGAACCCATCGGCATGAAGGCTGTGCGCTTGGAAACAGACATTATTGCAGTATGCCTGTTTTCCCCTGATTTAAAAAACCTGACCGATGCTGTGCTAGAAGCAGGGCTTGAAATTGTTGGCGTGGTTCCAAGTCCCTTGGCGGCAGCTACCGCAGTATTGAGCCCGCAAGAAAAAGAGATGGGGGTTGCCGTAGTAGAGCTGGGAGCCGGAACCACGTCCCTGGCGGTGTTTGAAGAAGGAGATTTAAAACACATTGCGGTTCTTCCTGTGGGGGCAGAAAATATCACCCATGACATTGCCATTGGTTTGCGGATTGAACACGACCTGGCAGAGCGCATCAAGACCGAGTTTGGGACGGCCTCTTTAATAAAAGGAAAAAGAATGGAAAAGATTGAGCTTGGCAGCGGGGAAACCTTTACCTTTTCTTCAAAGTTTGTCACCCATATCATTGAAGAGCGGGTAAAAGAGATCCTGCAGCTTTTAAACAAGGAGTTAAAGAAATTGGGGAAACAGGGTCAGCTGCCAGGAGGCGTGGTACTGTGCGGCGGGGGAGCAAAGTTGCCGAAAATCGCAGAATTTGCCAAAAAAGAGTTAAAGCTTTCTGCAAAGGTAGGGAGTCCTCGGGGTTTGACCACCTCAAAGGAAGACCCCGCGTTCCTGGGGGTTTTTGGCCTCCTGGTGGATGCAGCAAAAGAGCAGGAATCAGGAGGCAAGATACAAAAGCCTGCCCGCGTAGCAGGATTTCTTAAAAGATTGTTTAAGTCTTTCATTCCATGACAGCAAAAACAGTAATTAAGGTGTTTGGGATAGGGGGAGCCGGAAACAACGCGATAGACAGAATGGTACAGGCCAAGATTCGGGGAGTCGATCTCATTGCCATTAACACGGACGCCCAGGACTTAAAGAAAGTCAAAGCTCACCACAAGATTCGCATTGGCAGGGAGAGTACCAAGGGGCTGGGAGCTGGCATGAACCCGGAGCTGGGAAAACGGGCTGCCTTGGAAAGCAAGGAAGAACTTGAGAGTGCGCTTAAGGGAGCCGACATGGTGTTTCTGGCAGCAGGCCTTGGAGGAGGAACAGGGGGAGGTGCCATTGTTCCTATAGCTGAAATGGCAAGAGCGCAAAAGATTTTGAGCATTGCCGTGGTGACCAAACCCTTCACCTTTGAAGGCTCCTGGAGAAACAGGCTGGCTGACCGGGCATTGCAAGAACTTCAGGGCAAGGTAGACACCCTTTTGGTTATTGAAAACGACCAGATTCTAGAGCTTGCAGGCCAAGACACCACCGTACTTTCTGCCTTTTGGCAGGTAGATGAGATCCTGCGCCAGGCAGTGCAGGGCATTTCAGATCTCATTGCGGTTCCTGGCATCGTTAATGTGGACTTTGCGGACGTGAGAAGAATCATGGCCTCTGCCGGACAGGCGGTGTTTGGGGTAGGCAAGGCAAAGGGTGAGCAGCGTATTGAGCAGGCCCTGGAAGCAGCTCTCCACTCACCGTTGTTGAACATGTCCATTCAAGGGGCCCAGGCTGTGCTCTTTAACGTGGCAGGAGGAGACGACCTTTCCTTAACCGAGGTGAATGAGGCAGCGCAAAAGATCAAAGAGAAGCTCGCACCAGGAGCTACCATTATCTTTGGTGCCGTGTATGACAAGAGTTTGAAAAAAGGTGAGGTAAAGATTACCCTCATTGCCACGGGTTTTAAAAAAGGAATGTTTTCTTGATGCTGTTTTCTCAGTTTGTGTTTGGTGTTGTTCTGGCCTTTGGAGCCGGAATTTTTTTCGCCTCGTTTTTCTCTTCTTCCTACTTTTTCATCCTTCCCCTCCTTGTAGTCGGCATTATACTTGCCAGTGTCTTTTGGAGAAAGTGGAGCGTGGTGCATATGGGGGTATTGATTGCGGTGTCGGCCTTTAGCATGGCGTACTATCTTACTGCAGCAAAGCTTCCAGAGCCGCTCTCTTTTCCCCAGGACGTTTCCTTTGAAGGAAGGATTGTGACGTCACCAGAAAGAGACGAGCAGGCAATGAAAGTAATAGTGAAACCCGCACACATGAAAGGCAGGGTGCTGCTTTACGTTTCTTCTTTTGAGGAACTCAGGCAAGGGGATAGGGTTTTGGTTTCTGGCAAAATCCTTACGCCCACGGTGTTTGAGGATTTCAACTATCCTTTATATCTAGCAAAGGAAGGAATTTTCTGGGTCATGTTTCGTCCCAGCATTGAAGTTCAACAAAAAGGAACATCATTTCTTTTTAACCTCAGGGAAACACTGCAAGAAAGAATTGATACATCCCTTCCCCTGCCTGAATCCTCTTTATTGGCCTCCATGCTTTTGGGAAATAAGGCGGGCCTGCCAGAAGAATTGAAAGAAGACCTGAATGCCACGGGCACAAGGCACATTACTGCAATCTCTGGAATGCATGTTGCCATACTCTCTGGCATGCTTTTTGTCTTTTTGTTACATCTTGGAATACCAAGAAAGAAGAGTTCGCTTGTGGTTTTGGGGTTTCTGCTCTTCTTTGTGATGTTCACGGGTTCTCAAGCTTCAGCCCTGCGCGCCGGGATTATGGGAAGCGCCTTTTTGATTGCGGGTCTTTTTGGGAGGAGAAATGTTGGTTTGCGCGTTTTGGTGTTTGCCGCGGCCTTTATGCTGTTTTTTAACCCTTTGCTCTTGGCGCACGACATTAGCTTTCAGCTTTCCTTTCTTGCGGTATTTGGCATTCTCTTGTTTCTTCCTTTGTTTAAGTATGTATTTGGGCGCCTGCCCAACCCCCTTGGGTTAAGAGATGTGGTTTTTATGAGCATCACGGCTCAGATTTTCACTCTACCCTTGGTGCTTTACCACTTTGGCATACTCTCTTTTGTTTCTTTAGCGGGCAACCTCCTCATTGTTCCCTTAATTCCCCTCGTGCTCTTTCTCGGCGTTCTCTTTCTTTTGTTGAGCATGCTTCTTCCTTTTTTAGCCTACCTTTTTGCCTTTCCCGTGGGGCTGCTCCTTTCCTATCTTTCCTTTGTTATTACAGCGCTCTCTGAGTTTCCTTTTGCAGCGGGCAGTGTTGAGGGGTTTCCCTTGTGGGTGTTACTTCCCTTATTGCTGCCAGCTTCCTTTTTTGCATGGAGAGTGCAACAGGAAAAGCGATTTCGATTCCGAGAGGAAACAATGATATGATATATTTGAATAGTTTTCACCACGGGCCTTTGCCCGCCGAAGCGGGCTACTGCCCGCGAAGGCGGTGGAAACCGCAATTTTATGAATAAAATTGGCATATGAAAAAGGCGTGGGTTGTTGCAGTGGACATGGGATACGGGCACCAGCGGGCCGCGTTTACCTTGCGGCGCATTGCTCTTAAAGGGAAAATAATCACGGCAAACGATTATCCTGGCATTCCAGAGCTTGACCGCACCCTGTGGCGGGAAACCCGGAGGGTGTATGAGTTTATCTCAAAGTTCAAGAAAATCCCGGTTTTAGGAGATTTGGTATTTTCCTTAATGGACAAGGTGCAAGAGATAAAGCCCTTTTATCCAAAAGAACGCCCCTTGGAACCCCCAGGACTCCAACTAAGAACCATCTATGGATTAATCGAGAGAAAGGAGTGGGGCAGGCATTTAATAGAAAAACTGGATGAGCACCCATTACCCATGGTCTGCACCTTTCCGGTTCCAGCTTTTATGGCAGAGCACTGGAAATACCGGGGAGACATCTATCTTTTGGTGACCGACAGCGATGTTGCCCGTGCTTGGGTCCCCTTCTTTCCCAAAGAGACCAAGATTCACTACCTTGCTCCCAGTCAGCTGGTTGCAGAGCGCCTTTTGCAGTATGGAATCTCAAAGAAAAAAATTACTCTGACCGGGTTCCCATTACCAGAGGAGTTCACAAGCTCTGAGGGATTCACCCAGACAAAAGAGGACTTAAGGAGAAGGTTGGTGCGCTTGGACCAAAAGAGAAAATACATAACCCGGTATGCTGATGTGGTGCGTTCATACCTTGGCAAGGTGCCAACAGGCCGCAACGGAGCTCCAGTTATCACATTTGCCGTAGGGGGAGCGGGTGCTCAGCAAGCTCTGGGCCAGAGCATGATTCACCACCTAGCCCCTCTTTTGAAAAAAAAGAAGCTCAAGTTGCAGATGGTAGCCGCCACCCATAAAGATGCAGCCACAAGATTCAAGGAAGCTGCAGCAAAAGAGGGATTATCTAAAAAAGAGGTTCAGGTGGTCTTTTTAAAGAGCAAGGACAAGTACTTCAAAAGATTTACTGAGGTTTTACGCGCAACGGATATCTTGTGGACCAAGCCTTCCGAACTCTCCTTCTATGCCGCCCTCGGCATTCCTTTGCTTCTTGCCCCTCCCATCGGGTCTCAAGAAGTGCAGAACCAAAAGTGGCTGGCGCGCTTGGGGGTTGCCATACCACAGCTCAAGGTGGAGCATGCCGATGAATGGATTCCAGACTTTTTAAATCAAGGCTTGTTTGCAGAAGCTGCCATGCAAGGATTTGTAGAGATGGAGAGAAATGGCGCCAAAAATATTGCGAGTGTCATAGAATCCAATAGTTCCTTAATGAAATTAAGGAATCCTTAATTTCATTTAAGAGGTATGCGTATGCAATTTTCTTTTGATTCTTTCAAACGATATATTCAAAAGGTAGAGCGACTTATTCCCGAGGGTTCAATCTCTAAGAAAGAGTTTGATTTTTTTGTTTCCTTGTTAAAAAAACATGCAGACATACAAGACGTAGGAGAAATTGGGTTTAATGTAGGATTTTCCAGTTATGCCTTTTTGTCTGCTAGAGATAACATACAGGTTACCTCCTTTGACATCGGAACTCACAAGTATGTGAAGCACGCCAAAGAATTCATCGATGCCCGATTCTCAGGGAGACATACGCTCGTGCGGGGAAATTCTCTTAAAACAGTCCCCAGTTTTGTAGAGCACAATCCCAATACAAAGTTTGGCCTTATCTTTATTGATGGGGGCCATGATTACCATACGGTTATCACCGATTTGCATAATATGAAGAAGTTGGCGACTCAAGATACGATTGTAGTCATGGATGACCTGACTCCATGGGAAGGGTGGGGAAGAGGACCGACAAAGGCATGGAGGGAAGCGGTTGGGACGGGACTGATACGAGAAATTGGCGTGTATAAAAACGGGGTGTCCGTCAAGAGCTTAGAAGGAGGTTCTCCGGATCGAATTTGGGGAGTTGGATGCTATCAAGAGCTAGAGAAACAGGTCTTAACATCATCTCGCAGGCGGAGATATTCTTTAGAATCCAATAGTTCCTTAATGAAATTAAGGATTCCTTAATTTCATTTAAGAGGTATGCGTATGGCTAAGAAATTTATTGTTATTACAGGAATTGTTCTTGTCTTGGTATTTGTGTTTTTGTTTGTGGGAAGCGGCAAGGAGGCAGAGAATATTACCTGGGGGGTGAACTTCTCTCAAAAACAGGCAACGTATTTAAACTTAGACTGGCAAGAAGTGTACCTGGCGTTGCTTGAAGACCTGAACGTCAAAAATCTGAGGATTGCTGCCCATTGGAATTTACTGGAGCCAGCAGACCAGCAGTTTTCCTTTGAAGGTTTAGACTGGCAGATGGACAAGGCAGCATCTTATGGAGCTAAGGTGCTTTTGGCAGTAGGTATGAAAACCCCCAGGTGGCCAGAGTGTCATATCCCAGAATGGGCAGAGAAACTTCCAAAAGAAGAATTGAGAGCGCAGGTGCTCGAGATGCTTAAAGCAGTAGTTTTGAGGTACAAAGAGCACGAAGCTCTCTTTGCCTGGCAGGTGGAGAACGAGCCCCTGCTTCCCTTTGGAGAATGCCCTTTTCGGGATTTCTCGTTCTTGCAAGATGAGGTAGAGCTGGTACAATCGTTGGATGCAGAGCATGAAGTCCTTACCTCAGACTCAGGTGAGATGTCCTTGTGGTTCAATATGGCTCGCCTGGGAGATAAGGTGGCGGTCACCTTGTACCAAAAGGTGTGGTCAGAGGAACTGAACACCTATCTTTCTCTCCCGCTTCCTTCAGTATTTTATGCAAGAAAAGCATGGTTGGTGAAACAGTTGTTTGGCAAGGAGGTGGTGGTAGGGGAGCTGCAGGCAGAGCCCTGGGTGCAAGGGGAGCTAGAAAACTCCACATTTCAAGAACAAGAAAAGACCATGACTCTCACGCAGCTCCAAGAGAACATTGCATTTGCAAAAAGTACTGGACTGGATACTTTCTATTTGTGGGGCGGCGAATGGTGGTACTTTATGAAAGAAACCCACAACAGAGAAGAGTTTTGGCAAGAGGTAAAGAACATATTTTAGAAGTTTATTCATGATTATTGCAAACTTCGTACGCTGGTTGGTAGACAGTATTGGGAGGAGGCGAGCAAAGCAACTCGTTGGCAAGCTTGAGCATTTCCTTCAAGACGGAGAGAGCGTGCTGGATATTGGAGCTGGAGGAGGATGGAACGGAGAGCGAATCCACCAGGAAAAAAAGTGTAACGTCACCCTGCTGGACATTAGTAGTAACCTGAACCGAACTCAGCTCCCTCTTTTGCTGTACGATGGAACCACAATTCCTTTTGCCGACAATTCTTTTGATACCTCCCTGCTTTTGTTTGTGCTTCATCATTGCCAAGATCCAGCCAAGGTGTTGAAAGAAGCGGTCCGAGTGAGTAAAAAGCGCGTTATTATCATGGAAGACACTTTTGGTTCTTGGTTCGGACGTATCCTGCTGTGTTGTTATGACACGTTTGAGAATTTCCCTGCTTTATTGGTAGAACCCTCATACAAGATGAATCTTCCCCATAACTTCAAGAAGGTTCCTGAATGGAAAGAAGCATTTGAACATCTTGGCCTTAAGCTTGTGCACACAGAACACATTCAGCGTTTTCCCATTACTCAGATTCTGTTTATCCTTGAGAAATGATCAGCGTTATCATCCCCACCTTAAATGAGGAAGAGTATCTTCCTATCGTGCTGCGTTCTGTCAGAAGGCAGGGGATTAAAGATCTTGAAATTATTGTTGCAGATGCCAGCTCAAAAGATAGAACGGTGAAGATTGCAAAATCTTTTGGGTGTAAGGTCACGAAAGGAGGCATGCCGGGAAAAGGACGAAACGAAGGGACAAAGGTTGCAAAGGGAGACATTCTTGTGTTCTTGGATGCTGACGCCAATCTTCCCCCAAACTTTTTGAAAAAGTTCTTAAAAGAGTTTGAGCGGCGTCGTTTAGACGTTGCAGGGTGTGTAATGAAACTTCCTGGCAAGAAAAAGATTTATCGTGTTTTTGAAAAACTCTACAAACTCTATTTTAAAAACACCGAGAAGTTTTACCCCCATGCGACCAACTGTATTGTGGTGAAAAAGTGGCTTCATGAAGAGGTAGGAGGTTTTGATGAAACTGTGAAGCTTGGGGAGGATTTCAAATACATTCAGGCGGCGTCAAAGAAAGGAAAGTTTGGATTTTTAGCCAACGTTTGGTTCTACAGTTCCCCGCGCCGCGCAGAAGAAGATATGACAAAGATTATTACCCAATACTTTTTGGCCGAGGCATATATGACCTTTATTGGCCCCATCCGGACGGACATATTTAAATATCGTTTTAACCATCTTCCCAAGGGATGGAAAAGCAAATCGCCTCAACGGCGGTCCGCCGACGAGGCGGTAAAGAAACCATGAGGAAAAAGCTCGTCTATCTAGATTACGCAGCTTCCACGCCTGTAGACCAAAAGGTGCAAAGAGCAATGACGCCTTTTTTACGTTCTGAGTTTGGCAATCCTTCTTCTGTACACCAGCTGGGACAACGCTCTAGAGTTGCAGTGGAGACCGCAAGAGAGCGGATTGCCACATTTCTTGGTTGTTCTGCAAACGAGGTTGTGTTTACCTCGGGGGCTACGGAGGCAAACAACCTTGCAATTCAAGGAATTGTTGCAAGGGAGTCTCCCTTGCAAAGACCACATGTTGTTACCTCGGCAATTGAGCATGAGTCAGTATTGGCCCCTATTCAAGCGTTAGAGAAAGAAGGCACGATTGAAGCCACCTACGTTAAGGTTGGCAAAGAGGGAATTGTAAACCCTCAAGACGTAGAAAAGGCAATACAAAAGAACACTATTCTCGTATCCATTCAATATGCAAATAGTGAGGTTGGTACCATCCAGCCCATACCTCACATTGCAAAGATAATCAAGAAATACAAAATACAAGATACAAAATACCAGATACTATTTCACACAGATGCCGTGCAGGCAGCGTTGTATCTTGACTGCAGCGTGGAGAAGCTCGGGGTTGATATGCTTACCTTAAGTTCTCATAAGATATACGGGCCAAAAGGAGTTGGTGTCTTATATATAAGGAAAGGGATTTCAATTCACCCCCTGTTCTTTGGTGGAGGGCAAGAACAAGACATTAGGTCCGGCACAGAGAATGTTGGAGGCATTGTTGGCATGGGAGAGGCGATACGAGAAATCCAAAATCCAAAATCCAGAGTCCAAAACATTAGGATACGGCAGTTAAGAGACAGACTCATGAAAATTATCCCACAAAGAATCTCTGGCGCAAAACTAACGGGTTCTTTATTGCAAAGGCTACCAAACAACGTGCATGTTTTAATTAAGGGAGTTGAAGGAAAGGATGTTGTTTTGCTGCTTGATCAAAAAGGGATTGCGGTTTCCACTGGTTCGGCATGCTCGGAAAGGTCTCAAGAACCCTCGCACGCGCTCTTGAGTATGGGGTATGAACAAGCAGAAGCCCGCTCTGCTTTGCGCATAACCTTGGGAAAGCATACAAAAAAAGAAGAGATAGAGAAAACCGTGAAGATTCTGGAAAAGACGGTTGAACAACTCAGGGCAAAGAAGTAAAGTAGAGGATACGATATGGAGAACACTAGAAGGCCTCAGATGAATCCACTGCAAAAACTCATAAAGAAACTAGGGCACCGTGAGCTGATTTCTCTTTTGATTTTGGTGGTTGCGGTTTCCTCGTTGTCTGGTTTTGCGGGAGGAGCTGTAGTTGGGGGAGTTTTATATCAACAGGTTGCCTCTTTGCTTAAACAGGTTGAATTTGAGTTGCCAGACCGCATCATACAAGAGACGGTGGTAGAAAAAGAGTATATCCCCCAGACTTCGCAAGAGCAAAAAATTATTGACGTGGTAAAGAATGTTTCTCCTGCCGTGGTAAGCATCATTATTACCAAGGATGTTCCGGTCATTGAACAGTTCTTTGTTGACCCTTTTGGAGATTTCTTTGGGGGGCACAGCCCATTTGAGTTTCAGGTTCCGCAATTCCGCCAGCAGGGAACTGAAAAACGCGAGGTGGGAGGAGGATCGGGATTTATTGTTTCGCAGGATGGGTTCGTCATTACCAACAAGCACGTGGTGTTAGATGAGGAGGCAGATTACACGGTTTTTACAACAGATGGACGCTCTTTTCCTGCTCGCGTTCTGGCAAAAGATCCTTTGCAGGACCTTGCGGTCTTGAAAATTGACCAAGAAAACATTATTGACGCTCAGGGCAACTTTACCGCAAAGCCTTTTCCTGCGGTAGTCTTGGGAGATTCTGCAAACCTTAAAATAGGCCAGACCGTCATTGCCATTGGAAACGCATTAGCTGAGTTTCGCAACACGGTTTCCGTAGGAGTTATTTCTGGGCTTGGGCGCACCATTACAGCTTCCGGGGGAAACTTTGTTGAAACCATAGAGGATGTCATACAAACCGATGCCGCCATTAACCGGGGCAACTCAGGAGGCCCCTTGCTTAACCTGGCAGGTCAAGTTATTGGTATTAACACCGCAACCGTGCTAGACGCGCAAAACATCGGTTTTGCAATTCCTGTAAACAGGGCAACGCGTGATATTGAGCAGGTAAGGACACTTGGCAAAATAGTGTACCCCTTTTTGGGAGTACGCTATGTTGTAATAACAGAGGCAATAGCGCGCAAAGAAAATCTGCCGGTCACGCACGGGGCATGGATTAGGCCCGGCCCCAGTGGGGAAGCTGCTGTTACCCCAGGGTCAGCTGCAGAGGAGGCAGGGATTCTTTCTCAAGACATTCTCTTGGAAATGAACGGGGAGCGCATCACGCAAGAGAATTCTTTGGCAAAGATTATCCAGCAGTACAACCCCGGAGACCAGGTTGTGCTTAAGGTGCTGCGCTCGGGGCAAGAACGCATTCTCAATGCCACCTTGGGCGAACGCTCAGAATAGCTTGCCCCCACACTAATCGTGTTGTGTGCTGTGCACAAATCCAGCAAATGCTGCGACACAATTAGTGTGGGAGCTTGCGCCGCCCCCTTTTTTGTGGTATGAAGAACCCATCCTATGAACTCAGGCAATTTTACCCATAAGGCGCAAGAAGCCTTGTTTCAAGCGCAAAATCTCGCCCAAGAGCGCAGCCAACAGCAGGTTGATGCTTTGCATTTGCTGTTTTCTCTGCTTTCGCAAGATGAAAGCGTGGTGTTAACACTGCTGCAAAAGATTGGGGCAGATGTTGACGGTTTAAAACGCAAGGCAGAAACGGCCTTAGAACGGCTCCCTGTGGTAACAACCGTAAACCCCCTTGGCCAGTTTTACCTTACCCAGGATTTAGCAAAGGTGCTGGAACGGGCTCGCCAAGATGCCTCAAAGATGGGAGACGAGTATGTTTCTGTAGAACATTTGTTTTTGGCATTGCTAGACACGGATTCAAAAGCAAAAGAAACCTTGGAGCGCACCAGCTTTCTCAAACCCAGTATTGGAGGACCAGAAACAGTAGAGTTTGGCCGCTTAAATTATGAAACGGCCTTAAAGATTTTAGCCCAGATTCGGGGGGGAGTTCGCATTACAGACCCTACTCCAGAGAGCAAGTACCAGGTGATAGAAAAGTATGCCAGAAACCTCACTCGTTTAGCCCGTCAGGGCAAACTTGATCCTGTTATTGGCAGGGAACAGGAAATCCGAAGATTAATGCAAGTGTTGTCACGCAGAACAAAGAACAACCCAGTGCTCATTGGAGAGGCTGGCGTTGGGAAAACAGCCGTTGTGGAAGGCCTGGCGCAAAAGATTGTAAGAGGGGACATTCCAGAATCGCTGAAAGAAAGGGAAATCATCGCCTTGGATATTGGGGCTTTGGTGGCAGGAACCAAGTACCGGGGCGAGTTTGAAGACCGAATTAAAGCTTTGTTAAAAGAAATTGAGAGAGCAGCGGGGAAATATCTTTTGTTTATTGATGAGCTTCACACCTTGGTGGGAGCTGGGGCAGCCGAGGGAGCAATTGATGCTTCCAACCTGTTAAAGCCGGCTTTGGCACGGGGAGAATTGAGGGCAATTGGAGCCACCACGTTAAAAGAATATCAAAGATACATTGAAAAAGACCCTGCTTTAGAACGAAGGTTTCAGCCTATCTTGGTGGTAGAACCCAACATTGAAGATGCCATTTCAATCTTGCGGGGCATTAAAGAAAAGTATGAGCTGCACCACGGGGTGAAGATTAAGGATTCGGCCTTGGTGTCTGCTGCAAACCTGGCAGCCAGATACATTTCAGACAGGTTCTTACCAGACAAGGCAGTGGACTTAATGGATGAGGCAATGAGCTCTTTGCGTTTGGAAATGGAATCTGAGCCCGCAGAGCTTGATTCTTTAAAACGGCAGATTCAAAAACTTGAGATTGAACAGGAAGCATTTAAGGCAGAGGGAGTCCAAGAAAAAAAGGTAAAGGCCAATGCCAGGGCCTTGGCTGATTTTAAGGAAAAGGCAAAGGCAATTGAGTCAAAGTGGAGGTCAGAAAAAGAGGTTATCGACGCCATAAAAGACATTAAAAAGGACTTGGAAGATGCAAGGTTTAGGGTAGAAAGGGAACAGACAGCAGGAAACTCACAAAAGGCAGCTGAGATAAAGTATGCAACAATCCCGGATTTGATGAAGCGCCTTAGCGGAGAAGAAAAAAAGCTGGCACGGTTTCAAAAGACCAACCCCCTGCTCAAAGAAGAGGTGGTGGAAGAAGACGTTGCCAGGGTGGTTTCAAGTTGGACCGGCATTCCCGTTATGCGTTTGATGGAAGAGGAGGCAAAGAAACTGGAAAAGATGGAAAACGTGTTAAAGCGCAGAATTATCGGGCAAGAAGAGGCGGTTGTCGCCATTTCAAATGCGATTAGAAGAAACAGGGCAGGATTATCTGAAGAAAACAGACCCTTGGGTTCTTTCCTGTTTTTGGGTCCTACGGGAGTAGGCAAGACCGAGACCGCAAAGGCATTGGCTGAGTTTTTGTTTAATGATGAGAATGCTTTGGTTCGTCTGGATATGTCAGAGTACATGGAGCGCCACACCACCTCACGCATGATTGGTTCTCCTCCGGGGTATGTGGGATATGAGGAAGGAGGTCAGTTAACTGAGAAAATCAGAAGACGACCTTACAGCGTCATCTTGTTTGACGAGATTGAGAAGGCTCATCCCGAGGTATTCAACGTGCTCCTGCAGATAATGGAAGATGGCCGTCTCACCGATGCCAAAGGCAGGACTGCCTCTTTCAAAAACGCTATTATTATTATGACCTCAAACGTTGGCTCCCAGCACATAGCTGAAATGTCTCCCCTGGGCTTTATGGGAGACAACCTTCAAGAAAAAAAGAGCGCAGTTAAAGACAAGGTTATGGAAGCCCTCAAAGAAGAGTTTCGGCCCGAGTTTTTGAACCGCATTGACGAGATTATCATCTTTAACTACTTAACAAAGCCAGAAATCAAAAAGATTGTGGAGTTGGAATTAACTAAAGTTGCCTCGCGCATCTCTCTTAAAGGAATTACAATGGATGTCACAGAAAAGGCAAAAGAACTTTTGGCAGAGCTGGGGTTTAACCCTTCTTTGGGCGCCCGGCCTTTAAAGAGAATCATTCAGCGTAAGGTGTTGGATCCTCTATCTTTAAGAATTGTGGCAGGAGAGATACAGCCAGGGAGCAGAGTTCGGGTGGATGCAGAAAACAAAGAGATTGTATTGCTTTCGTCTATGGATTCTTTAAAAACCTCTCCAAAGGGAAAGTTCGCAAAAACAGCACGGTAAATGCCAAAGCGTATTCTTTTACTCTTGCTTCTGTTTTTGGCGGGAGCCGTTGGAGGACTCTGGTCCCAGGCCTTTTTGTTGCCCTCATTGGCAGCAAACCCTGCTTTTCAGAATTGGCAGTTTCTCAAAGACTGGAACGCAAGAACCCAGGTAATAGCCCCGGTAGAGCAGATTTTTGTGCGTGAGAACGAGGCAGTACAGCGAACCATTCAACAGATAAAAGGTACTGTGGTTGCCTTAAAGAGTGCCGGCGCCAGACAGGGCTCAGGTCTTGTGTATACCTCAGACGGTTTAATTGTTACCCTCTCTTCTTTAGTTCCGGATGGTTGGAAGGTTACGGTGTATCCTGAAGGGCAAGATTCCTTGCCAGCAAAGATTCTTAAGCGAGACGTTGCAAGCAACCTTGTGTTATTGAAAATAGAAGATGCAGGGCTTAAAACAGCTGGCTTTGTTAAAAATGGGGGAGTTGAGCTTGGAGAACGAGTGGTGTTGTTGGCAAAGATTGTTGAGGCGGACGAGAGTACTTTGACTGTGAACGTAGGGGTTGTAAAGAAAATAGAAGAGGATTCTTTGGTAACTTCAATTGTAGAACAGGAGAATGTTGACGGAGCCCCTTTGTTTAACGTAGAAGGCAGGGTAGTAGGGCTTGCAGATGCCGACCTTCAGGGCAATATCTTTGTCATTCCATCCTTAGTTTTAAGGGAATTCCTCGGCCTCTAATTCTTATTAATTAATACATCCTAAACGAGATTTAAGCAGCACTGCTTAAATCTCGTTTAGTTATCCACAGGTTTTTCTCAACAGCTCTTTTTTAAATCATCTCGCAATCTGTAGACTAGAAAATTAAGATAGTCAGTTCGAATTCTACCCGCGGAGCTCGTAAAGTTGAACCAAAGAATCGCCAAGAAGGCGGTTTTTTGTTAGACTTAAAATAGAATGAAAAGTCGAATATAATAGTTATTAAAATAACCAAAAAAATATTATGAAAACTCTCATTGAGAAGGGGATCGTCTTCTTCGGCGCTCTCACGGTGTTCCTGCTGCTTCTTCACGCCACGGACGAGATTGCGCGCGGCGCGGCCGCCCAGCAATACGCGATCGTCGGAGCCGGAGTGGCCGTCCTATTCTTCATCCTGCTGATGATCCTTTACGTCTTCGG
This sequence comes from Patescibacteria group bacterium, assembly GCA_022563395.1. Classification (NCBI taxonomy): domain Bacteria; species Patescibacteria group bacterium. Next base: position 615,144 of record JADFNM010000001.1, read on the forward strand.
CATCGGATGGGCCTGGAAGCAACGTAGGCTGGGCTACGGGATCGTCCTCGTGGCGTCCGCCGCCGCCTTCTTGCGGACCTTCGCCGTGATCCTCGGCTTGGGCAACCCGGATCTGGAGGCCCTCTTCGCTGCCTACGCCAGCGAGGCCGTAGGCGTCTTCTTCGTCTTCGTCTACCTGGCCATTGCCCTGACGAGCCTGATGGCTCTCTTCCTCTCCATCTACGCACTGGTTATCCGGAAGCGGGAATAAGGTTCGCAGGCCGAGGCAAAGCTGTTTACTGAACCAGTAGAAGTCCTCGTCGAAGTCAGGACTCTGGAGAATTACTGAGAAGTTACTATCGACCCCTGACTTTTTCGTATGGTTGAATTTCCGAACGCCTTCGCAAGCATTAACCGCATGGTTCGCCCAGCGGCCTTTATCTTTGCACCAAACAGGTTCTAACGTCGTCCAGTAGGGGGAGCTCGTAAAGTTGAATCAAAGAATCGTCAAACAGGCGGTTTTTTGGTAGAGTAGGAGACATGAAATACCTTCTATTCGCACTCATTGGAATTGTTGTTCTGGCAGGTGGGTTTTTCTTTTTCCATTTTCAAGGAAACCCTGGAGAAGAGGAACCCTTATTTCCTCAAAAGGAGGAGTCAATGCCTGGAGAAAGCATTGAAACTGGGGCATCAAAAAAGGAAGTCTTGGAACAAGAGGAATCTTCTGCGTCAGAATCAGCCCCTGCAATTTCTCAAGTTGAAGAAGCAACTGAAGAGGTCGTACAAAAAGATTTTAGGATGGCCTTTGTGCTTTTAATTCGTAGTTCTTCTGATGCAACGCCAGGAAGAATAAATAAAATTAATGAAATCAAAAATGCCTTTCCGAATTCTTTCAAAACGGCAACAAGAAATTTAGCAACGATGGATACATCTTCAGACATTGTAATAATGACTGTAGACTCGGGTCCTGACATTACTTCATTTCTATTTGATTGGGGTAAATATCCACAAAAGTTTTATGAAGATCACGAAGACAACTTTGACTTTATAAGTTTCTATACAGCATTCGAAGATCAACAATCTCAAGCTCATTTACCAGTAAGCAATGCCATAAAGGGTATTGGAAATGTTAACTTAATGAATTCAGCAAGAGGATATGGTTCAGGGGGTAGGCTAAAAGGATTAAATTTTATGGGTGATATTACAATATTCGAAAGATTGCAGCTTTTAACTATAGAATCTGCATTAAATGCTTTAAAACATGAAACAGGTCATCAGTGGTGTTGCTATATAATGGACAGTAGAGAAGAAAATGGCAATGTGCCATTAATACAGGAGTATGTTCACTGGAACTTCTTTTTGGACTTAAAAAGTATCAATGATGGCTATATTGATCCATTAGGGGGAACTGATTGGATTGAAGTAGAGAAAAATAAATTCAAAGTATCAGATCGGTTAAGATATATAGAAGCTCGGTATTCACCGCTTACCTTGTACTTAATGGGACTTTTGTCAGCAGAAGATGTGCCACCAATACCATTAATAAGACCCTTTGATTCAGTTATAGAAAAATCAACCTATCCTCCTAATGAAGTTGATGGGATTAAAGAATTTGTTTCCATGGAAGACATAATTGCAAGAGAAGGAAAGTGGAGATGTTGTTTTAGTCCTTAACTTTCAATGTTCTTACGTGAACATATCGAGTAGCAGAAGAGGAGGGAACATTCTAGGTAGACGATATCATCCGTAGGGGGGGTCTCTTTTGGGGTGTAGGGGGGATCTAAGGAACGAGTTCTGGAGTATGGAGAATCTCCTGGTTCTCTCTTATCCAGGTTCTAACAGCCTCCACGCTCCGGAGCTCGTAAAGTTGAGTCAAAGAATCGCCACGATGGCGGTTTTTTGGTATACTAAAAATATGAAGAAGACTATCTTGGTTCTTTTTGGAGGTACAGCTATTATTGTAGGTGGACTCTTTGTGTACGATAGTTATATTGTTGATCAGAGACAGGATAAGGAAGAAAGGATCCAGGAAAGTTTAACACAAGAGATAGTGAAGGATCTTGGTATTAATATCGCAGACTGGCAAACCTACCGCAACGACGAGTTCGGATTCCAGATGAAATATCCTGAAGAATGGGAGGTGAAAGAATTTGAGACAAAAATTGATATTGGTATTTTTGGATTGCCTAAACATTATTTCGTTACTGTATCTAAAAGCGAAAACCCAGAAGGTCTAAATGGTAAACAATATGCTCAACAATGGCTAAGGAGGTTAATTCGTACTCTTCCAGAACAGACAATTATATCAACAAGCACTGAGGCGATTGAGGTAGGTGGATATGGTGGGTCTATAGTTCGAGATTTTCATATAGAGATAGAAGATGAGCCAAACCTTGATGTGATTTTCGTAGTCTTACCTGATCAAGAACTAATCTACCAAATCCAATTCCCAATAGGTGAAGGGCAATTAAGCAAGCGTATTCTAGATCCTGAAAAAAATTACAGAACTGCAAATCAAATCCTCTCTACGTTTCAGTTTATTAAATAGAAGCAGGTTCTAATAATCCTCCGACTTGTTTTAACACAGACTCAGGATATTTGATTTCTTCTATCCACCTAAAAGTTCGAAAATCGTCCCACCCGCGGAGCAATCTTGACAATATCACAAAAATGTGGTATTGTTTTAGTAGACTGAATTTGTACAGTAAGGAGCTAAGGATGGCAAAGAAGATTGTTGTAATTCAGCGTGGTGACCCAGGCTACACAGACTGGTATGCTTCCACAGAGGAGGGGGGAGGAATTGGAGCGGGAAGCAATGGTAGTACAGCAGCAGAGGCAGTTGGGAATCTTATACTCAACCATTCTAAGCTGTTCGACTGTGAAGTCGAAATCAAATAGTCCCGTAGCAGAAAAGTTCCATTAGGTTCAATTCTGTATGGGACTTTTCTGTTAGGAAAATATAAAACAGGTTCTAACATCGTCTCGTCAGTAGGACCATTTCTCGATTTAAACCAGCCATATATTCTGAGTCCTCTAAAAGTATAATAAGCTTTGGACTGGGGAGCTCGTAAAGTTGAATCAAAGAATCGTCAAACAGGCGGTTTTTTGGTAGAATATATCCATGCAAAAGAATGATTTTGAACACACTCAACGAGAAACATCCGAGCCCACTTCTTTGGGCTGGAAGAGTGCTTGGAAGGTTACAAAGGAGGTATATATATGGATCATTGGAGTTAATCTCCTTCTCCTATTGTTCAGTGTGGTATTTGGGGGTGTGCTCGATCCATTACTCGCATTGCTTTCTATAGTTTTGCCGATTGCTGGTATTGTTGTTGGAATCAAAAAATCATTTCCTCAGGCACAGAGAGGATTTCCAATCTTCCGTACAGCCTTTCTTATTGGAGTAATACCACTGGCTGCATTGTTTTTGTTTGGGCTATGGGCTATTCTCATAAATCTAGATCATCTAAGAACAAATGGTCTAGCAGCAGTTGTCCTATTGGTTGGACAAATTTCTGAGTTTGCTTCCATAGGACTTTTCTCTTCCTTGGTTTTTGGTACTGTATCCTACTTTGTTCTCTTAAAGAAAAGAATTTCCACGGATACCTCTTTTAAATCTACATCTTTAAAATTTCTCGGATTATTTTTTCTCTTACTATTTATTTATATTTTCATAGGAGCAGTGTTTGCTTCTCTTCTTTTCATAACTTCTGCAGCTTGGTCTAAAGATAGCAAGTCTCAAGAAAATATATCAGAAGTTGAAATTAGCAAGCAAGATGAAACAGCCGATTGGCAAACTTACCGAAACGAAGAGTTTGGGTTTGAAATAAAATATCCTGATCAATGGGGAATAAGAGAGACAGGCGATGGTTCTTTTGAAATTTATATTCAACAAACAGGTGTAAGTGATATTGGCTCAATAGTCTTTACAGGAGATTCAAATATCGATACAGCAATACAAAACCATCTGGCAAGGTATGTTGTTGGAACGCTAATTCAGAGAGAGGAAAATATAAGCTTGGATGGGAAATATGGAAAGCTTGTATATCAAAATACAGGTGGACGGGATTTGCAGGAGGATGATTTGAGTAAATGGTACTTTGTTGTAAATAATGGACAAATACTTAAACTTGGTCTTTATTTCCGCCCAAAAGGTTATGACTATGATGAATTATTTGATTTAATGCTCTCCACGTTTCGGTTCATTGAAAATGCGAGGGTAACTCTACCAACTACTTGTAAAGACGAATTAGATGGGGTTCCTGTTATTACTTCAATCTCACCAGCTTCTGGGTTAGTAGGTACAGAGGTTGAAATCAGAGGATGTAATCTTGGAGGATTTGAAGGTGACCTCGATGCTGTATTTGTACGGAGCGACGGGGAAGAAATCCCGCTTTATGGTGGAACATGGTATCCAGGATATGGGGGAGCAGAACCAGGAAAACTTATCAAGATAATTGTACGGCCATACTGTGAATCTGGCTCTGTAACTGGACGTTATTCTGGAATTACCTCACCATGCGAAACAGTAAATGTAACCCCAGGTACGTACAAAGTTTATACAGAAGCTTGGGGGAAGAAGAGCAATGAAGCTCTTTTTATTATTAAGTCTTCAGAGAATATGCAAACGATTAAACTTTATTATTATAATGAAGAACATGATCCTAACTTTGATTGTATAGCTGAAGCAGTTATTTCGGTTGAGCGAGAGATTCCTATAACAAATACACCCATTCAAGATACAGTCAAACTTCTTATAGAAGGAAAATTAACAGTAGAAGAAAAAGCCGCCGGATTTTCAACAGAGTTTCCTCACCCAGATTTCGAACTTCTTGGTGCAAACCTTACAGATGATGGAATTTTGACATTAGACTTTCCAGAAGTCTTTGGATTTACTAGTGGAGGATCATGTAGGGTTGGTATATTGAATGCAGAGATCGAAAAAACAGTTAAACAATTCTCACAAGTTAAAGAAGTTAAGTACACAAACATAGGGATATTTCAGCCATAAAAATTGCAAAGCGAACAATATTTCAGCAAAAACAGGTTCTAACTTCGTCCAGTAGCCCCCAGCAATTCCTCCATTTCTTTCATTTCATTCTTAATATTTACCCAATCAAGAGTTCTAAACTCGTTCAATAGGGGGATTTGATTAGCCTTATTATACTTTTTCAAGAATCGCCACGGAGGCGGTTTTTTGATAAGGTAGAAATATGGGAACTTTGATAACCATTAAAACCTACCCAGATAGGACAGAGGCAGAACTTGTAAAAGGAGTTCTTGAGTCAAAAGGTATCAAAGCTATGGTTTCTGCAGATGATGCTGGCGGGATGAATCCCGCCCTCTTATGGGCCACAGGGGGAGTGCGCTTACTCGTTAAGAAGAAAGATATTCAGATGGCAACTGAGGTTTTAGAAAGTTTTAGTAAGTAGATAAATCCACGAAACAGGTTTTAACTTCGTTCCATAGACGACTCAAGGCGATATTGTTCTTTCAAGAAGTGTGTAGTATCATTTAATATAGTCATAATTCCTTAATCTAATACAATACAAGATGAATAAAATCATTGTAGTTATACTTGTGGTGGTGGCAGCGATATTGCTCATCAGTACTATTACGGGGTCACCAACTGAGTCTCTTACTAAGACAACGTATGCCTCTATTCCTGATTCAGCTTTTGGGCCAGTTATTCCAGAAAAAGGATACCGCGTTGAAGAAATAGGCGATGGCCTTTACTGGGTAACTGAAGGAGTCTACCATATGATGTTTTTAACAACTGGAGAAGGGGTTATCGTTGTTGATGCTCCGCCATCCATTGGAGAAAATATATTGAAAGCCATTGCAGAAACAACTGACGAACCCATAACTCATGTTATTTACAGTCACTCGCATGCAGATCATATCGCTGCAGCAAGTATGTACCCAGAAAATGCAATATATATTGCTCATGAAGAAACTGCTTTGAGATTAGCTCAAGATAGACCTTTTGAATTTGGTTTGTTTGTGGGAGGCTCTGATGTTCCAGATCCTACGGTAACCTTCTCAGACACCTATACATTAACTGTCGGCACGCAAACATTAGAGCTCGAGTACAAAGGACCTGCCCATAGACCAGGCAATATCTTTATCTATGCTCCTCAGCAAAAAGTGTTGATGTTTATTGATGTTATCTTCCCCGGATGGACACCGTTTAAATGGTTAGCCGTTGCGGAAGACGTGCCTGCCTTTGTTGATGCTCATGATTGGGTATTAAGCTATGACTTTGATGCATTAATCAGCGGGCATGTAGGACGTTTAGGAACAAGAGAAGATGTTGAAATGCAAAAAGAGTATATCTTAGATACTCAAGCTAATGCAGCGAAAGCACTACAAACAGTTGATTTTAGTGCTATTGCGGCGGAAATTGGGTTTTCAAATGTATGGTTACTATTTGACACCTATTTAAATGCTGTCAGCGAAGAATGCGCAAAACTAACAGAGGAAAAATGGGTAGATAGATTAGGTGCGGTTGATGTATTTACCAAAAGTCATTGTGATAAGTTAGTTGAGAGCTTAAGAATTGATTAGTCTTATGGGGCTAGTAATCCTCAAAATACTGTAATCATAGTTTAATTTTAAAAGCGTTGACTCTCTGTTTTATTGAGAAAACAGGTTCTAACGTCGTCCAGTAGGGGGGAGCTCGTAAAAGTGAACCAGAGAATCGCCAAGTAGGCGGTTTTGAGTTTACACTGAGTACTCGAAGTGGTAGAGTGAAGTAAAGAGTTTCTTAAACCAATATCTACACGTTTATGAAAGCAGTTCAAATTAATAAATATGGCGACAACAGTGTCGTTGAAGTCAATGAGAAAGCAGCCAAACCAGAGGTGTCTGCTGGTACAGTTTTAGTGGAAGTCCACGCCGCAAGCGTTAATCCTGTGGACTGGAAAATCCGGGAAGGATATCTTAAAGAGATGATGCAGCTTGAGTTTCCAGCCACCCTGGGGGTTGATTTTTCAGGTGTAATAGCAGAGGTTGGTGAGAGTGTTTCCGGGTTTAAGCCAGGGGATGAAGTCTATGGCATGGCCAGCGCCATGACTGGCGGTTCGTTTGCTGAATTTATAATTGTACCATTTGCATCAGTAGCCCTTAAGCCAAAAAGCGTCTCGCATAGTGAGGCTGCGGCCGTCCCACTTACGGGATTAAGTGCGTTGCAAGTCTTAAAGGACCAGATGAATATTTCCAACGGACAAAAAGTACTAATTCATGGCGGTGCTGGTGGAATCGGCACGTTGGCAATTCAGATAGCAAAACAGCTTGGCGCTGAAGTTGCAACAACCGCAAGTAAAGAGGATAGTGACATTGTGAAAGAATTGGGTGCGGATACGGTTATTGATTATAAGAATGAAAAGTTTGAGGATATGGTGAAAGACTACGATGCGGTTTTTGACACTATCGGCGGTGAAACATATCAGCGATCATTTCAAGTACTCAAAAAGGGTGGAGTTATCGTTTCCATGGTCGAGAAGCCGAATGAAGAACTGATGAAGCAATACGAAGTTGAGGCGAAGATGCAATTTACTCAACCCAACGGCGCGCAGCTTGCAGAACTTGCCACCTTGGTTGATGAAGCGAAGATGAAAATAAAGATTGACCGCGCATTTCCCTTGGATGCAGTAAAAGAAGCACTTGATTATTTACAAAACAGCCACCATCAAGGCAAGGTGGTGATTACTGTTAAATAATAAGTAAGTTTTTTTGATTGTTATTTGCCTATAAAACAGGTTCTAACGTCGTCCAGCAAGGGGAGCTCGTAAAGTTAAGCCAAAGAATCGCCATGCAGGCGATTTTTTGGTAGCTTTAAGATATGCAGACTAAGCTTTTCTTGAAAGAAACGGTTCTTCTTACAAAGTCTTTTGATGCACATCAAGATTGGGAGGTTCCAATCCCCGGATTTTTTATAATTGCCTCAAAAGATACTACAAAAAAATCAATAGCTGAGTTTACAAGTGAAGAAGTAAAAGAGCTTGGTAGTGTAATCCATAGAGTACGGGTGGGGATGCGAGAAGTATTAGACATAAAAGATGTATATCTATTACAGAACGAAGCTTCCAAACACGGGTTTCACGTCTGGATGTTTCCTCGTTATTCATGGATGGAGAAGTTTGGATGGAGCCCTAAGTCTATAGCTTTGATTATGGAACATGCAAACAAACACATGAAAACAGACGGTAATATTAAAGAAGTAAAGGATGCGGTTATTCGGGTAAGAGAATATCTTGAAAACAGGTCCTAGTATCATTTCACCAACAATTCTTCTATTTCTCTCATCAAGTTTTCAGGGTTTTCAATAGCTTCTATCCACCTAAAAGTTCTAAACATGTCCCATAGGGGGGAGCTACTTCCGCTTAAACGAGATTTAAGCAGCACTGCTTAAATCTCGTTTAGTTATCCACAGGTTTTCCTCAGCAGCTCTTTTCAACCCAACTCAAAACCCTGTACAATAGAAAAGGTGTGTCGAATACCTCCTTAATGAAATTAAGGATGCTTTAATTTCATTTAGGCACTATTAACCTTTTGGATTTTGTATGCAAAAACAAGTGCTTATTATAGGGGCAATCCTTCTAGTGATTGTTATTGGAGGGATTTTTTTGTTGGTGAATCAAACAGAAACTAAATCTCGTTTAGGAGAACCTGAATACAGTACCACCCCAACCCAGTGGAGCCAAGCCGAAGATTACAAAATAGAAGAAACTCCCACCGGCACCGTTGTGGCGAACGAAAAAGCTGGCTTCAGCTTCAAAGTCCCTGAGGGGTGGAGTGTGGAAGGAGAGGAGGGGATTACGGTAGGAGAATATGCACTTGTAATCCTTTCTTCTGAGGCAGAATTTGAAGAAGATCAGTATGGCAATAAAACTACATTTCTCAGAGGATGTGCTATTAGCTTAGAAACCTTATATCAGAAAGACGAGGTTGTTTCTGTCAAGAATTTAATTGATACTTATAATGAGAAACCCGAGGCAAAACCAGAAGACGAAAGCATTATTATTGTTGATAATCAGTCAGCTCTTAGGGCGATTTTCGTACCAGAAGACCTAGAGATTTTAGAAAAAATCGGAGAGTTTATTCAAATACGAGTTCCAATTTCTGAAGAAACTCTAATAGGGTTTGGGATAAGGATGAAGCCAGAATACAGATCTGATTGCATTGCTGAATTCGACAGCTTTATCTCAAGTTTCTCCATTAACTGAGTATAATTTTGTATCTACTAATGGAGAAAGGATCTCTTCTATTCATTGGCATCTCCTTAGTTCTTGGGTTATCTCTCTTTTTCTTAGCTTTTGCGCAGTATGAAGAGACGTTTGCTTTGTCAGAAAAAGATATTAAGGACGCACTCATACTATCTAAAAAAGATACTACTCTTATCCTGGGCGTTGCGCAAAGCGAAACCTCTAAACTAGTACCTAATGGTAGAATTTTTGCTTACTCATCTCGAGGACAAGCCGCACTCACACTTTTTAGAAGCTCTTCTAGAAAAGCGGTACTGGATTTTCTCCCCGGATTTGCTGCTACCGAGACCGTAAAAGTTGTTATTAAAGCAGCCTCCTCGTTCCAGAAGCTTTCAACAGTAACAGCAAAAGAAGTTTTAGAAGAAATAGAAAAACAGACGGTTCAAAAAGCGGTAGAAACTGGAGTCAATTGGCTTTTTCAAAATAAGATAAAGATCGGGAGTGGGAGTATAACAAAAACGTACCGTAACTATGAAGGCGTTCAGACAGAAGCAATTTTCCAGTACGTAGTGGCTTATGAGAGTATTGATTCAGAGAGCGCTAAGGCGATGGTGGAGTTTTATTCTCCAGATTTCGTTGATGCCCCAGAGGCAAAGAGTTCCATTTCGGGTTTTATCGGATTTGTCGGTGATTCGCCTCACAGTGGCACCGTAGATCCTTTTGTGATCCATCTAGAGACTCAAGTTACAAAATCCGCCTTAGGCTGGGTAGTCGATTCGTCTGCTCGAACAAAAATCACGGTCGAGTTTCCCGATGAGGTGCCGAGGTTGGAGCTGACAAAGGAATTGCCCTACCCAATAGAAGAACAAAAGATTAATCTCCTCAATAAGCTTACTGCGATAAAGAAAGTTTTTGATACACTTGGAAATGCTGGAATTGAGATATTTAACATTCTTAGCAAGGGGGTGGGAATGGTACAAGGAACTGCCGAGGATTTTTTTTCCTTTATATCCAAGGTAATCTCTCTTGGTGGCGCCGGTTTAGTAGACCCTGCTGTTGAATCTCAACTTAACGAGATTAAGGAAGAGTTAGATGTAAAAGAGAATCAAGCGCAACTTAGTTTAACTAAGGATGAGGGCGATGAGCCTTTCCTTCAACCCCAATCTGAAGTTAACCAAGTAGAATTAAGCGAGACTAAGGAGGATTTGAAACTACAGGAAAACCAGGAGGGTGAGGAGAAACTTAGTCTCGTGAAGGAGATATGCGTCATTAATCCTCTGAAATCTCCTGTTTTTGGCGGTGTAATTTTAAGCGAGATCGCTTGGATGGGTACTGTTGCCTCGGCAAATGATGAGTGGATTAGATTGCAAAATGTTTCCCATCTGCAGAATATCTCAAATGTGTCGGTAAACCTGCAAGGGTGGCAGCTCATTGATAAAAATGGGGATATTGAGGTGATTTTTGAACAGGACCACCTTATTTCTTCACGGGGAGCATTTCTTTTGGAGCGTACCGATGATACCTCGTTGCCGAGTGTTTCAGCAGACTTCATTTACACAGGGGTTCTCAATAATACAAATGAGGCATTGTATCTTTTTGACAGCAACTGTGTGTTGCGAGACAAGGTGGAAGCTAGTCCTAACTGGCCAGGGGGCGATAATGATATCAAGCAACCTATGGTGCGTCTTTCAGATTTAAGCTGGGAGCAGGCAAAACTTGATTTAGTCAAGGATGAAGAGGTGCAAGAAAGGGTGTTTGCAGGATGCCTTGATGGACAAATAAATATTAACGCGGTAAATAACGACTTGCTGCAAGAGATTGTTCAGATTGGAGACGTCACAGCAGAACAAATTATTGAGGCGCGTGTTTTGCAGGCCTTTTATACGATAGACGAGCTTGAGAGAATTTCAGGAATTGCAGAGAGAACCGTTGCAAAAATTAAAGAGCAAGGGTGGGCCTGCGCAGCAGACGCGAAGGATGTCAGCTTTAGGTCCTTTCAAAAGCCAGTTTCATACGGAGGAGGGGGAGGTGGCTCTTCAGGCTCTCAATCTTCGCAGGAGAATCAAAGCGAAGAAGCGCAACTTTGTTCTCAAGCAAATATAGGTAGTCCCAGCAATACTCCCGTTATCATCAACGAGATAGCTTGGATGGGCACTACAAATTCTGCAAATGACGAGTGGATAGAATTAAAGAATGTTAGTGAAGAAGAGGTTACACTTGAAGGATGGCAATTACTTGATGCCAGCGGTCAGATTGAAGTTATTTTTACAAACCAGGATATCATTGCTGCATCTGGCTTTTATATTCTGGAGCGCACAGACGATACTACTCTTTTGGGTATCACAGCAGATACTATCTATGTGGGAAGTTTGGGTAATAGCGACGAATCTTTAAGACTTTTTGATAATACCTGTACTCTTATCGATGAGATTATAGCTGATCCGGATTGGCCAGGGGGTGATAACGATACGAAATATACTCTTGAAAGAGCAGAAGATTTATCCTGGCAGACCCATTATGGAGAGGATAATAGCGGGACCCCGGGTGCAGAGAATAGTACGGCTCCAGAGGATCCACCGACGCCCGTTGTCTTGCCCCAAACCGTGGTTATAAATGAGGTAGCTTGGATGGGAACAATAGCTTCTGCAAACGAGGAGTGGTTAGAACTTTACAATACCACGGCTGCAGATGTTGATCTCATTGGGTGGAAACTGCAAGCAGAAGATAGTGCCCCAACCATTGAGTTGATAGGTACTATTGCAGCGAATAGTTACTTTTTGTTAGAGCGGACTGATGATACTACAATTTCTGACATCGCTGCAGACCAGATATATACAGGTGCTCTAGAAAATGAGGGAGAAATTTTGAAACTCTATGATGCAGAAAATAATCTTATTGATATTGTTGATGCGTCCGCTGGCTGGATTGCAGGAGATAATGCAGTAAAACAGAGTATGGAGCGCATAGATGCGGCAAAAGGGGGGTCTGACCCCCCTAACTGGGCAAATAACAATCTTATTACACATAACGGAGAAGATTCAGATGGGGGATATGTGAATAGCACTCCACGAGCGCAAAACAGTGTTTCTTATTCTTCTACAACAATAATTAACACTGCGTTTCTCCGCTTTAACGAATTTGAAGAAGTCACCCTTGCTTTTCTGGGAAGTCCCTACGAAATGCTAGGGAATATTGAAGTGCCCCCTGGCAAGACATTGATTGTGGAACCAGGGGTCACTATTCGCTTGAAAGCTCTAAAGTCCCACGTGATTATTCATGGTACGCTGCAGGCTGTGGGCAGTGAAGATAACGTTATTACCTTTATTGACGGCGCTGACGGAAATTTTGGGAATTGGTGCGGCTTTTCCTTTTCTTCTACCAGCACTAACTCTCAGTTGGAATACGTGAAGGTAGAACAATCAGCGAGCGTTACACCCACCTGCGGCACATTAGGAGGAAAGACCTATGCTTTGTTTGTGGATGGGACTGACATCATCATGAAGAATTCTGTCATTAATAAAGGTAGTTCTGATCACAAACTCTCTCTTAGAAACTCAAATTCCACTATTGATTCTCTGACGATTACAGGTGATACAACCAAGACAGCGTTCGCTGCAGGAATATACATAGAAGGAGGAAGTCCGAGCATAACCAACTCTACGATTAAAGATAGCGCCATTGGTATATTTGTGGAGAATAATGTGTCGGACCCTGCAAGCTTGCCTACTATTACTAATAATACCCTAACGGATAATACCTATGCTATTATTCTGGCGGGAGCCGATGCTGTGGTTTCTGGCAATACGGCAACCGGCAATACGTATAACGGTATTTGGGTAAAAGATGCCATATCAACTGCAAACGCCGTCTGGGAAGCAGACACCATTCCCTACATTGTAAACCAGCTGGAAATAGAAGCAGGAAAAACCCTAACGATACAATCTGGTGTTGTTGTAAAGTTTCTTGCCGCACCCCTAAGTAATACGGAATTTATCGTACACGGCACCCTATTAGTTCAAGGCACCGCAGCAAACCAGGTGGTATTTACAAGAATTGGGGATGACACAGTAGGAGGAGATACAAACGGAGAAGGGCTTTCTTCTACCGTATACTGGAAAAGAATGCGCTTTACTTCAACAAGCACTGGTTCTGTTTTGAATCATACGGTTTTGAAATATGGGGGGCATGCGGCTGTGAAATATATAGGGGAGACAGAAGGAGATGGTGCTTTGCATGTACAAGGGGAGGTTGATTTGCAGAATGTGACTGTGCAAGATAGCCCTAGGGTTGGCTTGTATTCTTCAGGTATAATAACGGGGTCTGGTATAACGCTTGTAGATAATGCATATGGCCTTAACCTTGTAATGGCAGAGTGCCCGGTGCTTACCAATGTAACCATTTCTGGTTCTGGAGAAGATTTCTACCCTGGTTCTTTGGAGTGCCAATTTTGATTCTGCTTAAACGAGATTTAAGCAACATTGCTTAAATCTCGTTTAGTTTCTCATAACTAGATTAAGGAATCCTTAATTTCATTTAGGCACCATTAACCTCTTTTATTTTGCATGCAAAAAAAGAAAGGCGTCCAGTTCCCCCTACTGGACGCCTCTTGGGTTCTCGAGACCCTTTTCACTTAGCTGACCCTCGTTATCTCCAGAGTTTCGCCTGGAGCGAGGGCAACTTTACGGACGTTGATGCCGAGCTTGAGGAACCAGTAGTTCAACGTGGCTTTGCTGACGTCAAGCTGGCTGGCTATCTCCTGAAGGTCCGATTCCTCCTGGTCGTTGATCATTGCCGGGAGAAGCTGCTCCAAAGGTTGTTTGAAGTGTCTCTCCACAGACAACATGAGGTTGGTCTTTTTTTGGGCCATGGGTGGTTTCTCCTTATACAGGATCTTCCTCCCCGTGCCCTCCCCATTTACTGCCACGGGAGCGGTTTTGTTCGACGAGTCTCGAGTGTTATGTTGCTGAAAAGATCTGGTTTAGGGCACCTTGGCGGGTACCCTAGAAATGTAGGAAAGAGGAACATTTCTCAATACCACTGTGTCGAGCTGCACAGTGGCACGGGGAGTAGGTCCTCCTGTGAGGGCGATGATGAGGGCCCCGGTCAGGGTAGTGCCCCCACTCCTTGTGTCGACAGGGGTTTTGTTTTTCATGCATGCCCTTGCTTCTAGAGGTCCCATGATCTGCTCCTTTTCATGCTAGTCCAATGAGTGTTTCTGCGGGCTAGAGACTATAGAGTGTTTATAGCATAGTTGGTTGTCCTTGTCAACTTCCCCTTTTTGACCTACCGCTAGGTCTTTGGTATATTGGGGTGAGCCCCCCCACCACTCAAATATGAGTGTGGGGGTAAAAAAATGACTCCTGATTTTTTTGTTCGCCTTACAATGGCGGTCCATAAAGTAGTTGATATCCTGCCCCGGCAAGATCCTTTGAGGGTACAGATGCAAGATTCCGCAAACAAGCTTTTGGCAAGTTTGGTTTTACTTGCACAAGAAAATCCGGTTACCAAAGAGCAAAAGCGCCAGGTTGCCCCAAGGGCCATCAGGGAGCTTGGTATGCTTATTGCCTATTTAAACTATGCAAAGCGCACGACCCAGATAAACCCAGAGAACTTCTTGGTGCTGGAACGGGAATATAATAGGGTAGGAGAATTTTTGCGAAAGATTCACGAAACCCAGGGCGATTTTTACGGCTCCGCGGGAGCTTCGCCTAAATCGCCCGCCGAAGCCAAGCAGTTGGCTTCGGCCCCACAGCCTCTACCCGATGCTGCGCTTGAGCGAACTCCCTCATCCATACCTCCTAAGTCTCGCTTAAGCACAAGGCAGACCCGCATTTTGGAGCTTATGCGCAACAAGCCCAAAACCCAGGTTTGGGAGCTGCAAAAGGTTCTTCCCGAGGTAACAAAAAGGACCCTGCGCCGGGACTTAGACGACTTGCTCCATCGTCATCTCATTATCAGGCAAGGGGAGTGGAATGAGGTTTTTTACCAGATTCGCTAAGAATTGGGGAATAACTGTGGAAAAAACTAGGACATCGACTTTTTATGGAATTTGTCCTATCCTATGCGGTAGGACATTCTCATAAGTATGGAGGAAATCAATCAATATTTCAGCCAGGTATACGACCAATACGTCAAGCGCATCTACCGGTTCATCTACCTTAAGGTCAGTTTAACGGAGACGGCAGAAGACCTGTCGTCTGAGGTGTTTTTGCGTCTGTACCGGCATATTCAAAAGAACAATCCCATCATTGAAAACCCCCAGGCCTTTCTCTACCAAATAGCAAGAAATGTGGTGGCAGACCACTACCGGAGCAAAAAAGTCTCTTTAGTGTCTATTGAGAGGACCACCATTGAGATTGAGGATATTAGCGAGAAAACAAGGGAACAGGGCGAGATAAGCTTGGAAATGGACCGGATAAGGCAGGCCATAGCCCAGCTGCAAGACGACTACCAAGACCTTATTATCTGGCGGTACATAGACGAGCTCACCGTACCCGAAATAGCCCAAATTACCGGCAAGACCGAAAAGAATGTGAGAGTAGGAGTCCACAGGGCTATTAAAGCCCTTAAGGGCAAAGTAGCTGCTTAAATCTCGTTTAAGCAACAGGCTCGGGCGGCTATGGCCGGTAGTGTAACAAATAGGCGTATTTTACGTCATAATATAAATGAAGGACGAGAAGAATCTCGTACAAAAACTCACTCTTTTAAAAAGCATTGAACCCAAAGACAATTGGGTGCTTTTTGCTAAGAACAGGATTTTAGAGGATGGAGCTAAAATGCCTCAAGTGGTAGGACATTTTGTATCCTATCTACGATACCTTGAAAAGGCCACCTTCGCTCTGCGAGCTACGGTGGCTAAACCAGCCTATGTATTTGCAGCCCTGGCCTTTGTGGTATTGGGAGGGGTTGGCTACAAGATTTCCCAAAATAGCTTGCCAGGGGATGCCTTGTACTCGGTTCGTTCTGTCATTGAAAAGGCAACTATTGGAAGCGACCCCTTGGCTTCTTTGGAGGTAGCCCAAAGGCGCTTACAAGACCTAAGAAAGGTGGTTGAGGGCAACAAGGTAAAGAACCTGCCTCAAGCAACAAAGGACTTTAACCTAAGCGTTACAGAGGTTTCCAAGGGTCTTTTAGCCCTTGTGGAAAACGAGCCAGACAAGGCTTTACAGCTCTCTCGCGAACTAGTACAATTGCAAAAGGACAAAGCTCAAATAGAGCAGATTTTAGGCGCTGCCATTGGCGAGGAGGAAGCATTAGAATTGACAAACGCAACCAAGGTTTTTGTTGAGTCAGAGCTTACCTATTTGTTGAACCATACCCTCACAGAAGAACAGAATGCCCTTTTGAGAAAAGCGCTTTTTGACTACCAGGCAGAAGATTATGAGGCAGCATTAGAAAAGATCTGGGCGATTTCAAACTAAATTTACGTGAAGGCTGAACCCACTCTTTTGTTGTGGGATTGAAAAATCACTAAAGGTCGAAACTCGAGAATAAGTCGAAAGAATAATCCCTGCCCGCAATGCTACGCATAGCGTTGCAGGCGGGAAAACAAAAATAGAAAATGAGAAAATTCAAAAGGATTTTTGCTGCTGTAACTGTCATGACTATGTTGGGAGTGGCAGCTGTTCCTGTACCTGCTTCTGCTTTAACTGCAGAAGAACTGCAGGTACAGATTGATGCCCTTTTGGCACAGTTGGCAACATTACAGACAGAGTTAACTGAATTAACAGGAGAAGAAGCCCCAACAACAGGTGCAATTACAGGAGTCCCCGATGGCTTTACCTTTGAGACCAATCTGGCTCAAGGAGACTCTGGGAGCGACGTAATGTACCTCCAGATTGTGCTGAACTCTGATTCAGACACCAAGCTGGCAGATTCAGGAGCCGGTTCTCCTGGAAGTGAAACAACCTTCTTTGGTCCTATAACCAATGCTGGTGTTGTAAAATTCCAGGAAAAGTATGCCGATGAGGTTTTGGCAACTTATGGACTAACATCTGGAACAGGTTTTGTGGGCACTACCACAAGAGCAAAACTTAATTCTCTGCTTGGTGCAGCTCCCGCAGGTGAAGAGGAGCCAACAGGAGAAGAGCCAACAGGAGAAGAGCCGATAGTAGAAGGAGATTTGTCAGTTGCCACGCCTGGTCCTGCAGTTACAACGTTTGTTGCAGGTCAAGCCACCGCAAACCTGATTGATCTTACATTTGTTGGAACAGCCACCGTTACAGGACTTACGTTAGAAAGAATTGGTGTTTCTAGTAATACCACGGCTTCAAACGTATACCTGTTTGACGGCGTTGTTCGTTTGACCGATGCTGGCACAGTGAATTCAGACGGCGTTGTTACCTTTAACAATGCAAACGGCCTGTTTATTGTGAGCGGCGTAAAGACCATTTCAGTGAAATCAGACATCTTAAACGGTTCGGGCGAAACCCTTGGTATGCAGTTGACTGCAGTTACCCTTGCAAGCGGCACGGTGAGCGGCCTTCCCGTTACGGGAAACCTTAACACCATTGCTTCAGCCAGTTTGGGTACTGTTACCCTTGGTCTAATAACTCCAACCACGTCAACTATTGACGCGGCAAACGACGTTATCGTTTGGGAGAGTACTGCAACTGTGGGTCTACGCAAGGTTTCATTGACCAGACTTGCGCTTCGCAACATCGGTTCCATTAACTCAACGGATGTTCAAAACTTCCGCTTGCAGGTTAGTGGCGTAGAAGTTGCCCAGACTCAAAGCCTGGACTCAAGCGGATTTGTTACCTTTGACCTTTCTGCTTCACCATATGTTCTGGATACGGGAAACCGCATACTCAGAGTTATGGCCGACGTGATAGGAGGAGCTTCTCGAAACCTGCAAATGTCATTGCGCAGAGCCGCAGACATTGGTTTGGTTGACAGCAGCTTCAACGTCAACATTACTGCAAGTGATACTTACCCGGCAAGTACCGGAGTTGTTGATATCAACGCAGGAACAATGACGGTGGTAAAGGCATCTGATTCGCCTTCCGGTAACATTACCGACGCAGCAGTAGATGCTGTCTTGGCACGCTACACGTTTACTGCATTCGGGGAGCCAATTAAGGTTGAAACCTTAAACGCTGTCGTTGATTCCAGTGATAATGCCGTGGCCCAGTTAAGAAACGGCCGCATTATGGTGAATGGAGCTCAGGTTGGAAGCACTGCCGCACTTGTAGAGGAGAATACAACAGCAACAGGTACGCAGTACACAACCAACTTCATTGTGAACCCTGGCACTCCGGTAACCGTGGAAATTCGCGCCGACATCTTTGACGACGACGGAACAAACGATGTTATCTCAGGTGTCACCCTTGTAGCCAGCCTGGCTCAAGTTACAGGCAATGCTGTGCCTCAGACGTCACTTGGTACCATTAATGTTCCAACTGCTAACCAGGCTGCAAACCAGGTATCCGTAGCAACCGGCTCTGCCACATTGGTTGCAACAGCAAGTTACCCCAACCAGACCTTTACGGTTCCAATTACAGCTTACAAGATTGCTGAGTGGGATTTGACGAATGGTTCTACAGAGGCAGTGAACATTACAACCCTTGACGCAGACTTTGCAAGAACTGGCAATCTTCTTATCGGAAGCTTGTCTGACGTATGGGTTAAGTACGGTAGCAACACTTCTACCGTTAAGTCTTCGGTAATCTTGACTCCCAATGTTTGGTCTGTAAACTTCCAGCTCGCTAAAAGCGAGACCATGAAGATTCAGGTGTTTGCAAACATCAGCAGCTTTTCGATTACAAGCGACACGGTAACCGTAACAATGGAAGTTTCAGGAACTGGTGTTGATTCTGCAACCACTGTTACTACCAGTGCACAACCCGGCCAAACCATGACTGCCGGAACAGGTACCCTAGTAGCTGCATTAGATGCCTCATCGCCTAATTCTGCATTGATTGACGACTCAGGCACTGTAAACGTTGCAGCATTTGAGTGGACAACCACAAACGACATCTTCACGATTACCGAGATAAACGTCAATCTTTCAACCGCAACCGCAGTAACAAGCGTGCACTTGATGGATGGTACCACTGCGCTTTCGACGAAGCCCGGTGCCATCGACGTAACATTCGGAGGTCTTTCTATACCGATTGTTGCAAACGGCACCAAGACATTAGGTATTGACCTTGTAATGTCTACGGTTGGATTTGGATTCGGTCTTACCGCTTCAGATGTGGCTGTAACGCTCGACGTTGTAACATCTAAGGATTCACAGGGTGTGGAGTACGTTGACGCGAGTCCTAACAGTGATCAAGGTAGCCTGAATGATGATGGCGGTGATCCTGTGGGTAACGCAACCTACGCCTACAAAGCAGTTCCAACCATTACTTTGGTAAGTCTGCCTACAGGCCTATTGGGTACGGGTACCAAGACACTTTCTAAGTTCACCATAAATACCAATGGTACAGGAACCATTGCCTGGAGAAAGCTTCTCTTTACGGTTACCAAGTCAATAGTTGCTGGTGATGGAGTCATTAGTGCCCCAGCCCTATGGGAGGGCAATGAACAGGTTACCGGTACTGCAATTGTAACTAACCTTGGCGTTGGTCAGAGTCCAGGGAGCATTACATTCTTGGCTACGAGCGAAGAAGCGATTTCAGGAGCCAAGACCTATGAGTTGCGTGCAACTATAGCTGGAACCATTGCAGTGAATGACAGCATTAACACGAGCATTGCAAACCCGCTTACTACCTTTGCAGCTTCTCTTGGAGCTTTCGCATCACAAACCACAGGTGGTAGCAACGTCTACTACGATGTAGGTGATGGAGGTACGGCAGATGTTGGTGATGTTCGCCAAAGCACTGCTCTCTCTGTAGTTTCTGCTTACGTACAGACAGACACAGGAATTGCAACGTTCTTAACGTCTGATAATACTGATGAAGTATTGTCATTCGGCACCGTTGGCACTGGCCTAACCATTATCCTGACGGAAACTGGTGCAGGTACAGACCTGATTACCAACCCGCTTACCGGTACATTGGTAGACGCTGGATTTACTTGTAACGCGCATGCTGCGGCAAATGGTGGTGGTGCTGTTGAGCCAATCCCTGCAAACATCTTGTCAGTTAAATGCACGAATGGCGCTGGTAATGAAGTGATTCTCAACACCGCCCTAGTGGTTCCAGATGCTGCGCTACAGATAACTACAATTACTCTTACCACAAGCACATTTGCGACCAACACCGTTGTTGGGGCAAATGATTCTGACCTCAACATTCCGTTGACAGCCGGAGTTGATGCAACAGCATCATTCCTGTGGACTGATAAGTCAGCTCAGAGTCATGGAATTACCACGACTGACTGGACGCGAGACTACTTAATAGATGTTCTGCCAACAAGTACGCAGGGCCTCAATAAGTAATTCTCTCAGTAACTGCATCCCTATCCTTGTGCGCCCTTCGTAGCCCTTGTGGTGAAGTAGGGTGGGGGATTAACAGGAAACCCACTAGCCCCGCCTCTCTGGCGGGGCTTTTGGTTTGGCGCTGAGTATTGTATAATTTGATTTATGAAGCTGCGTACAAAGATATTATTTTCTATTGTTTTTACAGTTGTTTTTTTGCCATCCGCTGTTCAGGCCGAGTTTTTGGGCCAGACTGTTGTTTTTTTTGTTGACTCTTCTTATGACGCAACAAAAAGAGAGGAATTGCCTGCGGCTTTGGTAAAGATTTCTCCCAAACTTCTTTTATATATTGATGATGCCTGGTGGTCAGCTCAAAACCCTTTTGTGCAAGATGAGGTAAGGCGCTCTTTTAATGCTTTGGCAACAGAGTTTGAAGGAAGAATATATCCTATTCTTACCTCAACCTTTGGAAGCGAATGGAAGCCGGGGATTGACAACGATTCTCGTATTACGGTTCTTTTTCACCCCATGACAGATGAGGCCGGGGGATACACAAATTACGGAGACGAATATCCCAAGGTACAGAACCCCACATCAAACGAGCGTGAAATGGTTTATTTAAACACTGCTTTTATCACAAGCCCAATGCTCAAGAGCCTTCTTTCGCATGAATTGGTACATTTGATTACCTTTAATCAGAAAGAAAACCTGCACAACGTTTCAGAAGAGATGTGGCTCAATGAGGCAAGGGCAGAATATGCTTCAACGCTTTTGGGATATGACGATGTGTTTTTAGGTTCAAACCTTGAACGGAGGATACAAACGTTTATCCAAGACCCTACCGATTCCTTGATAGAATGGAATAACGAAAAATCTGATTATGCGGTGGTAAATCTTTTTATACAGTATCTTGTTGACCAGTACGGGTTAAACATTCTTAAAGATTCTCTGCTATCTAGCAAGGTTGGGGCAGCCTCTCTGTTTGAAGCACTGGAGAACAATGGATTTAGCACCACCTTTGCCGAAGTGTTTACCGATTGGACCATTGCAGTGCTTGTGAATGACTGCGCCCTAGGAGAAAGGTATTGCTATAAAAATCAAAACCTTAAAGATTTTAAGGTGGTTCCGCAAACCAACTTTTTGCCTGTTTCAGGAGAGAGTACGTTTTCTTTGGTGAACACCACAAAGGATTGGGCAGGGAACTGGTACAAACTTGTGGGAGGCAACAATGTACTTAAGGTAGAATTTCAGGGTAATCCTTTGGCAATCTTTAAACTGCCCTACCTTGTAGAAAATCGCGAAGGGCAGATTACTCTTAAGTTTGTTACTCTTAACGAAAACCAGAAGGGGCAGTTTGAGCTCCAAAATTATAAGGAAAACCGTTCCCTCATTCTCATTCCTTCTCCCCAGACAAATACCCAAGATACCGAGAATTTTCTTCCTTATCAGTTTGTTTTAACCTTTTCTACAGCCCAAAGAACTCAAGAGCAAGAGCAGGTTTTAATTGACCAGCTCTTAGCTCAAATTGATTTTCTTGCAAAAGAGATAGCCAAGATTCAGGCACAAATTTATGCTCTTTTGGCAGGCCAGGGCACGGCAAACTGCTCTTCATTTACTAGGGATTTGTCTTTTGGAATGAAAGATAATTTTGAGGTTAGCTGCTTGCAGGAGTTTCTAAAATCAGAGGGACCTGACATCTATCCTGAAGGAATTGTATCTGGCAACTTTCTTTCTTTGACGCAGGCAGCGGTAGTGCGCTTTCAAGAAAAATATGCGGATGATGTTCTGCTGCCTTTGGATTTGGAGAAGGGGACAGGATATGTTGGAGCTTCCACAAGAGCAAAAATCAACTCCATTTTATCTCCTTAATTTCGTTTAAGCATTCTTGCCTAAATGAAATTAAGGAGATATTGACAAAATCAAACTCATAGTGTATAAGGGAGATGTGAGTGCAACCCTTTTGGGTGCTCTACGTAAGACGGCGAAAAACCTCCCTCGAGCGAGGTTTTTTGCTTTTAAAAGGACTTTTTGATACCATATAATCGGATCGGGAGTAGCGCTCACAAAGTCTTACATGTGGAGTCTAGCGCTTCCGGTCCATATATATGCGTCTCATCTAGTAGATGAGACATATATATATGGATGCGAGTATCTTAAAACTTCTCCCGAGGACAAGAAGAAATGTTCCTCTTGCTTCCTACACCACGTTTAAGATTGGGGGGCGAGCCCGCTATTTTTTTATTGCACAAAAGACGAAAGATATTGTTGATGCGGTAGAGGCAGCAAAAAGCTTACAGGTGCCGTTTTTTGTTTTGGCAGGGGGGAGCAACGTGTTGCTTGCAGACAAGGGATTTTCTGGTCTAGTAATTTATATACAAAATACAACATACAAGATACAAGGCACAAAACTCTATGCTGAGGCCGGAGTAGATTTTCCTGTGATTGTAAAAGAGACAGGAAAGAAAGGATTGGCGGGGTTGGAATGGGCAGGTGGGCTGCCAGGTTCTGTTGGTGGAGCCGTGAGAGGAAACGCAGGAGCCTTTGGAGGCGAAGTCAAAGACAATATTCTTTCGGTTGTGGCGTTAGATACGAAGGGAAATGTGAAAGTGCTTTCTAGAAAGCAGTGCAGGTTTTCTTACCGAGACTCTATGTTTAAAGAAAAGAACTGGATTGTGTTTTCTGCAACCTTTCAGCTAAAAAAGGGAAACAAGAAAGAGATTCAATCAGCAGCACAAGACCATATACAGTACCGAAAGGAGCGACACCCCCTAGAATATCCTAATGCGGGAAGCATTTTTAAGAACTGCGACTTTAAAAAGTTTTCAAGGAAGCTTAAAAAAGAATTGCAACATGTGGTAAAAGTGGATCCTTTTCCCGTTGTTCCCACCGCATATCTTATTTCTGAGGCCGGATTGAAAGGATTGCGCGTTGGAAAGGCAGAAGTTTCCAGAAAACATCCAAACTATATGGTAAACTTGGGGGGAGCTTCTTCGAAAGATGTGTTGCGCTTGATAGAAAAGGTAAAGAAAAGTATTAAAAAGAAATTTTCCGTGTCGTTAGAACAAGAAGTGCAGTATATTTCATGATGTAATACTTTATTTGTTTGTTTTGTGGAAAACTATCTCTAACGGGGTTGACAGCACACGTTTATAATGAAAAAATATATAAATAGTATTGCGATGGTAACATTATGAAAAGTCGAACCACCTGCAAATGTACTTCAACAATATTTTGATACATACTACTATGGCAAAGAAGCGAAGAAAGAAAGCTGCTTCCAAGAAGAAAGCAGCTCCAAAGAGAAAGAAGGCTGCTCCCAAGAAAAAGAAAGCAGCAAAGAGAAAAAAGAAGAGATAGTCTCCAGAAAGATGTACCTGCTTTGCAAAACGATTTGCTTTTAGCAGTTTTGCAAAGCAGGCCCTGGATTTGCATTTTTGCCCCACTCCATTTCTTGGGGTTGTTTTTTTGACTGGCCTGTGGTAGAGTAGTGCTACAGAAAAATATAATCTTCAATCGATTTTTTCCTCTTTTTCCCCGCACATAACTCGTTATGTGCGGGGTGTCCCAAGATTTTGGGCGCTCCGTCTTCACTGAAATGTGAGGGCTGAGGCCCCGCACATAAATTATGTGCGGGGTAAGCGATTGAATACATATGCTTTATGCAGCAGACAAAGAGGGTTCCTTCATGGACCAATCCTATCAATGCAATAGTTCCCAAATTTGCGTATGCTGGCACCCACGTGGTAGCTGATTTTTGGAACGGCAAAGTCATTGAAGACAAGAAAGAACTGGAACAACTCTTGCTGGGAGCGGCAAAAGCTGCAAACAGCAAGCCCTTGCAAATTTCTATTTACAAGTTTGCCCCCCAGGGTATCACGGGGGTTGTTTTGTTGGCAGAGTCGCATATTGCCCTGCATACCTGGCCTGAGATTAACTATATTGCAATAGATATTTTCACCTGTGGCATGGAGGCGCGGCCCAAAGATGCTCTTTCGTACTTTGAAAAGCATTTGCACCCGGAGCGAGTTGAGGTAACAGAAATGAAACGAGGAAGACAACCATGAGGATGAAACTCCTTGGAAAACAGTGGATGTTTGAGGAGTTCATTCCAGGAGAACTGAAAAGTGCCTTTACGGCATTTTCTGTTGATCGAGAAATTCTGGAAACAAAGACGCCATACCAGAAGATTTCTATTATTGAGAATATTGAATTTGGGAGAATGCTGTTTCTTAATGACCTTGTGCAGGTCGCAGAAATGGGCGATGCAGCATACCATGAAATGCTTGTTCACCCAGGGCTTTTAACGCACCCAAAACCACAGAAAGTGCTAATCATTGGCGGCGGTGATGGGGGTACGCTGAGAGAAGTTTTAAAACACCCCGTGCGGGAGGTTTTGCTGGCGGAGATTGATAAAGAAGTAATCAATGTTTCAAAACAATATCTTCCTTCTATATCACAAAATGCCTTTGAAGATCGCCGGACCAAGGTTTTTATTGAAGATGGTATGGAGACCCTAAAAAGGTATCGTAATGAGTTTGATTGCGTTATTCTTGATTCCAATGATCCCGATGGCTCAATGGCCCATGAGCTATTTACGTATAATTGTTTTAAACTAGTAAAACAAGCATTAAAACCAAACGGTATTTTCATAGCGCAGACAGGATATCTTTCAGATAAGTTTGGAAAACAAGCAAGAAAAGAAATGAAGAAAGTTTTTCCTTTTGTATGGTTTCACAGGGCTTTTGTGCCGTATATTCTTGAAGACGAGCATACATTTTCTTTTGCAAGCTCGCAAAAAAAATATAAAGAGATAACACTTTCAGCGCTCAAGAAGCGTTACGAAAGGCGGAGTCTTGTGACTTCGTATTATTCTCCAGAAATGCACCTGGCATCCGCCGTCTTGCCTAAGTATCTTCAGGAAAGCACTTAGGGGTGGTATGGAGCATGTCTTGAAGGCGGTACAGCCAAAGAAGGTGGATGTACGAGAAATAAAAAGGGGCGCAGCAAAAGGGTAATGTAACATGAAGAAGATCTCAGTTTTTGGGAATACTTGGGCACTGGAAGGATTCCTTCCTGGAGAGAAAAAGATATTTCTTGCGGGTTTTGCAATAAAAACAAAGATATATACGGGAAAGAGTAAGTATCAAAGTATAGATATTTTTGATACAAAAGGATATGGTAGAATGTTTTTCCTTGATGGGTTAGTACAGCTCTCCACAAAAGATGAGGCGGTGTATCATGAAATGCTGGTACATCCCGCCTTGATGCATCATCCTTCCCCGCAGCGAGTTCTCATTATCGGTGGGGGAGATGGAGGAGCACTGCGTGAAGTACTAAAGCATCCTGTTAAGGAAGCGTTTTTAGTTGAAATTGATGAAGAAGTGATTTACGTCGCAAAAAAGTATCTTCCCACGCTGTGCCGTTCGGCCTTTGGAGACAAGAGAAGTAAGATTGTGGTGGCAGATGGAATTGAGTTTGTTGCGAAGCATAAAAACTATTTTGATTGTATAATTCTTGATTCCAACGATCCGGACGGAGTTATGGCAGCAAAACTTTTTGAAGAGAAGTTTTTGCGCGCCGTAAAAAATGCGCTTAGAAAAGATGGTATTTTTTCCGCACAGACTGGGTATATTTCTGATACCTTTGGCTTGAAAGCACGAGCTACCATGAGAAAGGTATTTTACTCCTTTGAATTGCACCGCGCCTTTGTCGGGAGTTTTCCGCGAGATGAACACTCTTTTCCTGTCGCGTCTTTAAAAATGGATCTTGCAAAGACGACAGAGAAAGTTCTTGAAAAAAGATATAAAGAAAGGAGGATCTCTACCTCATACTATTCTCCAGTCATGCATTTTGCTTCGGGTGTTTTTCCTCCTTTATTAAAGTAACATATCTTTTTTGGGTTTTCTGTGTGCTATGAAGTTTTTGAATTCACCATATAATTTCAAAGAGGCAAATGTTGTTTTTTTTGGCGTACCTATTGGAAAGCGATTTTACGATGCCGCAAAAGCGTTGCGCAACACCCCTGTGTATATGGAGGATTTTGATATTGCAAGCAAGAAGGAATTGCTTGAAGGCATAAAAGTTGTAGATGTTGGGGATTTAAAGCCCAAAAAAACAGAGGATATCACGCAATATACTCGCTCCATTATAGAGAATAACAAAATACCAGTTGCGATTGCAGGAGATCACCCATCGCTTTTTACTATTCCCGCTTTCCCGGAAGGCATTAAAGTTATAAGCTTTGATGCCCATTGCGATTTAAAAGACGAGTATAAAGATGACAATATTGTAGACTTAAGCACTCTATGGAATGGCAAATTTGATGCGAGAGTGAATGGAGCAACGTGGTTGCGCAGATTAAGCGAAACCATGGATCCAAAGAATATTTTGCTGATTGGGGTAAGGTCTTGCGATGCAGAAGAACTTAAGTTTATTGAGGAGAGCGGTATTACATACATTACAGTAGGGGATATTCAAGAAAATAGAGAAGCAGCGCAAAAGAAAATCCAGGAATTCTCTGAAGGCTCAAAGGTATATATTACTCTTGATGTGGATGTTTTTGACCCAAGTATTGCCCCCGCAGTTCATCAGCCAGAACCAGACGGGATATATTTTTTGGAGTTTAAGAGCTTACTGCGCGCTATCTCAGGCAATATTGTGGGTCTTGATGTCTGCTGCTTAAAACCGATAAAGGGAAACCAGATAACGGAATTTCTTGCTACAAGAGCGTTGTTTGAGATATTAAGCTTGGTTAAAAAAAGAGTATGAGAAAGAATTATACAAAGACCTATCATATTATTTTTGATGCTTTTGGTGTAGATAAAAAACTCTTAAGGAATGAGAAGTTTACGTTGAATTTATTACTTCAACTCCCAAAATTAGTAGGAATGAAGATTCTCTCTGGGCCACATTTAGTGCGAGACTATGATACTGGGCACGAAGGACTTACTGGATTTGCGATTATAGATTACTCACATATCTCTTTACATACTTTCGTTGATACGCAAGAGATTTTTATAGATATATTTTCCTGCAAACCTTTTGATTATAAGAAAGTACGGCGATATCTTTTTAAGCAATTGAAAATAAAGAGCGGGCAAGTTGAAACATTAGAAGTTAAATACCCCTGGGAGAAATAGCAGTACATGAAGAAGCAAAAAGTTGCACTGGTAGATAGTGTTCCCTTTGACGAATCAAGGGTAACGGTTGCCTACAAGGTAAAAAAGGTACTGTATTCGGGGAAATCTGCATATCAAAAGATTAATGTCTTTGATCTTGAGTTTTATAGAAGAGCGCTATTTTTGGATGATATTTTGCAAACAACGCAAAAAGATGAATTTATCTATCATGAAATGCTTTGCCAAGCACCGCTATTTTTACATTCTTTGCCAGAGAAAGTTTTAATTATCGGCGGAGCCGATGGAGGCGCATTAGAAGAAGTGTTAAAGCATGCATCGGTACAGGAAGTTTGGATGGTAGAGATAGACAGAAAAGTTGTTGATGTATCCCGAAAATATCTTCCCTCTATTTCCAAGAATGCATTTCAAGATAAGCGGACACATCTTCTTTTTGAGGATGGGAAGGAATTCGTAAAAAAGCACAAGAGTTTTTTTGATGTTGTCATTCTCGACCTCTCAGATCCAGGAGGGCCCGCAGAAGGCCTTATCTCCCCAGCGTTTTATAGAAATGTAAAGCAATGCCTGCGAAAGAATGGGATTGTTTCTGTACAGTCTGGTTCTCTTAGCGCCCAGCCACATCTTGTGGCCTTAATCCAAAAGCGTTTGCGCAGCGTTTTTCGCTTTGTAGAAATGCGATGTGCAGTAGTTCCTTCTTACCAAGCAGGAGTGTTTACCTTTACCTTAGCTTCGGACTTTAACTTCTCTATGGTTTCCTCAAAGACCTTAGAAAAGAAGTTTAAAAGCGCAAAAAAGATGGATTTGAAGTATTGGTCTCCAAAGATTGCTGTTGCATCAGCTATTTTACCAAGGTACATAAAAGATTTTTTGGGAAAATAGTAAAAGAAGAGGTCAATACCACTTTTTTACAAACACTCCATTTTAGGCAATAATAGCTATTATGAAGATTTTTGAGAAATTCTTTGCTCAAGACCACGAGAAATACGCGAAAAAATTCAGGCCCCAAATAGAGAAGATTGCCTCTTTTGAGGCAGAACTGAAGTTGCTTTCTCTTGAGCAGTTTAAAGAGAGGACAAGGGAACTCAAGGAACAACTTTCCAAAGACGCACAACTGGATATTTTGCTCCCGGAGGCTTTTGCATTGGTGAGGGAGGCCTCTTTGCGTACGCTTCAGCAGCGGCATTTTGATGTGCAGTTAATAGGAGGCATGGTGCTTCACGAGGGCAAGATTGCAGAAATGAAGACAGGAGAAGGAAAGACCCTTACCGCAACGCTTCCCGTGTACCTTAATGCTTTAACGGATAACGGGGTACACATTATTACGGTAAACGATTATCTGGCAAAGAGAGACACGGTGTGGATGGGGCAAATCTACCATGCCCTGGGTTTGTCTGTTTCTTGCATTACCCACGACGCTTCCTATATATACGACCCGAGTTACGGACAGGACTCAACGCAGGATGAAAAACGAGATACCTTAGGTTCATTTTTAGTAGAGGAGTCTTATCTTCGTCCCGTTTCAAGAAAAGAGGCGTACCTGGCCGATATTACCTACGGGACAAACAACGAGTTTGGCTTTGACTATCTTAGAGATAATATGGCGCAGAGCTTGGAAACCCAGGTGCAGCGGGGCCACGCTTTTGCCATCATAGACGAGGTAGATTCTGTGTTGGTGGACGAAGCAAGAACCCCCCTGATTATTTCTGCCCCAGACCAGGAAAGCTCCTCTTGGTACAAAGAGTTTGCTCGCCTCGTACCCCAGCTCAAAAAGGAAGAAGATTATGAGTTAGATGAAAAGTTAAAAGCAGTAACCTTGACGGAACAAGGCGTAAACAAGGTAGAGCGGTTAATGGGGGTGAAGGATATTTACCAAGAGCGTGGTATTAAGTTTTTGCATCATTTAGAACAGGCCCTGAAAGCAGAGGCAATCTTTGAGCGCGACCGAGATTATGTGGTGAGAGACGGAAGCGTTGTTATTGTAGATGAGTTTACCGGAAGACTCTTGCCAGGAAGAAGATACTCTGGCGGCCTGCACCAGGCCTTAGAGGCAAAAGAGGGGGTTTTGGTGCAGCCAGAATCTTTGACGTTGGCCTCCATTACCTTTCAAAACTATTTTAGGATGTACAAAAAGCTAGCTGGAATGACAGGAACCGCTTTAACTTCAGCTGAAGAGTTTTCTAAGGTATACAACCTTGAAGTAATCGCCATTCCCACAAACAAGCCCATGGTGCGCCAGGATATGCCAGACAAGGTGTATCAATCACAAGAGGCAAAGTTCAATGCCATTGTAGAAGAGATCAAGGAGAGACAGAAAAAAGGACAACCTGTGCTTATTGGTACGGTCTCCATTCAAAGGAATGAATATCTGGGCAAACTTTTAGAACGGCAGGGAGTTCGCCATGAAATGCTCAACGCAAAAAACCACGAGAGGGAAGCTGCCATCATTGCACAAGCTGGGCAAAAGGGAGCTGTTACCGTTGCAACAAACATGGCAGGAAGAGGGGTAGACATTATCTTGGGGGGAAACCCGTTAGATGAGAAGGAGGCAGAAGGGGTCAAGAGTTTGGGAGGGCTCCATGTTATTGGAACCGAACGCCACGAAGCAAGAAGAATTGACAACCAGCTGAGAGGACGCTCTGGCAGACAAGGAGATCCAGGGTCTACCCAGTTTTTTGTTTCTTTAGAAGACGACCTCATCCGTATCTTTGGGGGGGAGCGCATTCAAAAATTAATGCAGCAGCTCCACTTGCCAAAAGAGGAGGCCATTGAGTCCAAGATGGTATCTGGAACCATAGAGTCAGCCCAAAGCAAGATTGAGGGGTTTAACTTTGATGCGAGAAAGCACCTGCTGGAGTATGATGATGTGTTGAATAAACACCGAGAGACCGTGTACCGAAAAAGGAGAGAATTGCTCAATATGGCCAAGGAAGGAACCTTAAAAGAGTATATTCTTGGGGTTATAGAAAAGCTTGGGAAAAACAAAGAGGAATATGACAAGAAAGAACAGGAACTGGGTCAAGAAAATCTGCGCCAGGCAGAAAAGATTGTTGCCATGCGCGTCTTGGATTCCTTGTGGCTTGAGCATTTAGAAAACATGGAGGCCTTGCGGGATTCTGTAAAATTGCGCGCCTATGGTCAGCAAGACCCTTTGATAGAATACAAGAATGAGGCAAGAAAAATGTTTCAGTCTTTTGTAGAGAACATGGAGGCAATGATTGCAAACGCTTTGCTTCAGATTTCGCGTGTTCAGCCGCATCAACATCAGCATGTGCACCAGGCCTCCCAGCAGGATCCGCAATACAAGAATGTTGGACGAAACGACCCCTGTCCTTGCCAAAGCGGCAAGAAATTCAAGCGCTGCCATGGTGCATAGGAAAAAACTTTTTACCCTTTGTATTGTTTGTCGAGGAGATCAGGTTTTGCTTGGCATGAAAAAGAGGGGATTTGGACAAGGGAAATGGAACGGGTTTGGAGGAAAGGTAGAGGCGAGGGAGAGTATTGAAAAGGCAATGAAGCGAGAACTCAAAGAAGAGATTGGTATCATTCCTCGCTCTTTTGAAAAGAAAGCGCTCTTTGAGTTTCATTTCAAAGACAATCCTGAGTATCTTGAGGTTCATGTGTTTTATATTCCTTCTTTTGAAGGCGAACCAAAAGAAACAGAAGAAATGAGGCCGCAGTGGTTCTCAAAAGAAAAGCTCCCCTTTGAGAGCATGTGGCCGGATGACAAGCACTGGCTTCCCCTGTTTCTTGAGGGGAAAACCCTGCGCGGACGATTTTCATTTGGAGATGACGATGTCCTCATTGACTATACACTCAAAGAAGGCGATTTCACTTTTGGAAGCTAAGCTTCCAAAAAGCTAAAAATGGTATTTGCTCCGTTTCTCTTCATCATTCTCTTAATTCTCGCGATTCCATTCCTTCTTGCTTTTGGGTTTTTTCATGTTCTGCGCCTGGGGTTTGAAAACCTTGGCTTCCCACCAGAGATGGTTCTTTTAACCTTGGTGTCAATGCTTTTGGGTTCTTTTGTGAACATTCCTTTGGGAAGAAGGAAACTGGTAGAGGTTACAGAGTCGCATTTCTTTGGGCTGTTCAAAAGAAAACGGCTTTTGGTGCAGGGTCTTTCCGTGAATGTTGGAGGAGCTTTAATCCCCTTGGCCATCGCGGGTTTCTTGCTCTTTCGCGTTCCTCTTGAGGAAACGCTCATTGCAACCTTGTTCATGACCCTGGTTGCGTGGAAACTTTCTTATGTGGTTCCTGGCAGGGGTATTGCCCTGCCCGTTCTCATTCCACCCTTGTTTGCTGCCCTCTTTGCCCTGTTGCTGGCACCAGAGGAAGCTGCCTTGGTTGCTTTTGTATCTGGAACCCTGGGAGTTCTGCTGGGAGCTGATCTCCTGCGTTTGCCCCAGGTTGTGCGGGGTGAGGTTGGCATGATGTCCATTGGAGGGGCTGGAGTGTTTGATGGTATATTTCTTGTGGGGATAGTGGCTGCTTTACTCGCAGGCCTCTAAATGCTACGATAAGGTGGTTACGTTCACACAGTTTCTCCCGACCCCCCTTCTTTTCAAAACCCTCGGTTTTGAATAATTTCCAACACGGGGGAAACTGAAAATTTTATTCTAAAATTTTTATGAAACCAAAAAGGAAAGCATTGTTGATACTTTTCTTTGTATTTTTCCTGGGAGCACTAGCTGCTTCTTTTGTATTCCCTCAGTATCTTAAGGTTCCTGGCATGGCGAATGTTCCCTTTCGGTTGGGACTGGATTTGCAGGGCGGGCTTCATTTGGTGTATGAAGCTGACTTGGAAACTATTCCTTTCTTTGACCGAGACGAGAAAATGCAAGGGCTCCGCGATGTTATTGAGCGCAGGGTTAACTTTTTTGGAATTTCAGAACCTACCATTCAGCTACAGGGTAAAGGGGAAACAAGGCGTCTCATTGTGGAGCTGGCAGGCATTCAAGACACGAACCAGGCTATCTTGTTAATAGGGCAGACGCCATATCTGGAGTTCAAAGAATATAGGGAGAATTATCAAGAGATTTTGGCAAGCAACCAACAAGTGCTGGAAACAGGAGAAGGGCAGCTTGAGGACCCGTTTCAGGCAACTTTGCTGACAGGGGGATATCTGTCGCGAGCCGAGGTTGGGCTTGACAATCTGACCCAAGAGCCCCTTATTATCCTGCAGTTTGACAAAGAGGGTTCTTTACTGTTTGAAGAGCTTACAAAAAAGAATATTGGGCTGCCTTTGGCCATATTCTTGGATGGGGCATTGCTGCAGGCTCCCGTGGTGCAAGGCGTTATTTCCGGTGGAAGAGCCCAGATTACGGGAAGCTTTACGGTCAAAGAAGCGCAGCGCATTTCAAGAGAATTAAACAACGGGGCATTGCCGGTTCCCATTACCCTACTCTCGCAGCAGAGCGTGGGGGCAACCTTGGGGGCAGAATCCTTGCAAAAGAGTTTGGCCGCGGGATTGCTTGGTCTTGCCTTTGTGTTTGTATTCATGATTCTGGTATACCGTATTCCAGGCATGGTTGCTGGAATCGCTCTGATTTTGTATGCCTTGTTTTTTCTCTCATTGTTTAAGCTTATTTCCATTACCCTGACTCTGGCTGGAATTGCGGGAGGCATTCTTTCTTTGGGCCTGGCGGTGGATGCGAACATTCTTATCTTTGCCCGTATGCGAGAGGAGCTGCGCACAGGAAAGAGTTTTGGCCTGGCTTTAGAAGAAGGGTTTAAGCGGGCATGGCCCTCCATTCGGGACGGCAATATTACCACGCTTGCCGTGGCATTAATCCTCTTTTGGTTCGGAAGCTCTTTTGTGAAAGGATTTGCCTTAACCTTGTCTTTGGGAATTTTGGTCAGCTTGTTTTCTGCCATTTTCATAACCAAGAACATGCTGAGGTTGTTTATAGATACCAAGATTGCAAAAGTTTCGTGGCTTTTTCGCTAACATGATATTTCAAAAACTCCAACGCATATTATTTATCCTTTCTTTTGTCGCCATGGGAGCCAGCGCCTTTGTCCTTGGATTTTTTGGTTTAAACTTAGGGATTGATTTCACCGGAGGAAGCTTACTGGAAGTAAAGTATGAAAATGAACGTCCCACCACAAAAAGCATCCAGGAGTCCTTAAAAGCTCTTGATTTGGGTTCTTTGTCTGTACAGTACACGGGGGAGAAGGGAGCGTTGATTCGCATGAAAGATATTCCAGAGCCCGTGCACCAGCAGGTACTTTCTTTATTGGGAGAAGATATACAAGAACTGAGATTTGAATCTATTGGACCTACTATTGGAAAGGAACTTCGTGAAAAGACCTTGCTTTTGGCGGGATTAGCCATGGCTGTAGTGATTTTGTACATTGCCTTTGCCTTTCGGAGAACGGCAGAGCGTGTTCGCCCTTGGCACTGGTCGGGAGCCGCAATGGTAGCTTCTTTTCACGACATTCTTTTGCCGCTTGCGGTGTTTGCGGTGCTGGGAGAGTATGCCGGGGTTCAAGTCACCATTCCCGTGGTGGTTGCCCTGCTTACGGTTGTGGGGTATTCCATTAACGATACGGTGGTGGTGTTTGACCGTATTCGAGAAAACATCTTCAAGCATGTTGGTTTTGACTTTAAAGACACGGTACAGCAAGCGCTGCGCCAGACTTGGTTTCGTTCATTGTCCACTTCTTTGACCACGCTGGCGGTGCTTGTGTCCATGTATCTTTTTGGGGGTTCAACCTTAAAAGATTTTGCTTTCATGCTCATGATAGGAATTGTTGCGGGCACTTTCTCTTCTCTGTTTCTGGCTCCCTCCCTTTTGCTGGTGTGGAGAAGAGAGATGTTCAGGGTTTGACAAATTCCTTATTAAATGGTTTGATAGACCAATTGGAACATGCCAACGGTATCTTTTGAAAAGCTTAGCTTGGAACTTGTAGAACAGCTCCCGCCACGAATAAAGGATGTGGTTGTAGGGCGTTTTGGTTTGAGCGTAGTACCTCCCCTGACCCTGGAGGCGGTGGGAAGACAGCACCAGATAACCAGGGAACGGGTGAGACAAATTGTAAAAGAAGGGTTAGCGCGGCTCAGAAAGGATATGCAGCAGGCAAAGTACAAAGATCGGTATGCCGCCACCTTTGAAGAAGTAGCTGCCACCTTGAGAAAGGCAGGGTCCATGAAACGAGAAGACCTGCTGCTTGACCTGCTTGAGGCCAAAGATGCAGTAAACCACGCCCTGTTTCTTTTGACCCTGGGAGATCAGTTCTATAATCAAAGAGAGACCCAGGACTTTTACGCTTTTTGGACCCTAAGGGAAGACATGGTTCAAAAGGCCCGCCCTTGGCACCAGCGCCTTCTTTCGTTCTTTCAAAAGAAAAAGAGTCCTGTAGCGGAGCAAGAATTGCGGCTCTTGCATGGAAAAGAGGTATTCTTGTACCTTGAAATTTCAAAGCTTATTGAGAAAAGTCCGGATGGAAGATGGGGGCTTAAAACATGGTCTGAGGTAAATCCCCGAGGCATGAGAGATAAGGCGTACCTCGCGCTTAAGCAGCAAGGTAACCCTTTGCATTTCAAGGAGGTTGCCTCTGCCATTGCAAAGTTGCAAGAAAACCTTACTCTGCAAAAAAAGAAAGCCGTGCTTCCCCAGACCGTACACAACGAGCTTATCAAAGACCCCCGGTTTGTGTTGGTTGGTCGGGGAACCTATGGATTATCTGACTGGGGTCTTAAGTCTGGAACCGTGAAGGATGTGATGCGCTCAATCTTGGCAAACAATGGAAAAACCATGCCAAAAGCAAAACTCGTCGGAGAAACCCTGCAGCGGCGCCAAGTGAAATTAAGCACCATCTTGCTTAACCTGCAAGACCGACGGTATTTTTTAAGAAATCAAGACGGCACGTATACCTTAAAACTATAAGTTTTGCCATGCAAGAAGTTTTCCTTCTTCTCGGTTTCATCTGGCAAGTTACCATTACCTGGTGGTGGCTGTTTCTCCCGTTCCTTTTGTGGAAACCAGCGGTGTTCCTGTGGCTTTATTGGCGAAAGGAAACTTTTTCGGGGCAACAGCGGTACATTCTCCTGGAGATTAAAATGCCAGAAGACGCTCCCCGGCCTTTCAAGGCAATGGAGGATGTGTTTACTGGCTTGTGGCAGATGCATGATCCCGCAAACACCAGGGAGGCGTGGCTGGAGGGAAAGTACCAGCTTGCCTTTGCCTTAGAAATGGTTTCCGCAGAAGGAAACATTCATTTTTATCTTCGCATTCCAGAAGGAGCCCAGAAGCTGGTGGAGTCTGCCATTTATGCCCACTACCCCTTAGCAGAACTTGAGGTGGTGGAGG
The DNA here is from genome assembly GCA_022563395.1 of Patescibacteria group bacterium. Classification (NCBI taxonomy): domain Bacteria; species Patescibacteria group bacterium. Next base: position 651,142 of record JADFNM010000001.1, read on the forward strand.
ACTATACCAAACTCATTCCCCAAGACATTCCCAACAAAGAATGGGATTTGTGGGGCACCAACTATGTCTTGGAGCGCCCCAGCCCCTACCCCATTAAGACCTATGCAAAGTTTTTTGAACCAATCGCCACCGACAAAGAAGAGATGCGTATTGATCCCATGGCCCTTTTGGTGGAAGGATTCTCCCAGATTGGTAAAGGGGAGCATATCTGGATTCAGTTTGTCTTGACCCCCATTTTGCACACCAACCCGCGTGAAAGCAAGCTTGTTGAGGAGGGGCGGGAGATTGTAGCTGAGATCGTGAAACGCCCTCCCCCTGTAAAGGACAAAGGATTACTTGGAGACATTGGAGTGGTGGGAAAAACCATAGCTACCGGGCAAGTAGAAGCGCCCAAAGAAGAATACCGGGAAATCATCCCTCCCGAAATGAGATTAACCCCTGGGGAACGGGAGATTGTCTTGTCTGTTGAAGATAAAATCAGTAAGTACGCCTTTGGCACACATTCCAGGTTTATTTATATAGCAAAACGGGAGAACTACTTTGGACCTGCCAAAGCTCTGCCCATGTCCTGGTTTACTCAGTTTGGGACTGCAACCTTTAACAACTTTCGGCCCCTGCGTCCCACCTTAACCAAGGTATACACCATTTTTACCTGGTTTATGGACAAGAGAAGGGTGTTTGTGAGAAAAAGGCGTTTGTTTCGAAACTATACCTTGCGTCTTTCTCCGTACTTCCCGAAGCCAGGAGGCACGTTTGTCTTGAATGTTGAGGAACTAGCCACCATTTTCCATTTCCCCGGCAGAATTACTGCTCCTTCTTCTGCTGTGGTGAGGGTTGGATCAAAGAAAGGAGAAGCTCCCTCCGGGCTTCCCACCGAGTAAGTCATGGACATTAACTTTTTTGGCATTACCAATTTCCGAAATACACAAAGGCGTTTTGGCATAAAAGTGGACGACCGAAGACGCCATTTTTACGTTGTGGGGAAGACCGGCATGGGAAAAACCGAGATGCTAAAGAATATGGCGGTGCAGGACATTCAGGGAGGGAACGGCATTGGATTTGTGGATCCGCACGGGGAAGCGGCAGATGAATTATTGCAGTTTGTCCCCACCGAGCGCTTAAAAGACGTCATTTACTTTAACCCTGCTGACACAGACCACCCTATTGCTTTTAACGTCATGGAGAATGTGAAGGCCGAGCACCGTCATTTGGTGGCTTCTGGTTTAATGTCTGTGTTCAAAAAAGTCTGGCCCGACGTGTGGTCGGCCCGCATGGAATACATTTTAAACAACACGGTGCTGGCCTTGTTGGAGTATCCAGGATCAACCCTGTTGGGGATTAACCGCATGCTGGTGGATGTAGACTACAGAGCAAAGGTTATCAACAAGCTCACCGATCCCGTAGTCAAGGCCTTTTGGATTCAAGAATATGCAAGATATACGCAGAGGTATGAGGTGGAAGCAACCGCTGCTATCCAAAACAAAGTAGGCCAATTCGTGTCTAATCCCTTAATTCGCAACATCATTGGTCAGACAAAGTCTTCCTTTGACATGCGAGAGGTCATGGACAAAAAGAAGATTTTAATACTCAATCTTTCCAAAGGACGCATTGGGGAAGACAATTCCCGCCTCTTGGGAGCCATGCTTATCACGAAAATCCAGCTTGCTGCAATGTCTCGAGTGAGCATTCCGGAAGACCAGCGGCAGGATTTCTTTTTATACATTGATGAGTTTCAGAACTTTGCGTCAGATTCTTTTGTGAGCATTCTTTCTGAAGCGAGAAAGTATCGCTTGTCTTTGATTTTAAGCCACCAGTACATAGCGCAGCTGGACGAGAACGAGTCTAAGGTTCGCGGGGCCGTGTTTGGAAACGTTGGCACAATTGTGTCTTTTCGGGTGGGGGCAGAAGACGCAGAATTCTTAGAAAAGGAGTTTACTCCGGAGTTTTTGGCTTTAGATTTTGTGAATCTGAACAAGTACTCAATCTATGTAAAGCTCATGATTGACGGCATTACGGGTAAACCATTTTCTGCCCAAACCCTGCCGCCTCCAGTGCTGCCCTTTGTTTCTCCTGAAGAATCCAACCAGGACGAGATTATTCGCTGGAGCAGGGAACAGTATGCATCCCCTCGCCACCAGGTGGAAGATGAGATTGCGAAGTGGGCAGAGGTTGATGTTGCTGGCGAAAAGAAAACGCAGGTGGTTCAACCTGCCGGTCAAGAGCAGATACTCTATGATGCAAGGTGCGATAACTGCGGCAAGGATACCAAGGTGGTCTTTGCCCCGGACGGCAAAAGGAAAATCTACTGCAAGTCGTGCAGGAAAAAGCTTCAGCGGAGCAAGAGTCAACTGCTCGACTCTGGCGGGCGCGTACCCCGAGGAGTTCCTTCCGAGGGGTCGCAGAGCGCCCAGGGGCAGGTTTCCTTAAAGGAAGCTATGCAAAAGGAACCCACCATATTTTATCCTTCAAAAGGGAAGCAGGATCATTCAAATCAAAAGAGAAAAGAAGTGGACAGACAAGGATTAAAAGAAGTTTTGGGAGAGGCTCTTAAAGAAGGAACATCTCAAAAAAAATCCCTGCCTATAGAGGCAGGCCAGAAAGACGAGCCCAACACCAAGACAAGTCTGGTGCGGGGTAAACTTCGGCCAGGGGAAACCCTGCGTTTCTCTTGACCCTTGACCCATGAGATGGCTTCCTGACCTCTTCTTGAAAGGAAAGCGCGTGTTGCTGCGAGCTGACTTTAACGTCCCCTTAAAAGAAAGCGGGGAGATTGCAGACGACTTTCGTATTACAGCCACCCTTCCCACCATGCAGCATATTCTTTCTCAAGGGGGAAAGCTTGTGGTGATGAGCCACTTGGGAGACCCCGGAGGAGTATATGATGAGCGATTAAACATGCAGGGTGTCAAAGAAAAGCTTGTAGAACACTTAAAGATTGCTGTTGAGGTCACGCAGGATTGCATTGGCAGGGAGATTGAGGAGAAGACAAAGAACATGAAAGAGGGGGAGGTCTTGCTTTTGGAGAATCTCCGTTTTCACAAAGAAGAAGAGAAAAACGACAGGAGTTTCACGCAAGAACTCGCAAAACTTGGAGACGTGTATGTTTCAGACGCATTTGGGGTTTTACACCGCGAGCACGCTTCTGTAGTGGGAGTTCCAGCACTTTTGCCTTCAGCTGGAGGGTTTCTGCTCAAAAAAGAGATTGAAGGATTACAAAAGCTTTTAGAGAACCCAGAACGCCCGATGATTGCCATTATCGGGGGCAGAAAGATTGAGGATAAGATTCCCGTGATTGATGGGATTCTAGAGGTGGCCGACGAAGTGCTCTTGGGCAATCTTCTTTCGCGGGAGATTGAACAAAAGAACATTGTGCTTAAGCATAGAGACAAAGTTGTTTTTCCTCTAGATGGCTTTCCCGGAGGAGGAAAAGAGTATGATATTGGAGAAGAAACCAGGAAGCTCTACCAAGAAAAGGTAAGGGGAGCTAGAACCGTGTTTTGGTCAGGTCCCTTGGGAAGGTATGAACAAAAGGAATACGCTGAAGGTTCACGGATTGTGGCAGAGGCTATTGTGGAGGACACGAGCTATGCGGTAGCTGGCGGGGGAAACCTGATGGATTTTTTGGGTAGGTATAATCTTCGAGACAAGTTTGACCACATTTCTACCGGAGGGAGCTCCATGCTTATCTTTTTGGCAGGAGAAGAACTCCCTGGTTTGAAAGCTTTAGGGTATTATGACTAAATGAGATTTAGGCAGAACATGATTAAGAATCTAGACAAGGCCGCAAAAAGGCTCAAAAAAGCAGTAGAGAAAGGAGAGCGCATTATTCTCTATGGAGACGCTGACTTAGACGGCGTTTGTTCTGCCATCATCATGCAAGAAACCTTAAGAACCCTTGGGGGAAACGTGGTGCGCGTATACTTTCCCGACCGCGAGAATGATGGTTATGGCATTACCCTCAAGGCCTTAAAAGAATTGAACGTGTTTGCTCCCGCCCTTTTGTGCGCCATGGATTTGGGCATTTCTAACTTTACAGAGATCAAAGAAGCGAAGAGAAAAGGGTTTGACGTTATATTGGTTGACCACCATGTGGTGTTAGATAAACTTCCCGCCGCAGACATCATTGTTGACCCAAAGCAAAAAGGAGATACGCATCCTTTCAAGGAATTGGCTGCCTGCGGGCTAACCTTTAGGTTGGCTGAAGAAACGTTGGGGGATAAGATGTCTTTGGCCATGAGAAAAAATTTGGTGGAGTTAGCTGCCATTGGAACTACAGCTGACATGATGCCAAAAGACGCAGACAACAAGGAGATTATAGAGGAGGGATTGGAAACTTTGGAAAACTCATGGCGCCCCGGCATTCGCGCCTTTTTCAAATTACAAGAGCTTGAAAGATTCCCCAATATTGAGTCAAAGCTGCAAAAAATGATTGCCATACTTAATGTTCGGGATGTTGAAAATGGGTATCCTGCTTCCTTTCGCATTTTAAGTTCTGATTCAGAGCGGGAGGTCACCGCGATTGCAGAGCGCCTTTTGGAAATACATGAGCTAAGAAAACAGCAGCGGAATAAGCTTTTGGATAAGGTGCGAAGCGATATCTTAAAAAAGAAGGATGTACCCATTGTGTTTGAGGGGGGAGAGGATTTTGATTACATTCTTTTGGGGGGCATTGCCTCTATCATTTCTCAGGAAGAGGAGAAGCCCACCTTTGTGTACAAAAAGATGAGAGGAGAGAGTATTGGATCGGTGCGCGCCCCCTCGGGCCAAGATACCGTTGAAGCAATGAAACACTGCAAAGAGCATGCCATAACATATGGGGGACATCCCCAGGCCTCTGGATTTCGGGTAAAGAACGCTAATGTGGCAAAGTTTAAAAAGTGTTTGATAGAATACTTTAAAAACCATACTGCCTAAGTTTCGTTTAAGCACTGGTGCTTAAACGAAACTTAGGCAATCATCCATGGAAAAGGAGAAGTTTATTGTCTATACCGACGGGGGAGCAAGGGGTAACCCAGGGCCCTCTGCCATTGGGGTTGTTATTAAAAACGCAAAGGGAGAAACCTTAAAAGAATACGGAGAGTATTTGGGCGAAACAACCAACAATGAGGCAGAGTACAAAGCTGCCATCTTTGCCTTGAAAAAAATCAAGGCATTGTGGGGAAAAGAAAAAGCAAAGAAAGCAGAGGTTCAAATTTTTGCTGATTCAGAATTGCTCGTAAAGCAGCTCAATGGACAATACAAAGTGGAGAATGCAAAGATTCAAAAGTTTTTCTTGGAGCTTTGGAACCTGAAGATTGATTTTCACAAGGTAAGTTTTACTGCAGTTCCCAGAGAAAAGAACAAAGAGGCAGACCGCTTGGTAAACGATGCCTTGGATAAAAAAGGCCACCCAAAGCAACTCTTCTAAAACTTAATCTCATTAAGTTTACAGAGTTGGATATATGCATAAGGCAATCTTGCTTTTGAAGAAGATTCCCAAAGGGAAAGTTACAACCTACAAGGAGCTGGCCAGAGTTTGTAAAACTTCTCCTCGAGCCATTGGGAGGATCATGGCTTCAAATGAGCATCCCAAAGAATACCCTTGCTACAAGGTGGTAGCGTCTAACGGAGAGCTGACTGGATACAGTGCTCCTGGAGGGATAAAAACAAAAGAGAAGTTATTGCGAAAAGACGGAATTGTTCTTAGGAAAGACAGGGTGCCTCCCCAGTATTTTTATGTCTTCTCTGCCTAAATCTCGTTTAAGCAATAGTGCTTAAACGAGATTTAGGCAAAAGCAATACAAAACCGCCAGATAAACTGACGGGTTTGTATTGCACAGCAAGCCGATAAGCCGAATTCTGTTAAGGGTGATCATCTATCTGTCCAGCAGATTACTCTGAAGGATCAAGCGAGCCACCTTTCCAAAAGCTCCACATGAAAGCAGATCTTCTGGTTTGCTCTTGCACTCAGGCAGGATTTAGCCGTTTCACCCCTGATATTTCTATCAGGACTCGCCCCGTCATTCGACAGGGCGTCTCTCAGCTTTCGCATCAAGACGTCTCTGCTCGCACCTCTCAAGTCACCTTGGCAGGGTATTACCCTGACCCATGGATCCGCCTCATCGGCGGAGAGTGTTCGGACTTTCCTCTCCCTACCGTATGGTAGGGGGCGATCACCTAGCTTACTGTGACAACTGTATTATCCCATATATTGCGGCAATGTCAAGATGACTAGGTGGTTTTTTCGTTGGTTTTAAGGTAAAATGCAAAAACTTGAATGATTGCAAAACTTCTCAGCATTAAAAGCAAGACCATTGGGGCAGCCGCCCTTCTTTTGGCAGGGTCCGCGCTAGCGTCCCGGTTGTTGGGATTGCTGAGAGACCGCCTGCTGGCATCCCGTTTTGGAGCAGGAGAAGAGCTGGACATATATTTTGCTGCCTTTCGCGTCCCGGACTTTATCTACGGCATTTTAATCATGGGGGGATTCACAGCGGTGTTCCTGCCTATCTTTTCTGAATACTTTGAGAAGAACAAGGATGAGGCGTTTCGCATGGTTTCAAACCTCTTAAACGTGTTCTTTTTCTTGCTTGCGGGTTTTGCCTTGATTTTGTTTGTATTCATGCCTTTTCTGATTCAGTTTGTGACCCCTGGGTTTAGTGGCGAAATGCGAGAGGCTACGGTGCCCTTGGCCCGTCTCATGCTTTTGTCTCCCATACTCCTTGGAGTCTCTGCGGTGTTTTCTGGCATGCTCCAGTATTTCCGTAAGTTCTTGGTGTACTCTTTGGCCCCGGTTCTCTACAACGCGGGAATCATTGTGGGTATTCTCTTTTTTGTCCCGGCTCTTGGATTAATTGGTCTTGCCTGGGGCGTGGTGCTGGGAGCTGCGGCGCATTTACTCATTCAGGTATATCCTGCGTTCCAGTCCGGGTTTTCTTTTAAGAATGTTTTCTCTTTTTTTGACCCCTCTTTACTTCGCATGGCGCGATTAACTGCCCCGCGTATTGTGGGGGCTGCTGCCTTTCATGTGAATCTCGTGGTGATAACGGCTTTGGCATCAACCTTGGCCGTAGGCTCTATTGCGGTTTTGAGCTTTGCAAACAACCTTTACTTCCTTCCCATTGGAGTCATTGGGATTTCTTTGGCAACAGCTGCCTTCCCGCTGCTCTCTTTTGCAGCTGCCAAAAAGGATAATGCTGCGTTTCAAGAAAGTTTCTTGAAAACTGTGCGTACCATATTCTTTTTTATCATTCCAGTTTCCGGTTTTATGTTTCTTTTGCGAGTCCATATCATCCGTCTTGTGCTGGGGACAGGAGAGTTTGGCTGGGTAGAAACGCGCCTGACAGCCGCTGTATTTGGGGCTTTTGCCCTGGGAGTGTTTTTTCAATCCCTGGTTCCATTGTTTGCCCGCGCCTTCTATGCCCTACAAGACACCAAGACCCCCACGCTTATTGGCATTGGCGCCATTGTGAGCAATGTTGCTGTGGCCCTTGCTTTATTATGGGTATTTTCTTTCCCAAACTTTATTCAAGGATTTTTGGTTTCTTTTTTTGATGTGGCAGATATTCAGGATGTAAGGGTGTTGGCACTTCCTTTGGCGGTGTCAGCATCGGTAGTTCTTCAAGGATTCTTTTTGGCCTTGTTCTTGAAGTTTAAGATTGGGGTTAATATGAAGAAGCTTTCAGGGTCGCTCAACAGAATAGGAATTTCGGGGGTGGTGATGGGCATTGTTTCCTTTTTTGCCTTGCAAGGGACTTTTCTCTTTTTGCCTTTAGATACCTTTTTAAACGTATTGCTCCAGGCCATTCTCGTGGTTATTGCCGGACTCGCAGCATATCTTACAGCAGCAAAACTGCTCAAGGTTGAGGAGTTGAAGCTTCTGCCATTTTTCAAGAAAGAAAAGTAGGAGTATTGTATGGAAGAGCTAAAAAATATTAGAAACTTTGTGATTATTGCCCACATTGACCACGGAAAGTCCACTCTGGCAGACCGATTTTTGGAATTGACCGGAACCATTGAGAAGAGAAAAATGAAAGACCAGGTGTTAGACCAAATGGATTTGGAGCGAGAAAAAGGCATTACCATTAAAATGCAGCCTGTTCGAATGAAGTATCAGGGGTATGTTCTCAATCTCATTGATACCCCAGGCCATGTTGACTTTACCTACGAGGTTTCCCGCGCTTTAGCTGCGGTAGAGGGCGCCATTCTTTTAGTAGACGCAACCAAAGGGGTTCAAGCTCAAACCTTAGCCAATCTTAACCTTGCAAAGAAACAAGGCCTGGTGATTATTCCTGCTGTAAACAAGATAGATTCTCCCTTGGCAAGGACTGAAGAGGTTGTAAAAGAGGTAGCATCGCTTCTTTTTATACCGGAGAACGAGGTGCTTTGCATTTCAGCAAAAGAGGGGAGTGGGGTTCCAAAACTTCTTGATTCAGTTATTGAAAGGGTTCCAGCTCCAAAAGGCACAAGAGAAGCTCCTTTCCGCGCCCTTATCTTTGATTCCCTGTACGATTCCTTTCGGGGCATTGTGACCTATGTTCGTGTTGTGGATGGGGAGCTCAAGGCAAATGATAAGGTTTCTTTTTTGCAGACAAAGGCAGAAGGATCAGTCAAGGAAGTAGGATATTTTTTGCCCAGTGAACATTCTACAGATGTCTTGAGAACAGGGGAGATTGGGTATGTGGCGACAGGAATGAAAGAGGCAGAAAAGGTTCGCATTGGAGATACCATAACCGCACAAAAGGCAAAGGTAGAACCCTTAGCTGGGTACCAAACTCCAAAACCCATGGTGTATGTGAGTTTGTACCCGCAAGACGTAGATGATTTTGATGCTTTGAAGGATGCATTGTTCCAGTTAAAGCTGAACGATCCCTCTTTTTCTTTTGAGCAGGAAAGCAAAGAGGTATTGGGAAGAGGATTTCGCTGCGGGTTTTTGGGAGTGCTGCATTCTGAAATTATAGCGGAACGAATACAGCGGGAGTTTGCAGTTGAGATTGTCATTTCACGCCCTTGTGTGGAGTTTCAGGTAGTAACAGAAAGAAAAGAACAGCTCTCTGTGAAGACCTCTACTGATTGGCCGGACGGGCAAAAGATTGTTGCGGTAAAGGAGCCTTGGGTTCGCCTCGAGGTTATTGTTCCTCGCGACTTTTTCCCCCAGGTTACTCAGCTAGTGCTGGCTTTAAGTGGATTCTCAACCGGCGTAAAGAACCTGGGAGAAGAGCGCCTGCTGGCTGTCTTTGAGATTCCTCTCCGTCAGGTGATAGCTGATTTGTATGACAAACTCAAAAGCTGCAGCCAGGGCATGGCTTCCATGGATTATGAGATTTTGGCTATGAGACCAGCTGACTTGGTAAAGCTTGAGATATGGACTGCAGGAGAAAATCAGGATGCGCTCTCTGTGATTATTCCAAGAAAAGATACATACAAAGAAGGCAAGGCCATTGTAGAGAAGCTGAAAAACATTCTGCCCCCCCAGCTCTTTGAGGTTGCTTTGCAGGCAGTTGTTGAGGGTAAAATTATTGCACGGGAGACCTTAAAAGCCCAGAGAAGAGATGTTACGGGAGCCCTATATGGGGGAGATGTTACAAGAAAGAAAAAGCTATTGGAAAGGCAAAAGAAAGGGAAAAAGGAACTCAAGGCAAAAGGGAAAGTAACCATTCCCTCCAAGGTATTTTTGGAGCTGTTTCGGAGTTGACCAAGGAAGTAGATCAGGGGAGATGCACGAACTTCTTAGGATTGTGTTACTGCTTGACGATATACAGAAGCCGTGTCATATAAGGCTGTACGCAGTATATCTCAATAGAGCTGCATAGCACATTTTTAGCGCCATAGGCGCGGAAAGGAAGTCGTTATGTCTACAGTAGAACTACTCCTTGCTCAGCTCGGCACGGTTGTGATTCCAGCAATCACTGTGCAGTTCGTGGCGCGAGAGAAGCTTGTAGTGGGCAATTCCCCGGTAAAGATCGGCTGGTTTGGCGAGGATCTCGAGGCCTGGTTTTTCGGGAAGATTGAGGAACCGACTGTTGAGATAACGCTTCGCTATGCAAAGCTCACGATAGCATCGCGTGACGGCCCAATCATGGTTGAGTTGGGGGAGAATAAGGAGACCACACTTGCCCAGATATACGCCCTCATGGAGCGTCAGCCTAACGGCGAGCAAGGCGTTCTGCTCACCAACAGGTGGGCAAATATTTTCTATGTTTGCGATGTCAACGGCGATCTCCGTGCAGTGGATGTTTACTGGGGTGTTGATGGCTGGTACATGAATGCCCGCTCGGTCGCGGGCCCGCGCGGATGGGGCGGTATGGACCGGGTGTTCTCCCGTAATTCCTGAAGCACTTGGAAACTTGGGACCTGTGCAGTAGACCCTTCGGCCCTTGGCTTGCGAAATCGCGAGCCGAGGGCATTTCTTTTACAGATTGAAAAGAGAGGGATTTTGAGCTAGAATAGGAGATACCCAAAAGGCAAGAGAAGGGACAGGATTAAGCTCCCGGCAATGAAGACCACAAACACGGTCCAGATGATGCGAATGCGTTTCTTTGGGCTCATAGGATGATTGTTTCATGGTAGCAAAACTTTCCAGATTCCGCAAAAAGCGGGAGAGCTCTACTACAAAGAAAGTGTTTGGATGGTCTTTTCTTGTCTTGATTGGTTTGTTGGGTCTGTTTCTCATTTTCTACAACCTGCGCTTGTATCAAAAGAGGGCTGAGCTTCAAGAAACGGCAAGAGAATTTCAGCTGGAGATAGTAGAGTTGAGCCAGCAGGAACAGCAGCTGCAGCACCAATTGGAGGTGTCGGCTACCACAGAATACCAAGAAAGGGTGCTCAGAGAACAGGGATTGTATCAAAAGCCTGGTGAAGAAATGGTAACCGTGTTGCCCCTTAAGGAACCAGAAACAAAGCAAGAGGAAACAAGGGTGTGGTGGGATCCGTGGGCCTGGTTTAAGTAATGCGGGATTCGTATAGTGGCAGTATGTAACCTTCCCAAGGTTGTGGCGCCGGTTCGATTCCGGTATCCCGCTCAGAAAATGAAATCATGCCGGAGTAACTCAGTGGCAGAGTAGCTGTTTCGTAAACAGCAAGTCGCGAGTTCGAATCTCGCCTCCGGCTCCACATGGAAGACATTAAAGCGAAAATCCAAGAGTTACAGGAACGCCTCCAGACGCTGGAGGACTGTCTTTGACTTTGGAGAAAAAGAACAAAGGGCAAGAGAGATAGAGAAACTGTTGGAGGATCCTTTGGTGTGGGAGAATCAAGACCGAGGAGCATCTCTTTTAAAAGAGACAGCAGAACTGAAAAAAGAGCTTGCTCTACTGGCAGATTTAAAAAAGGGGATTTCTGACACAAAAGAACTGGGAGAACTACTGAAGGAAGGCGAAACCAAGGAATTAGAACAACAAGTAGCTTTCCTAGAAGATTCTCTCCAAGCAGCAGAGCTCCAGGTGTTTCTTTCAGGGAAATACGATAAGGGAAACGCCATTTTGACCATTACTGCTGGAGCTGGAGGTCAGGATGCCCAGGACTGGGCATCCATGCTGCACAGAATGTACCTTAGGTACACAGACAAGAAAGGGTGGAAAGTAAAGGAAATATCCCACTCTTTTGGGGAAGCTGGAGCTGAAGGCAGGATTGGCACCAAGCAGGTGACCTTTGAAGTACAGGGTCTTAACGCGTATGGACTCTTTTACAGAGAAGCCGGGGTGCATCGCTTAGTACGCATTTCTCCCTTTTCTGCAAAGAAGCTGCGCCATACTTCCTTTGTTTCCCTTGAGGTATTGCCGGTCTTGAACCTTGCAGAGAAAAAGGATATTGTTATTTCCCCAGATGATATTAAAGTTGATACATTTAGGGCTTCGGGGCCAGGGGGGCAGTACGTGAATAAAAGGGAGACTGCAATTCGCATCACCCATGTTCCTACTGGCATGGTAGTGACCTCGCAAGCCCAACGCTCCTTGCAGCGAAACAAAGACAAAGCCCTGGAAATGTTGGCTGCAAAGCTGTATGACAGAAAGAAGGAGGAAGAAAAAAAAGAAATAGCTTTGCTTAAGGGAGAAAAGAAAGCGATTGAATGGGGAAGCCAAGTCAGGTCATATGTTCTTCAACCGTACCAATTGGTGAAGGATCACCGCACCCAAACTGAAACCAAAAACGTGCAAGCAGTGTTAGATGGAGATCTTGATGTATTCATTGAAAGCGAAGTGAAAGTTGTATCATAATGATAAAGTTTGAAAAGGTTAGCAAAATCTATCCCCCAAACAGCGTAGCTGTAAAAGACATTTCCTTTGGAATCAAAGATGGGGAGTTTGTGTCTTTGGTGGGCAAGTCTGGAGCAGGCAAGAGCACCTTGTTGGAGCTTTTTTTGAGAGAAGAGTTTCCTTCAGAAGGCAGGGTGTTGTTTCAAGGAGATGACGTGCATCAGATCAAAGACTCCTTGCTCCCTGAGTTTCGGCGAAAAGTTGGGGCCGTGTTCCAGGACTACAAGCTTTTGCAAAACAAAACCGCGTATGAGAATGTTGCCTATATCATGGAGGTTATGGGAGCCAGAGAAGAGGATATTGTGCGGGATGTTTCTGAGGTGCTGGAGATTGTGGGCTTGATTGACCGGGCCCATCACTACCCAGCCCAGCTTTCTGGCGGGGAGAAGCAGAGGGTAGCCATAGCACGGGCCTTGATTCATCGGCCGGATGTTATTATTGCAGACGAGCCAACCGGGAATCTGGATCCCTACCATACAAGAGACATCATTGGTCTTTTGGTAAAGATTAATGAATTGGGCACTACCATTATATTAGCAACGCACAACAGAGAAGTGATTAACCGCCTCGGGAAAAGAGTTATTACGTTAGACGAGGGAAGGCTTCTTCGCGATGAAGAACGAGGCATGTTTATGATTTAGTGCCTAAACGAGATTTAGGAGCTCCTAAATCTCGTTTAGGCACTATTCCATCAAATACATTATGATGATTGCTTTTAAAAGAGTACTGAGGTCTGGCTGGGAAAAGTTTTCAAGAGACAAGAGTTCTTCTGGTGCGGCCTTGTTTGTTATGGTTATTGTTATGTCTGTGGCGACCATGCTCTTTTTTCTCCAAGGTATGGCTTCTTTCATGATAGCTGGCTTGGAGGAAAGCGTGGACATTAGCACGTATTTAAAAAACACTGCAACACAAGAAGAAGTGTCTCAACTCAAAGAAGAACTTGAATCTATGCCCGAAGTAAAGGAGGTGAAGTATGTTTCAAAAGAACAGGCGCTTAAGAGTTTTGTTGAAATACACAAGCAAGACGAGGTTATCTTGGAGTCCCTAGAGATTGTGGGGCAGAATCCCTTGCTGGCTTCCTTGAACATTAAGGCATTTTCGGTTAGCCAGTATCCTGCCATTTCAGAGTTTTTGCAAAACACGCCGCTTGCTTTTATTATCAGTGATGTTGACTATTTTGACCGCGCTCCTGTTATTGATAGGCTTTCTACCTTAACCGCGGGCATTCAGACCGCCGTGTTCTTGGTTACCTTGTTTGCGGGCTTTGTTGCGGTGCTCGTTGCCTTTAATACCATACGTCTTACCATTTACAGCTCCAGGGATGAAATTGAGATTATGCGTTTGGTTGGGGCTTCTAACTGGTTTATCCGCGGCCCCTTTATTATTCAGGGAATAATTGTGGGGGTTTTGGCAACCCTTATTACTACCTTATTGTTCTTTCCTTTAACCTTGTTTGTGGGAATAAAGCTTCAAACATTTGCTCCCGGTTTTGACCTCTTTTCTTACTTTGCAGACAACCTTTTTCTCATTCTGCTTTTACAGCTTGTAGCGGGGATTGGGCTTGGGGTCGTTTCAAGCTTGATTGCCATTAGAAAGTACCTGAAGGTCTAGATTTTTCAAGGAAAATACGATATACTATCCCCGTATTGCGGGTTCGTCTAACGGTAGGACCGCGCCCTCTGGAGGCGTGTATCCTGGTTCGAATCCAGGACCCGCAGCCCTTCGTCGCTTCCGCTCTCATCGAGCCTGAGGCTCTCAGAGCCGAATGGCCTCAGGGTCTTCGACCGCTTCTCAATAAAAGCGACGAAGGCACTGAGCTCAACAGAGCGAAGTGATACATCATGAAATTCTACGTCTATATCGTTGAGTGCGCAGATCAGTCATTGTATGTTGGATGTACGAACGATTTAGAAAGAAGAATAAAACAACATAACGAATCAAAATGGGGAGCCCACTATACGAAATTAAGAAGGCCAATTGAGTTAAAGCACTCCGAAACGTTTGCCAATCTGAAAGACGCCAGAAAGCGCGAGCGGGAAATTAAAGGATGGCGACGAGAAAAGAAATTAACTCTTATCAAGCCCGTCACTCCGAAGCTTTAGTGAAGAATAGAGTATATTGAGAATTTCTTAATAACGTTCCAAAATTCCAACAGATAATTTTGGGGAGGTATCTGGAACGGTAAGATATGTAATATTATGGTAAACATACGTATATTTAAAAAAAGAAAAATAAAATTTGCAATATTAGGTATTGTAGTATTTTTTATTGGGTTTGCTATTTTTCACGAGTTTGCAAATCAAAGTGAAAAATATCCCACTTCAATATTAGGCTTAGAGGTTGCAAAAGCATCAGAAATTATCGAGTTGAAGAATGGAGACACACTTACTTTATCAATTGATATAATTCAAAAAGAAATTGGTGGGCAAACAATTAGAATGTTTGGGTACAACGGTCAAATTCCAGGGCCTCTTTTGAAAATTGAACAAAATTCAATAATTTTAGTAAATGTATTGAATAATTTAGATGTTGAGACAACAGTTCACTGGCATGGATTAAGACTGGATAATAAATTTGATGGAGTTCCAGGTATAACAATGGAAGCACTAAAGCCAGGGGAAAGCTTTCAATATGAATTACGATTTAATGACGAAGGAGTTTACTGGTATCACCCACATGTTCGTGAAGATTATCAACAAGAATTAGGATTATATGGAAATATGTTGGTATCTCCCACAGAAGACGATTATTACAATAATGCAAACAAGGAAATTCCAATTATTTTAGATGATATTTTAATTGAAGACGATGGAATGTTTCCATCTTTTAAAGATTATGCTAATCATGCGTTGAATGGAAGATTTGGAAACATTATGTTAATTAATGGGGACGACAATTATAATTTGGAAGTAACTACAGGAGAAGTTGTAAGGTTTTACATTACAAATGTTGCAAGTACCAGAGTGTTTAATTTTTCAATCCCAAACACGAGAATTAAATTAATTGGTTCAGATATCGGTTCTTATGAAAAAGAGGAATTTGTAGATTCAGTTATTATTTCTTCTGCAGAAAGATATACAATTGAAGTACTATTTGATAAAGCGGGAGAGTATGAATTTAAAAGCATAACTCCTGAAAATGAATATACCCTCGGAAAAATTAAAGTATCTGGAGAACCCGTAACTTTGGAAGATGATTTTAGTGGAGACTTTTATTCATTAAGAGAAAATAAATATGTAACAGAAGATATCAATAATTTCAGACAATATTTTGATAAAGAAGTTGACGTAAATATTAAACTTTCATTTGAAGTAGATTCTTTTTTTGCGTCTTTGTTCACTAAAGGAGATTCAGATAGCACTGATAATGACTGGGATAAAGTTGAAGTTGGAGGTTCTGATAGGATTAACTGGGAAGATTCTGAACCTAGATTCAATAAAGATACTAAAACTGATACGATAAAATGGTTATTAAAAGATACATCTACAGGTAAGAAAAATACTGATATTGATTTAAATTTTCAAGTTGGAGATAAAGTAAAAATTAGAATTTTTAATGATTCAAGCATATCAGACCCATCACAGCACCCAATTCACTTTCATGGTCAACGGTTTTTAGTGCTTAATAAAAATGGTGTTGAATCAAAAAATTTAGTTTGGAAAGATACCGTATTGGTTCCCATTGGTTCATATGTTGATATTCTATTAGACATATCAAATCCTGGAGAATGGATGGCACACTGTCACATTGCAGAACATTTAACGTCGGGAATGATGATGTTTTTTAAAGTAACTGAGAATTAACTTTAATATTCTCTTCTGAAGGGGAGCAAAAAGCAAATTATCAGACAACTAATTGTAGTAATTTCTGCGATTGCTCCATGGTTAATTGAGGATAGGGGATTAACTTTCCCCAATCTGCAGTTCTAAAATCATCCACAATTCCCAGCATACTAATACAAGAAGCCAATGGTTCTTTAGTCTAGCTAAGGAATCCTTAGCTAGACTAAGGAGATATGAGGAGACAAAACTTAACGGGGTTAAGTTATTCACAACTTAGTCGAACTAAGTTTCAAAGAATCGCCAAGGTGGTGGTTTTTTAATTGCCCAAAGTACACCGACAAGGTAAGGTATGTTTATGGCATTTATTGATGAGATAAGAATTCAAGTAAAAGCAGGTGATGGGGGAGATGGAGTTGTACGCTGGTCTCACACAAAGGAAAAAGATCTTGGGGGTCCTTCTGGTGGAGATGGGGGCCGAGGGGGAAATGTATATGCAAAAGCTTTGCGAGATGTTCATTTGCTTTCCCGTTATAGAAGTAAAAAGGAACTTAAAGCTGAAGATGGTAAAGATGGACAAGCAAAGAATCTCTTTGGAGCCAATGGAGAAGATCTTGACCTTTTTTTGCCTGTGGGTTCTATCATTACCAATATAGAAACGAGTGAAAAGTTTAGCTTAAACAAAGAAGGGGAGCGAATACTTCTGCTTTCTGGAGGATTTGGCGGCAGAGGGAATAGATCATTTAAAAGTTCAAGAAACCAATCGCCAGACAAGACTACTCCTGGAAAACCAGGGCAAACAGCGACCTTGTATATTGAAGTTGAACTCATAGCCCATGTTGGCCTTGTAGGTCTGCCCAATGCAGGGAAAACAAGTCTTTTAAATAAACTTACCTCAGCCCATGGAAAGATTGGAGATTATCCTTTCACAACGCTTGAGCCGAACCTAGGAGAAATGTATGGATATATCATTGCTGATATTCCAGGTCTTATAGAGGGTGCTGCGAAAGGAAAAGGATTGGGCCATAAATTCCTGCGCCACATTAAAAGAACAAAAATACTTGTTCATGTAATCTCCTTGGAAAATACCAATGTACTTGAGGCTTATCAAATAGTACGAAAAGAAATTGAGCAATATGATCCTTTGCTGCTTGAAAAAAAAGAGATTATTCTTTTAACGAAAACAGATCTTAAAGATGATAGTGAAGTTAAAGAAGCTAAAAAAACACTTCAGAAGATTGCAAAAACTATTTACGCTGTATCTTTATATGACGATGAAGATATAAAGCTTCTTGAAAAACTCCTTTTAGAGGCGTTAGACGGCGGACGTCTAACAAAATAGACCCGACCGAGAGGGGTTGGGTTTAATAGTAGTTTTCATAATGATGATGTACGCTGCCTTACGAGTAAGGAATAAAAAACGGGGCGAAAATTACAAAAAATAGTTTCCTGCACACATGCTCAAACGAGATTTAAGCACACCGAATATCTCCTAAACGAGATTTAGGAGATATGCGCTCTAGGCGGTAGGGGAGCTATGAGCAGAGCGATAAGGGGAAAATACAGGAAGGGTTCAGGCATCACAGAAACGGTCTCCAGCCGTTTTTTTCTTTGGAAAAAGAGATTTTTCCTCCCCTTATCCACGAGTTTTCCACAGGGATATTGACAGGTATTTTGGTATACTGGTATACTTAGTGTTAGAGAGCAGCTCTTTTTTGCGCAAATCTCTTTCCCATTTGTGGAACAATTTCTCTCTTTGCCCTTTAGAGAGAAAACAATGAGAGAGATAAGGTTGGGGGACGTTGAATTTGGATAACGTCCCTCAATCACCCATGTATTTTTGAAGTATAGACTCGAGTCTATTGCGCAATAAATAGACCGGAGTCTGGACTCCAGAAAGATTGCAAGTTTAGAGTCCAGCAATGTAAAAGGGCATATTCTTGTGTGTACAAGAAGACGCCTTTTTTGTTTCATCATATGTCCAAAGAACGATATTACCTCAACGAAATCTTAAAAAGGGTTGACCGGAACAAGACCACGCTCATTCGCTGGGAGGCTGTTGGTTTAATTCCCAAGGCAAAGCGGGATTCCCGTGGTTGGCGTTACTATACCGAAAAAGAAGTTTTGGCAGTCGTCAAATTGATTAAGGATACCGAATATTTCCGTACCATGGCGAATGAAAAAGTATAAGTTTCAAAAAAGAGTTTTCGTAGTAGCCATTACATTGCTGAGTTTTTTCATTGCAGTAGATACCGCAAGCGGAGTAGCGGGCGTACCAAATATTCTCAATCACCAAGGAAGACTCTTGGATTCAAGCGGGAATTTGCTTGGCGGAGACGGGACGAACTTTTGTTTGCGTTTTTCTATATATGAGGATGCGACGGTAGGCGTGCCCGATACAAAACTCTGGCCTTCTGGTGTGCCATCCACCATGACCGTCAACGTGAAGGACGGAGTGTTTAACGTGGGCATTGGGGATACCGCTGCCGGAGGCGATACCCTTGACTTCAACTTTCAGGACAACGATGAGGTATATCTTAATGTTGAAGTCGCAAATTCGTCTGGCGGCTCTTGCGCCGGAGTAAGCTCTTTTGAGACACTTGACCCCAGGCAGCGTATTGTCGCTGCGGGCTACGCGATTAATGCAAGTACCGTTGGGGGCTTTACCCCTTCTCAGTCAGCGACAGGCAACCAGATTCCCGTCTTGTCGTCTGGCGACCTGACATTGGCAGGCGGCATTACGTTTTCCACTTTCACGAACGCAAACGGCATACTCTATACCAATGGTTCCGGTGTTCTGGCCCAGACGCCAACCGGCGGGGCAGGAGCACTCTGTCTTGTTTCGACCAACGGGGGAACACCAGCTTTCGGCTCGTGTTCTGGTTCAGCTTCTACTGTTTGGTCTGCTCTGACGGATCCTAGCACTAACCTCACCCTGTCCATGGCAGAGAACACAACCACCTTTGACTGGAACACTGCAGCGACAGCCGCTGCTTTTGACGGCCTCACCTTAGCTTTGATCAATGATGCAGGAACAGATTCCAATACTCAAAGAATCTTGGTGGTGCGTAATGTAGACGACGCAGGCTCCACCGGAACCACCGAAGCCCTTCTCCTTATTGACAATGCTGATGTTAACGAAGCAGTAGCAAGCGGCCTCATTATAACGGCTGCCACGGGAGGTGGCATAACTACAGCTCTTGACGTCTCTGATGCGGATATCACCACAGCCCTTTCTTTGGGGGGCAATGCCATTGCTGGAACCAACTTCTCTGTTACGGGAGCTGGAGTAGTCACCGCAGCTGGGGTTTCTTCCTCTGGCACCATCACCTTTTCAGACCTTACGGCCTCACGCCTGGTTGCCACGGACGGCTCTTCCAACCTTGCCACCACCATTTCTTCTGCCAACCTTGCCGCTTCTGTTACAGGCACGACAGGAACAGGTAACTTGGTGTTTGCAACCTCGCCCACCCTAACAACCCCGGTCCTAGGCGTAGCCACAGGTACTTCTCTTGCAACCTCAGCCCAGAACATCTTTACCGCAACCTCGGGCACCGAGCCGGTTATCTTCCGTTCTGCCACGGCAGCGGATGACGATTTGAAGCTCTTGCCTTTCGCAGGGGGAGCGGGAAGATTCGCAGGAATTATCACCACGGCCGATATCACCTCGGCCGACAAGACGTGGACCTTCAGAGATGTTTCGGGAACGGTCATCCTTTCAGGAGACAGCTTTACGGGAGATGTAACAGCCACCCTTGATACCGATGGCTCTACCGCCCTTACCATTGCCGACTCAGTTACCGTTACCTCCTGGGCTTTGGGCTCTTCAACCGCAACAACCCCTTCTGCCGATGACGATGATACTTCCTTGGCCACCACAGCCTATGTCCAGATAGAGATCAATGCCTTGGGCGGAACAGGCCTTACCTGTTCGTCCGGCTCCTGTAATGTTGATCTGGGAACAGACATTGTATCCTCAGAGATTGCCGATGACACGATAGATTTTGTGGACATCAAGCAGGACAACACATTGGCTGGCGACCCCGCGCTCTTGGTGGACGAGTGTTTCTTCGTAGCGACCACCGGAGGAGGCGGGTTTATTTGTGAAGGATTAGCCGCAAACACGAATGAGCAGTTGTACATTTTCCCCGATGTTGATGGCGCAGACACCACCTTCAGGATTGTTGTGGACGCCACCGAGGTCACCGACATAGAGGGTACCGGTCTTTCTATCTCTACAGGAACTCTTAATTTCTCTGCCTCTGGCATAGCCGGCCATGATATATTCACAGACTTTGTTTCCGGCGAGCATTTCCTTCAATCAGGCATTACAACTGTTGGCACCGTTACT